>NZ_JBSICH010000038.1:0-63664 GCF_053613315.1 Streptomyces sp. JK94 | reverse complement strand
ATGGTCCCGCCACCGGCCACCCCGCCTCGGCGTCCGGTCCGGGAGCAACGGCTCGATCCGCGCCCACTGCGCATCAGTCAACGGCACACCCGGACCAACGACCAACTGATCCAAACGAAACTGCCTAGAGGCCGGCCCCCGCTTCCAGGCCGGGATGCGTGCAGGCGAGCTGGGGCTGCCCCGCTGAAACCGGAGTGACCGCGCCCCTTCGGCGGTCTGCCCGCCCGAGCACCCCGGCCCACATGACCGGCCGTCACGTCAACCCCCGAGGAACGTCCGGCGGCGACCACTCAGGACGGCAGCCCGGGCGGGAGCGTCGCCCACAGGTGGGCCCGGTCGGTGGCCGCCTTCAGGACGTCCAGGACCGCCGGGTGCGGCGCGGCGTACAGCCGCGGGTAGTCCGCCTCACCGGCCGCGGTGTCCGGCGTGAAGGCCAGCCGCTCCCGCCCGAGCGAGAACCGGGCGTCCACGCCGGGCTTGTTGCCTCGCGGGTCCTGCCGGTGCCAGGCCCCGTCGAACCGTACGGCGACGAGCCCGTGCACCACGTCGAACCGCTGGTAGCACAGGGCCGTCGGGATGTCCTCGGCACGCAGCAGCGCGGCCAGCGCGTGGGCCTTGGCGTAGCAGATGCCGGTGCGCCGCTCCAGGACGTCGGAGGCCCGCCAGGTGACGCGCGGGTCACCGGAGTCCTGCGAGTGCGGGATGGTGTCGCGCACGAACTCGAAGGCCAGCCGCGCATAGGCATACGAGTCCTCCGCCTCCTTGGCGAGGCGCCCGGCCACCTCCCGCACCAGCGGATGATGGTGGTCGATGACGTCGTCGGCGGCCGGATAGGCGGACAGGTCAGGGGTTTCCTGGATCAGCTGCATGCCCGCAGAGCATAGGAAAGCGATCACCCTCCAGTCAATGACTTTTCAGGTGACCGCATACCTATGCAGGATTCGGAGGTCCCCGCTAGCGCGCCATCTCCTCCTTGAGGGCGGCCACGAAGGCGTCCACGTCGTCCTCGGTGGTGTCGAAGGCACACATCCACCGGACGTCGCCCGCGGCCTCGTCCCAGAAGTAGAAGCGGAACCGCTTCTGCAGGCGCTCGCTCACCTCGTGCGGCAGGCGGGCGAAGACCGCGTTGGCCTGCACCGGGTAGAGGATCTCCACGCCGTGCACGGCCCGCACCCCCTCGGCCAGGCGCTGCGCCATCTCGTTGCCGTGGCGGGCGTTGCGCAGCCACAGGTCCTTCGCGAGCAGGGCCTCCAGCTGCACCGACACGAAGCGCATCTTGGAGGCGAGCTGCATCGACAGCTTGCGCAGGTGCTTCATGTGGCGTACGGCGTCCTGGTCGAGGACCACGACCGCCTCGCCGAACAGCGCACCGTTCTTGGTGCCGCCGAGCGAGAGCAGGTCGACGCCGACCGCGTTGGTGAACGTCCGCATGGGCACGTCCAAGGAGGCGGCGGCGTTGGCTATCCGGGAGCCGTCCAGATGCACCTTCATGCCGTGCGCGTGGGCGTGCTCGCAGATCGCGCGGATCTCGTCGGGCGTGTAGAGGGTGCCCAGCTCGGTGCTCTGGGTGATCGAGACGACCTGCGGCATCGCGCGGTGCTCGTCGTCCCAGCCGTACGCCTGACGGTCGATCAGGTCGGGCGTGAGCTTGCCGTCGGGGGTGGGGACGGTGAGCAGCTTCAGGCCGCCCATGCGCTCGGGGGCGCCGCCCTCGTCGACGTGGATGTGCGCGCTCTCGGCGCAGATCACCGCGCCCCAGCGGTCGGTGACCGCCTGGAGCGCGACGACGTTGGCGCCGGTGCCGTTGAAGACCGGGAACGCCTGGGCGCCGGAGCCGAAGTGGCTGCGGACGACGCGCTGGAGGTTCTCGGTGTAGTCGTCCTCGCCGTACGCGACCTGGTGCCCGCCGTTGGCCAGCGCCAGGGCCGCGAGCACCTCGGGGTGCGCGCCGGCGTAGTTGTCACTGGCGAAACCGCGGACCTCGGGGTCGTGGTGGCGACGCGCGTCGGTCTTCGGGGGGTTCACGGCTTCTCGGTCAGCCACAGACGGTTTCCGTTCACTTCCGCGGCGGGCTTCTCCCAGACTCCGGCGACGGCCTCGGCGAGGTCACGCACGTCCGTGAAGCCCGCGAACTTCGCGTTGGGACGCTCGGCGCGCATCGCGTCGTGCACCAACGCCTTGACCACCAGGATGGCAGCCGCCGACGTCGGCCCCTGCTCGCCCCCCGCCTTGCGGAAGTAGTCCGCCATGGCCAGCGTCCACGCCTCGGCGGCGGCCTTGGCTGCCGAGTAGGCCGCGTTGCCCGCGGTGGGGTTGCTCGCACCCGCGGCGCTGATGAGGACGTACCGGCCACGGTCGCTGCGCTGGAGCGCCTCGTGGAAGGCGAGGGTGGTGTGCTGGACGGTGCGGATCAGCAGCTTCTCCAGCAGGTCCCAGTCGTCGAGGTCCGTCTTGGTGAAGGTCTGGCTGCCGCGCCAGCCGCCGACGAGGTGGACCACGCCGTCGACCCGGCCGAAGTCCTTCTCGATGCGGTCGGCCCACGCACGGGCGGAGTCCAGGTCGAGCAGGTCGACGGTCTCTCCGGTGACCGCGGCGCCGCCGTGCGCGTAGCGCGCCGCGTCCACCGCCTCCGCCAGCCGCTGGGGGTCGTTGTCCGAGCCGACGACCGTCGCGCCCGCCTCGGCGAGCCGCAGCAGTGCGGCCCGTCCGGCGGGCCCGCCCGCTCCCGCCACCGCGATCACCGCGCCGTCGAGCGCCCCGTTCCCCATGGTCCTCGCCTCCCGAGCCCGTGCCTGTCCCTGTGCCTGTGCCTGCCCGGTGCCGTCGCTCACGCGGCGGCCCGCTCGGCGCCGTCCCTGGTGATGCCCCGGGTCGAGGCGATCACGCTCTTCAGCTTCTTGGACAGGGCCTCGTAGAACATGCTCAGCGGAAACTCGTCCGGAAGCACGTCGTCCACGAGCTTGCGCGGCGGCAGGGTCAGGTCCAGGGCGTCGGGGCCCTTGGCCCACTTCGAGCCCGGGTGAGGCGCGAGGTAGGTGGAGACCAGCTCGTAGCCGGCGAACCAGTGGACCAGCTTGGGCCGGTCGATGCCGTCGCGGTAGAGCGACTCGATGTCGGCGCAGAGCTGGTTGGTGACCTGCGGGGCGCGCTGCCAGTCGATGAAGAGCTTGTTGTCGGTCCAGCGCACGACGTCGTGCTTGTGCAGGTAGGCGAAGAGGAGCTGACCGCCCAGACCGTCGTAGTTGCGCACGCGCTCGCCGGTGACCGGGAAACGGAACATGCGGTCGAAGAGGACCGCGTACTGCACGTCACGGGCCTGCGGGACGCCGTCGGCCTCCAGTTCCACGGCCTCCTTGAAGGCGGTGAGGTCGCAGCGCAGCTCCTCAAGGCCGTACATCCAGAACGGCTGGCGCTGCTTGATCATGAACGGGTCGAAGGGCAGGTCGCCGTGGCTGTGGGTGCGGTCGTGGACCATGTCCCACAGCACGAAGGCCTCCTCGCACCGCTTCTGGTCGTCGACCATCGCGGCGACGTCCTCGGGCAGCTCCAGGCCCAGGATGCCGACGGCGGCCTCGGTGACCCGGCGGAACCGGGCGGCCTCGCGGTCGCAGAAGATGCCGCCCCAGGAGAACCGCTCGGGTGCCTCGCGCACGGCGATGGTCTCCGGGAAGAGGACGGCCGAGTTGGTGTCGTAGCCCGCGGTGAAGTCCTCGAAGGTGATACCGCAGAAGAGCGGGTTGTCGTAGCGGGTGCGCTCCAGTTCGGCCAGCCAGTCGGGCCAGACCATGCGCAGCACGACCGCTTCGAGGTTGCGGTCCGGGTTGCCGTTCTGCGTGTACATCGGGAAGACGACCAGGTGCTGGAGGCCGTCCGCGCGGCTCGCGGCGGGCTGGAAGGCCAGCAGCGAGTCGAGGAAGTCGGGCACCTCGAAGCCGCCGGCGGCCCACCGGCCGAGGTCGGACACCAGGGCCTCGTGGTAGGCGCGGTCGTGCGGGAGCAGCGGGGAGAGCCGCTGGACGGCGTCGGCGACACGGCGTACGGCGTCCTCGGCGACGGCCCGGTCCGGGGCGCCCTCGGTGTCGAAGTCGATCGACCCGTCCTTGGACTGCCATGGCCTGATCCGCTCCACGGCATCCTTGAGCACGGGCCACGCCGGGTGCTCCACCACCCTGCTCACCGGAGGAACCTTCTCCTCCGCACCCACCTGCACAAGAATTTCCGTCATGTCCCATCCTCCACGAAAGAAGCCACGTCAGGACACCGTAGGCATACGAGGTTTCTCCCAGCAAGGGGAGCCCCCGTAAATTATCCTGCCTGACCCGGCCCTTAACCGCATTCTTTCCTGCCGGGTGCCTGAGTCCGTATACCAGGCGCGGCGCAGGGGAAACGGTCCGGCAGGGCCGTTAGGCTGCGCCCTGCCATCGCCGCCGTCGACGGAAGCGAGTCGAGCCTTGAACTTCCTCACCATCGGTCACCGCGGAGCGATGGGTGTCGAGCCCGAGAACACCCTGCGTTCCTTCGTCGCCGCCGAGCAGGCCGGCCTCGACGTCGTCGAGCTGGACCTGCACCTGAGCAAGGACGGCGCACTCGTCGTCATGCACGACGCGGACGTGGACCGCACCACGGACGGCACGGGCGCGATCGCCGACAAGACCCTCGAGGAGCTGCGGACGCTCGACGCGGGCCGCGGGGAGCGGATCCCGGTCTTCGAGGAGGTGCTGGACGCCGTGTCGGTGCCGTTGCAGGCCGAGATCAAGGACGCGGCGGCGGCGCGGACACTCGCCGAGGTGATGCACCGGCGGGGCCTGGTGGACCGGGTGGAGGTCATCTCGTTCCACGACGAGGCCATCGTCGAGATCGCCCGGCTGGTGCCGGGGGTGCGGACCGCCCTGGTCGCGCAGTACTACGGACCCGAGGTCGTGGACCGTGCCGTCGCGGCCGGCGCCGGGACGCTGTGCCTCGACATCAACCGCGTCACGCTGGAGATCGTGGAGCGGGCCCGCAAGGCCGGCCTGCGCGTCTTGTGCTGGACGGTGAACACCCAGGACCAGCTGCGGCTGGTACGCGCCCTCGGCCTCGACGGCGCGACGACCGACTACCCGGAGATCAAGCGCACCGGCCGCTTCACCGCGTGACTCCCCCGGGCGCCCCGAGGGTCACGCCAGCGGCTTGACCAGCAGCTCGAACCGCAGGTCGGCCCGCTGCGGGATGCCGAAGCGCTCGTCGCCGTACGGAAAGGGGGTCGTCTCTCCCGTACGGCGGTAGCCGCGGCGCTCGTACCAGGCGATGAGGTCCTCGCGCACCGAGATCACGGTCATGTGCATCTCGCTCACGCGCCAGGTGGTGCGGGCCCGCCGCTCCGCCTCCGCGAGGATCGCCTTGCCCAGCCCCTCGCCCTGGAGGGCCGGGCTGACCGCGAACATGCCGAAGTAGGCGTGCGCACCGCGGTGCTCCAGCTGGCAGCAGGCCACGAGTTCGCCGTCGCGCTCGACCGTCAGCAGGCGACTGTCCGGCGACTTGACCACCTCGAGCACGCCCTGCGGGTCCGTGCGCTGCCCGTGGAGGATGTCCGCCTCCGTGGTCCACCCGGCCCGGCTGGACTCGCCCCGGTACGCGGACTCCACGAGCGCGACGACGGCGTCCACGTCCGCGTCCGTCGCGTCGCGGTAGGTCAGTCGGCCGACGGTGGTGTCCATGGGGTGCCTCCGGTGGTCTCTCGGGCGCGGCGCGGGCACCGACGAGAGTAGCGCCGCCGCTAGGCTCGGTGCGCATGGTGCACGTACTCGGCAGCCGCGTCCTGCTCCGCCCCTCCGACCCCGACCGCTCCCGCGCCTTCTACGGCGAGCAGCTCGGCCTCGCCGTCCACCGCGAGTTCGGCACCGGTCCCGAGCGGGGCACCGTCTATTTCCTCGGCGGCGGGTTCCTGGAGGTCTCCGGCCGCGCCGAGGCCCCGTCCCCGCCCGCGCTCAAGCTGTGGCTCCAGGTGGAGGACGCGGCGGCGGCCCACGACGAACTGCGCTCCAGGGGCGTCGAGATCGTCCGGCCCCCGGTCCAGGAGCCGTGGGGACTCATCGAGATGTGGATCGAGGACCCGGACGGCACCCGGATCGTCCTCGTCGAGGTGCCCGCGGACCATCCGCTGCGCTACCGGCCCGGCATCTGAGGCAGCGGGGCGGCGCGTGCCGGATGGCCCCGGCCCGGGCCCGGCCTTAGCGTGCTGGAGGGGGACGGAGTCTGCGGCCGAGCGGAAGGACGCCCCACGCGATGAAGCTCCACGAACCGGTGCCCGGTGCACCCTGCTGGGCCGAGCTGGGGACCACCGACCTGGAAGCGGCCGAGCGGTTCTACACCGCGGTGTTCGGCTGGCGCCCCGAGGCCGACTCCCGCCGCGGGCCGGGCGGGTACACCATCGCCCGCCTCGACGGCGCGGCGGTCGCCGGCCTGGCCCCGCTGTACGAGCAGGCGCAGCCGGTCGCGTGGAACGTGTCGTTCGCGGTGCACGACGCGGACGCCGCGGTACGACAGGTGACGGCGGCCGGCGGGACGGTCGTGCGGAGCCCCGCCGACGTCTTCGACGCGGGCCGGTCCGTCGTGGCGGCCGATCCGACCGGGGCGGTGTTCCAGCTGTGGCAGGCGGGCGGCTTCCCCGGCGCCGGGCTGTTCGACGCGCCCGGCTCGCTGGGCTGGGTGGAGCTGCTGACCCGGGAGCCGGACCGGGCCGCCGACTTCTACACCACGGTGTTCGGCTGGAACGTGACCACCTCGGACCGCTACCCGCAGTGGCGGATCGCCGGCGCCGGCTTCGGCGGCATGGTGACGATGGACGACAAGTTCCCGCACGAGGTGCCGGCGCACTGGCTGCCGTACTTCGCGGTGGCGGACGTGGACACGGCCGCGGCCGACACGACCCACGCCGGCGGCACCGTGCTCATGCTGCCCACCTCCCCGCCCGACGGCCCGCGCATCGCGGTACTGCGGGACCCGCAGGGCGGGATGTTCGGCGTTTACCGGGCGGGCGACGGGCACTGGACCGGCTGAACGGCCCGCCGGGCGGGACCGGGGCACCTCGCGACGGCGCCGGCTCGGGGGACCCGGAGGAGGGCCGTGGGCCGTGGGGCCGGGGGTTCCCCGTCCCAGCGGCGCCGGCTCGCCGGGCCTCACGAACACCCCGCCCCTCACGGCACCCACCCGACCGGCTCCAGGCCCCGCCGGTCCTCGCGGCGCCCCTCCGGCAGGCGCCCGTCCGGCATGCGTCCGGTCCCGGGGCCGTTCATCCCCGCAGTGCGCCCAGGCGGCCCTCCAGGCGGCCCAGCAGCCCGCCGAGGAGCACCGCCAGCTCGTCCTGCTCGGCCCCGTCGACGCCGGAGAGCACGGCGGACTCGTAGGCGAGCTGCTCGGGCAGGATGCCGTCGACGAGGTCGCGTCCGGCGTCCGTGAGCCGGACGTGTGCCACCCGGCGGTCGCGGGTGTCACCGCGCCGCTCGACCAGGCCGCGCTCGCTGAGCTGCTTGAGGCGCTTGGTGACGGCGGCGCCGGAGGAGAAGGTCTCCCGGGCCAGGTCGCCGGGGGTCAGCTCGTGCCCGGTGCGGCGCAGCGCGCCCAGCAGGTCGAACTCGGCGCGGCTGAGTCCGGCCCGGCGCAGCGGGGCGTCCTCGGCCTGCTGGAGGAGGGCCGCGCAGCGGTTGATACGGCCGATGATCTCCATCGGCCCGGTGTCGAGGTCGGGGTGGACGGCCCGCCACTGCCGCACGACCGCGGCGACGGTGTCCCCGCCCGGTCCGCCCCTCGCGTCGCCCCCGGCCGCCGAGCCCCCGTCGGTTGCGGTCATGGCCGTACGTCCTCCGTTCTCGTGCCCGTGTCCCGGTCCGGACGCGCTGTACGGCGTCGAACCGTTGCGGCGAGCGTACGGTGTCCGGACTGCTCGGCGAGCACGACCCTCTCCTGCGGCACGGCGCGTCCCCACCATTCACCGGCCGCCGCGTCGACGGTGGTCCGCAGGTCGGTCAGTGCGGCGGCCAGACTCCGGCGGGCGGCCTCCAGGGCGCCGGGCGCCGGGTCGGGATCGGCCAGGAGGCGGGCGGCGTGTTCGCGGGCACGGTCGGCCGCGGTCACCGCCTGTCCGACGCGGCTTCCCGCGCGCCGGTTGGTGACGACGACGGCGGCCAGGAAGCCGACCAGGGCGCCGACGAGGGTGTCCACCACGCGCTCGGTGATCAGCTCGCCGGGTGCCTGGTACCCGGTGAACTCGGTGATGAGCAACGCCATCGGGGTGACGCAGACGCTGCCGAGCCAGTAGTTGCGGGTGATGAGCGCTTCGGCACCGAAGTTGAGGGCGAGGCAGAACAGGACCAGGAGGGCCTGGCCCAGGTGGGCGAGCGGGGCGATGGCGGCGAACACCAGCACCCCGGCGACGTTGCCGACCACGCGCTGGACCGCGCGGCTCCACGTCAGGGTCATGTTGGCCTGGTACAGGGCGGCGGCGGTGACCAGGGCCCAGTAGGGGCGGCCGACACCGAGGGCGAGGGAGGCGTAGCCGGCCAGGGCGCAGCCGAGGGCGGTGCGCAGGGCGATCGGGGTCAGTGGGCCGAGCCGCTGCCCCAGGGGCGTGGGGCGGGCGGCGAGTTCGGCTTCCACGCCGAGGAGTTCGTCGGCGTCCCCCGGGGCGCCGCCGGTGCGGGGGACGCGGCCGGAGCCGCGCAGGGCGCGGGCCCAGGTGCGCAGCCGCTCCGGGTCGGTGTCGGCGGGCGCGGCCAGCGCGACCTCGGCGCGGACGACGAGGCGTTCCAGGGCGTGCCGGGTGGTGGCGTGCCTGCCGGTCGCGGGGAGGGAGAGCAGCGTCTGCCAGGCGGCCTGCACGGCGGCGTAACCGGCGGCGCGGGCGGGGATGTGGCCGTCGCCGGTGCCGTGGGTGCCGGCGTACTCGGCGGCGGCGACCAGGGCCTGGGCGGTGGCGCGGCGTTCCGGGCCGTGCGGTCGGACGAGCGCGGGGGCCATGCCGACGAGCCAGGCCCAGGCACCCGCGGCGGCGCCCAGGGCCAGGTGGGCGGGGACCTGGCCGAGGGTCTGCGGGACGAACAGGGCGGCGGAGCTGATGAAGGTCAGGACCACGTTGCCCGGCGGACCGAAGCGGGCGACGTCGCACAGGGTCTTCTGCACGGCGGCCAGCAGGGCGCCGACGGTGACCAGCACGACGGCGTCTCGGGTGAGCGAGGCGGTGACCAGGGCGACGGCCACACCGCCGAGCATCGTGAGCACCACCCGGGCCAGGACGCGGGCCCGCACCGCGTAGGGGCGGTTGTGGGCGTAGAGGGCGCACAGGGATCCGGCCATGGTGTACAGCGCCAGGTCGAGCCGGCCGAGCGTGAGCAGGATCAGGTTGGGCGGGGCGACGGCGGCGACCGAACTCAGGGCGGGCTTGAACCAGATCTCGGAGGGCCGGCGCAGGCGCAGTACGCCGGTCAGGGACAGACGCCGGCCGCGTGGAACGCCGGAGGCGGGGGTCGCACTGCTCATGGAATAAAGCTTAACATGTGTTTTATCCGTAAAATGATTCTGGGGGCCCGGCTTCCGCGGCCCACCTGCGGCGAGCCACCGCGCTCCCCCGAATACTCCCCGTGTACTTCCTTGCGCTCGCGTGTGCGCCGCGCGGCCCGGGCAGTCCTTGACCGACCGGCCAGCGTCGAGCGGGGAGGCACGCGTGCACGGACCGGCGTCGTCCGGATGGCTGCTGGTCGCGCTGTGCGCGACGACCGGCGCCTACTGCCTGCTGCGCATGCGCAGCAGGGTCGAGGAGCAGCGACGCGCGGCGGGCGGCGAGGCCCTCATGGGATTCGGCATGGCCGCGATGGCCGTGCCGGCGGCGGCGTTCACCCCGCCGCCGTGGGCCTGGCCGGTCTACGCCGCGGTGTTCGGCGCGGCCGGGCTGCGTGCCCTGTGGGCGGCCCGGTCCGGGCGGCACCATCTGCACCACCTCGTCGGGGCCGCGGCCATGGTCCACATGGCGGTGGCGATGTCCGGTTCCCCCGCCCACGGGCACGGCGCCTCCGGCCTCCCCGTGCTGACCGGGGTGCTGCTGCTCTACTTCACCGGGTACGTGCTGCTGACCGGCGTACGCCTGGTACCCGTCGCCTCCGGGGCCGGGGCCGGGGCCAGGGCCGGAGCCGGGGCCGGGGGCCTGCCGGCCGCGGGGTGGGGCGACCGGCCGGAGCTGGCGCTGGCCTGCCGGCTCTCCATGGGGATCGCGATGCTGGCCATGCTGGCGGCCGTGTGACATCCGGCGTCGGCACCCGCCGCACCGGGCAGGTGCGCACACCATCCCCGGCCCGGCCGGCAGGCGCCGTCGCCCGCGTCCCTGCGCACGACCGGCCGGCAGAGGCCGTCACCTGCGTGCACTTCGCGCGACCGGCCGGCAGGCGCCGTTGCCTGCGTCACTTTGCGCGGTGGGCCGTACACCCGGCGCCCCGGCGCTCATAGGCTGCCCCCATGATTCTCCCCGCGGCACTGTTGCTGCTCGGTGCCCTGACCGCAGTCCTCGCCCCCAGGCTGCTCGCGCGGGCCGACTGGCCGGACCGCGAACCGGTGGTCGCGCTGTGGGTGTGGCAGTGCGTCGTGGCGGCCGTGCTCCTGTGCTGCGCGCTGTCGATGACGTTCAGCGCGGCGGCGGCCTGGCACGCGGTGGGCGGGCACGTCTTCGCGACGGCGCCGGGCCCGGTGGCCGAGGCCTACGCGCTCGGCACGTCCGGCCCCTGGGCGGACACGACCGCCGTCACGCTGGCCTGCGGCGGGCTGTGGAGCCTCGCGATGCTGGTCCGGGTGGTCGTACGGGCCCGGGCGCGGCGTCGGCGGCGCCGGGCCGAACTCCTGCTGCGCGTGCCGCTGCTGCCCGGCGAGGTGCCCGGCTCGGACCCGCTGGTCGTCCTGGAGGGCGAGCGGCCCGGCGCCTGGTGGCTGCCCGGCACTCCCCCGCAGCTGGTCGTCACCACCGCCGCGTTGCGCCGTCTCACGGGCCGGCAGCTCGACGCGGTCCTCGCCCACGAGAGGGGGCACGCGCGGGCACGGCACGACTGGCTGCTCCACTGCTCGGCCGCGCTGGCGGAGGGATTCCCGCAGGTCCCGGTGTTCGCCGCGTTCCGCGACGAGATGCACCGGCTGGTCGAGCTGGCCGCCGACGACGTGGCCTCCCGCCGCTTCGGCCGGCTGACGACCGCCCTCGCGCTGGTCGAACTCAACGAGGGCCGCGGGGTGTTCGGGCCGTGTCCGACCCCGCAGGCGCAGGTCCCGCAGCGGGTGCACCGGCTGCTCACCCCGCCGGACCGGCTGACGGCGGCCCGGCGGGTACGGCTGACCGCGGCAGCCTCGCTGGTCCCGGTCGTGCCGGTGCTGGTGGCCTTCGTTCCCGGTCTGCGGGCACTGGGCTGATCCCGTACCGCCCGCCCCATTCCGGGGATTGGCCCCGGAACGCCCGAGTCCGCGAGTATCGCAGCATGCAGACGCCACCCGTCGAATCCCCGCCCGGCCCTCCGCGGTCCCGTGCCGCCCTCCGTACGACGTGGGTGCTCGCCCTGTGCTCCGCGCTGCTGCTCACCCTGGTCGCGGCCGAGTGGCGCCCGTTGATCGTCCTGGACGACGACATCGCCGGCGCGACGCACCGCTGGGCGGTCGACGAGCCGGGCATCACGCACGCCATGCGGATCCTCACCGACTGGGTGTGGGACACGTGGACGATGCGACTGCTGTGTGCGGTGGTGGCGGTGTGGCTGTGGTTGCGGCGCGGCGACCGGTGGACGGCCGTGTGGCTGGGGACGTCCTGTCTGCTGGGCAGCCTGTTCCAGCAGGCCCTGAAGGCGGCGGTGAACCGGCCCCGCCCGGTCTGGCCCGACCCCGTGGACTCCGCGCACTTCGCGGCCTTCCCCTCGGGCCATGCCATGACCGCCACGTTCGTGTGCGGCCTGCTGGTGTGGCTGGTCCACGACCGCGGCGCCGCCCGGGGCGCGCGCTCGACCGCTCTGGCCTTGGCGGTGGTCTCCGTGGCGGGCGTCGGCGTGACACGGGTGTGGCTCGGCGTCCACTGGGCCACGGACGTCGTCGGCGGCTGGCTCCTGGGCACCCTGGTCGTGGCCGTCGCGGTACTGGTCCACCGCCGACGGCATCCGTGACACGTCGGGCCGCGGCCACGGCTGCACGGGGCCCGGCCGTGCGCCCCGCCGCCGGGGGCCGCACCGGCCGCGCGGACGCGATCCCCGTATCCGCCCTTCCGTCCGTACGGGAAGCCGGCCCCTGTGCGCCGTGGACCGTCTGCCCTGAGCGCGGACCGTCCGCCGGCGAGCGAGCGGCCAACCTGGCCGCGGCGGTTCCGGCACGGGGCGCTGCGACGGAACCGTCCGGAGGCACCACTTCGCTTCGTCACGTAGCCCGAGGCAACCAGTGGGGCGGACCGCCCGCCTCGGACGATCCCCCGTGTCGCCCGAGGCAGACGTAGCCGGACCGGACCCACCAGGGCCCGTCCGCCTGCGCTGAGTATAGTTGGCTGTCAGCCAGTCAACGCAGGAGTACAGCATGTCCCCGCGCAGCGCCTCGGTCAATGAAGAGTTGCGGCGGCGTTCCAAGGAGCGGCTCCTGCAGGCCGCGGTCGAGCTGGTGGGCGAGCACGGGTACGACGCGACCACGCTGGGCGACATAGCCGAGCGGGCCGGGTCGGCGCGCGGTCTGGTCTCGTACTACTTCCCCGGCAAGCGCCAGCTGGTGCAGTCCGCCGTGCACCGGCTGATGCACCGCACACTGGAGGAGGCACTGGAGCGCGAGCCGCGTACCGCCGAGGGGCGGGAGCGGATGGCCCGGGCCATCGACGCGGTCCTGGGGCTCGCCCGGGACCGTCCGGTGCTGATGCGCCAGCACATGGCGGGCCTGCTCCAGGCCGATGTCGGTTTCGTGCCGTGCCCGGAGCAGCGGCGACTGGCGGAGCTGCTGCGGGACACGGTCGCCCGGCACGGCTCCCGGGACGTCGACCGCGACTATCCGGTGCTGCGCGCGCTGCTCATGGGCGCCGTCTTCGCCGCTCTGGTGCCGGGCGCGCCGATGCCCGTGCCGGCGCTGCGCGCCGAGCTGTTCGGGCGCTACCGGCTGGCGTGGGAACTGGGTGTCCCGCCGGACACCGAGGCGTCCGGCGGGACGGTGTGCGACACGGACCTCTCCCGCTTCTTCGCGACCGGCGGGTCCGTCCGGCCGGCCCGGGCGGACCCGGCCGACGGAGCGGACCGGCCGGCTCAGTCGAAGTAGTCCGGCTGGGTCTGCGTGTTGAGCTCGCGCAGGTGGACCCGCTTGGCCGGGTCGGTGCGCCGGTCGCTGAGCTTGAGGACGTCGAAGCCCTTGGCGATGTCGTTCGAGTAGATGTAGCCGTTGTAGTAGTACGCCGACCAGGAACCACCCGTGGTGACACCGTCCGTGGTCAGCGGGCCGCGCTCGAAGTAGGCGATCTCCTTCGGACGCTTGGAGTCGGTGAACTCCCAGACCGAGACACCGCCCTGGTACCAGGCCTGGACCATGATGTCGCGGCCCTTGACCGGGATCAGCGAGCCGTTGTGGGCGACGCAGTTCTCGGTGTCCGCCTGGTGACGGGGGATCTTGAAGTAGCTGCGGAAGACCAGTTCGCGGTGGTCGCCCCTGCCCACGATGTCGTAGATGCCGTCGGCGCCGCGGTTCGGGCCGATCTCCGCGTTGCAGGTCGCGGCGCCGCCGCCGCCCAGCTCGTCGGTGAACACGACCTTGTCGGCCTTCTGGTTGAAGGTCGCCGAGTGCCAGAACGCGAAGTTGACGTTGTCCTGGACCCGGTCGATGACCTTCGGGCGCTCGGGGTCCTTGATGGAGAACAGGATGCCGTCGCCCATGCAGGCACCCGCCGCCAGGTCCTGCGAGGGCAGAACGGTGATGTCGTGGCAGCCGGTGGTCTTGGAGACGCCCGGGTTGGTGGGCCCGCCCGGGTTGCCGCCGCCGTCGGGGCCCTCACCGGGGAACAGCACCGGGAAGCCCACCACGGCCGCCCGCTCGGGGGCGTTGCGCGGCACCTTGATGACGGAGATGCCGTCGTGCGGCGGCTGGCAGTCCGGGTAGGCGGCGTTCGGCGAGTACGAGGAGACGTAGACGTAGACGTTCCTGCGCTCGGGCACCAGGGTGTGGGTGTGCGAACCGCAGGCGGTCTCGACTGCGGCGACGTACTTCGGGTTCCGTTTGTCGCTGATGTCGAAGACCTTCATGCCCTCCCAGGAGGACTTCTCGGTCGCGGGCTGGGTGGTGCTGTTGCAACTGCTGTCGCTGCGCGAGGAGTCGGTCGACAGGAACAGCAGGTCGCCGGAGACGGAGATGTCGTTCTGCGAGCCGGGGCACAGCACCTGGGCGACGGTTTTCGGCTTCTTCGGGTTCTTGATGTCGAAGATGCGGAAGCCGTCGTAGTTGCCGGCGAAGGCGTACCGGCCCTGGAAGGCCAGGTCCGAGTTGGTGCCGGGCAGCGCGTCCTTGGGGATGTTGGCCAGGTGCTCGATGTTGTCCGAGTGGACCACCTCGTCCTGACCGGGTATCGCGCCGCTCTCGATCGCCTCGCGCACCTCGGCGCGCGCGCTCTTGGACACCTCCTGGGACGTGGCCGGGCCGTCCCCCGGGTCGGGGGTCGCCACGGCCGGGCCGGCCGTGAGCAGCGCGGACAGGAGTCCGGCGGCGGCGGCCGCGACTCCCAGGCGTCTGCGCCGCGTTCGCGGGTCGTTGAACAGGGTCACTGTTTCCTCCCTACGTCCGTTCCCGTCGGAACGGTTCACGCACCCCGCAGTATCGTCTTGGCCATGCACATATCAACAGGGGGAAACGAACTCGCTTTGAAGTTTTCCGATCAATGGCCCGCGGAAGCGTGCTAAGACGGTCGTTCCACTCACGAGGTGTTCCGGGCCCCTCCCACCCCATCGGGGCCCCAGCCACAGGAGGTCGTTGTGCCCTTCCGTCCCGCGTCGACCCGCGCGTCGCTCGTCACGGCCTCACTGACCGCCCTGGCCGTGCTCGGACTCGGGGCCTGCGACTCCGGCCCGGACACCGGGGCGGCGGCCCCGGCCGGGCCCTCGGTGATCGCCCCCGGCAAGCCGGGCGAGGGCAACCGGACGCTGTCCGCGCAGGACGCCGAGCGGCAGCGCGCCGACGACGACTCCCCCAACTCGGCGGACGTCTCCTACGCCCGGATGATGATCCAGCATCACGCCCAGGCCCTGGAGATGACCGGACTCGTCCCGGAACGCGCCGAGTCCGGCCAGGTCGAGAAGCTCGCCGACCGGATCTCCGCCGCGCAGGGACCGGAGATCACGGCGATGGAGGGCTGGCTGAAGACCCACGGCGAGGAGGAGACGGGCGGCGGACACGACCACGCCGCGATGCCGGGGATGGCGACCGAGGCCCAGCTGGAGAAGCTGCGCGCGGCGAAGGGCAAGGCCTTCGACCAGCTCTTCCTCAAGCTGATGATCACTCACCACGAGGGCGCGATCAGCATGGCCACGGAGGTGAAGGCGCAGGGCAACAACGTCCAGGTCGAGGAGATGGCGGACGACGTGGTCGCCCAGCAGACGAGCGAGATCTCCCGGATGCGCGGGATGCTCTGACGCCTCCCCGCGGCGCCTCAGCGACGCGCGCGACGCGGTGCCAGGAAGCCTTCGTCGCGCGCCTGACCGATCAGCCTGAGCGACTTCCGCCGGCCGTGCCCGGTCGCATCCATCACCGCGAGCACGGGATCGGCTCCCTCGGCGCGGGCCGCCCGGTACTCCTGGGCGACGAGCCGGCAGCTCTCCCTGCCGCGCGGCCACGCGGGGCGGGCCCGCCGCGACGCGACCCGCGCGGCACCGGCGGGAGCCGGTACGCACGCCTCGAACAGCGGGCTCTCCAGCCACTCGGCCAGCGCGGCCAGGTCGTCGAGGGACAACGGCGGTTCGGCCCGTACGTCCTCGATCATCAGGACGTGACCGCACAGCACGGCGAGCGCCTCCACCCGGGCGCCGTCGGTGAACGTCAGCCGGACGTCGAACCAGGAGGCCGTACCGCCGTCCTCGCGCACCGCCCAGGTCTGCCGCACGGACATCTCCCCGTCGTCCGGACAGCGGTCGGAAAGCCGAAGAGAACGATCAACGAAGGACGCTTCGAGCACACACGCAACGTAACCTCATGATCACATTCCGTACGAACAGAACACGCACGGAACGCGCAGCGTTCCCGGACGCGCACCCCGTCGGCGGAGCTGAGCCGGAAGGATGCCGGCGCCACCGGCGCCCTCCCGCCTCGGCCGGCGACACGGAGCGCCGCCGCACCGCGCGGCACCGTCAGTCGGAGCCGAGGCGGGCGTCCTGGCGGGCCGCGGCAGCCAGGAGGGTGTCGAGCAGCCCCGGGAAGAGCGCGTCCAGGTCGTCCCCTCGCAGGCCGTTCATCTTGGCCGTGCCCCGGTAGGCCTGCCGGATCACCCCGCTCTCGCGCAGGACCCGGAAGTGGTGCGTGGTGGTGGACTTGGTCACCGGCAGGTCGAAGTGCGAGCAGGAGAACAGCTCCCCGCGGTCGGCCGCGAGCTCCCGCACGATCCGCATCCGCACCGGGTCGGAGAGCGCGTGCAGCACGTTCTCCAGCCGGATCGCGCCGCGCGCCGGATGCGGCAGGTCACGGGCGGCGGCGGTGATGGCGGGGGGCACGGCGGCTCCAGTCGTCCGGGAGGGACCCATCGCCCAGGAGGGGCCTTCGTCGAGGGACCATTGTACGAAGGTCACCGTAGTTTGACATCCACCGTACTACGAGGGCTATCGTACGAGCGGTTCCGCCCTTCCCCGACCCCGGGAGCAGCCCTCCATGAGCGCCCTCTTCCAGCCTCTCCGGCTGCGCGACACCACGATCCCCAACCGGGCCTGGATGCCGCCGATGTGCCAGTACTCCGCCGCGCCGACGGGCCCCTCGGCGGGCGTCCCCGGCGACTGGCACGTCGCCCACTACGGCGCCCGCGCCGCCGGTGGCACCGGCCTGATCGTCGTCGAGGCCACCGGCGTGTCACCCGAGGGCCGCATCTCGCCGCAGGATCTCGGCCTGTGGAACGACACCCAGACCGAGGCCTTCCGCCGGATCACCGGTTTCCTCCGGGAGCAGGGCACGGTCCCGGCGATCCAGCTGGCACACGCCGGCCGCAAGGCGTCGACCGCACAGCCCTGGAAGGGCGGGGCCCCGGTGGGCCCGGACGCGTACGGCTGGCAGCCGGTGGCGCCGAGCGCGCTCGCGTTCGACGAGCGCCACCCGGTACCGGACGAACTGACGGTCGCGCAGCTCCAGGAGGTGGTCGGCCGGTTCGCGGACGCGGCACGCCGGGCCCTCGCCGCCGGTTTCGAGGTCGCCGAGATCCACGGCGCCCACGGCTACCTGATCCACGAGTTCCTGTCCCCGCACTCCAACCGCCGCACCGACGCCTACGGCGGCTCGTACGAGAACCGCACCCGTTTCGCCCTCGAGGTCGTCGACGCCGTGCGCGAGGTGTGGCCCGACGACAAGCCGCTGTTCTTCCGCGTATCGGCGACCGACTGGCTGGAGGAGGGAGGCTGGACACCCGAGGACACCGTCCGCTTCGCCCGGGACCTCCAGGCACACGGCATCGACCTCCTCGACGTCTCCACCGGCGGCAATGTCCCGCACGTCCGCATCCCGACCGGGCCCGGCTACCAGGTTCCGTTCGCCGCGGGCGTGAAGGCCGGGACCACGCTGCCGGTCGCCGCCGTCGGCCTGATCACCGACGCCGGGCAGGCCGAGAAGATCCTGGCCAACGGCGAGGCCGACGCTGTCCTCCTGGGGCGCGAACTGCTGCGCAACCCTTCCTGGGCCCAGCACGCGGCCCGGGAACTCGGTGACGAGATCCGGGTGCCGGATCAGTACGGGCGGGCCGTGTGAAGGGGATCGTCGCGCGAAGCGTTGACTAGAAAGCGCTTGCCCTCTACGGTCCGTTCATCAGCGTGACCGTCGCGGACGCTGTCGACCACCCTTGCGTCGCCTCGTGGGCCGCTCAGCGTGCGCGACACCAACACGAGCACAAACAGCATTCACGTACATGTTCCGTTCCACCCCCACTCCCTACGGAAGGGATCAGAACATGACTGCTGCGACACGCGCCCGCGCGCACCGGCGCGCCGCGACCGGCGCGCTGGCCGCTCTCGGACTCTCGGTTGGCATGCTCATGTCAGTCGGAGCGGCCGGGGCACACGCCGCCACCTGGCCGGCCCCCAACGGCAGCACAGGCGTCTCCGCCACCATCCCGGTCTCCGGCACCAAGGACTACGGGATGAAGCGCCTCTACGGCACGGGAGAACTGGGCTCCGGCAGCCAGGACGAGGACCAGGGACCGATCCTGGAACTGGCACCCGGCGCCGTCCTCAAGAACGTGATCATCGGTGCTCCCGCCGCGGACGGCATCCACTGCAAGGGCAGTTGCACCCTGCAGAACGTCTGGTGGGAGGACGTCGGCGAGGACGCGGCGACCTTCCGCGGCTCCTCCTCGTCGAACGTCTACACCGTTTCCGGCGGAGGCGCCAAGGAAGCCGACGACAAGGTGTTCCAGTTCAACGGCGCCGGGACGCTGAACGTGTCCAACTTCGCCGTCAAGAACTTCGGCACCTTCGTACGCTCCTGCGGCAACTGCTCGACGCAGTACAAGCGGACGATCAACCTCAACACCATCGAGGTGAGCTGGAAGGGCAGCCGGATCGCCGGCATCAACACCAACTACGGCGACAGCGCGACCCTGCGCAACATCACGATCGTGGGCGACAGCGGCAAGAAGATCGTCCCGTGCCAGAAGTACATCGGCAACGACGACGGAGACGAGCCGGGCTCGAACGGCTCGGGACCCGACGGCACACACTGCAAGTACGCGTCGTCCGACATCACCTACAAGTGATCCGTGCGTGACGGGCGGCTGATCCCGCCGCTCCGGGTCCGGGCGCCCCGCACCCGGACCTGGAGGCTCCCGCCGACCGGGCCCTCGTCCTCCAGGGCCCCCTCTCCGCCTCCGCCTCTCCGCCTCCCCTCCCGGCCTCCTCCTCCCTGCTTCTCTGCCGGCCCGCCGGCGCCTCCCGCGCGGCCCTGCCCGGCGGCGACCGGGGCAGGCGACCGGGGCAGGCGTCCGGCGCGCCGCCCGCCGGGGCCGGCCTCGACGGCGCCCTGGCGCGGTGCCTGCCGGGCGCGGGCCTGGCGGCCGGCGCCGACCCACCCCTACGGATCCGACACCACCGCTCTGACCTGCGGCGACTCCCTTCCCAGAGGTGACTGTCAGTGCCGGGGTGCAGACTGGCCCGTGTCCGAGACAAAGGCGTCGACGAGGACGCCGCGGAGGTGATCGGCATGACCGAGGTACTGCTCGCCGTGGGCACCCGCAAGGGCCTGTTCATCGGGCGCCGGCGGGGTGGCACCTGGGAGTTCGACGAGAGCCCCTACTTCAACGCACAGGCCGTCTACTCGGTCGCCCTCGACACCCGCGGCGGCACCCCGCGACTGCTGGCGGGCGGCGACAGCGCGCACTGGGGCCCGTCGGTGTTCCACTCCGACGACCTGGGCCGCACCTGGACGGAACCGGCGCAGCCGGCTGTCAAGTTCCCCAAGGACACCGGCGCTTCGCTGGAGCGGGTGTGGCAGCTGCACCCGGCCGCCGCCGAGCCGGACGTGGTCTACGCGGGCACGGAACCGGCCGCGCTGTACCGCTCGGAGGACCGCGGCGAGAGCTTCGAGCTGATGCGGCCCCTGTGGGAGCACCCCACGCGGTCCCGGTGGGTGCCGGGCGGCGGCGGGGAAGGGCTGCACACCGTGCTCACCGACCGGCGGGACCCGGGGTCGGTGACGGTCGCCGTCTCGACCGCGGGCGTGTTCCGCACGACGGACGGCGGCGAGAGCTGGGCGCCGTCCAACTCGGGTGTCTCCGCGGTCTTCCTGCCGGACCCCGACCCGGAGTTCGGCCAGTGCGTGCACAAGGTGGCGCGGGACGCGGCGACGCCCGACCGGCTGTACCTGCAGAACCACTGGGGGGTGTACCGCAGCGACGACGCGGGCGCGCGGTGGACGGACATCGGCGAGGGGCTGCCGTCCACGTTCGGCTTCGCGGTGGCCGCCCACCCGCACCGCGGCGACACCGCGTACGTCTTCCCGATCAACGCCGACGCGGACCGGGTGCCCGCGGACCACCGCTGCCGGGTCTTCCGCACGGAGGACGCGGGCAGGAGCTGGGAGCCGCTCACCGCGGGACTGCCCCAGGAGGCCCACTACGGCACGGTGCTGCGCGACGCCCTGTGCACCGACGACGCCGAGCAGGCGGGCGTGTACTTCGGCAACCGCAACGGCGAGGTGTTCGCGTCGGCCGACGACGGAGACAGCTGGGAGCAGTTGGCCTCCCACCTGCCGGACGTGCTGTGCGTGCGGGCGGCCGTCGTCCGATGAACCGAACCCGGGGGGACTGCTTCGGCCACCGGTTGATCGGCGTCACCCGTACGGCAGTAGGGTGACGCCCGTGGCACCACGACCCTTGAACGAAATCGTCGAAGCGGGCTGGGCGAAGGCTCTGGAACCCGTCGCCGGTCGGATCACCTCGATGGGTGAGTTCCTGCGCGCGGAGATCGCCGCCGGACGCACCTATCTCCCGGCCGGACCGAATGTCCTGCGGGCTTTCCAGCAGCCCTTCGACGACGTCCGGGTCCTGATCGTGGGTCAGGACCCGTATCCCACTCCGGGGCACGCGGTGGGCCTGTCGTTCTCGGTCGCGCCCGAGGTGCGTCCGCTGCCCGGCAGCCTCATCAACATCTTCCGGGAGCTGAACGCCGACCTGAATCTCCCGCAGCCCTCGAACGGGGACCTGACCCCGTGGACCCGGCAGGGCGTGCTGCTGCTCAACAGAGCACTCACCACGGCCCCGCGCAAGCCCGCCGCGCACCGCGGCAAGGGGTGGGAGGACGTCACCGAACAGGCGATCCGGGCCTTGGCGGCGCGCGGCAAGCCGATGGTGTCCATCCTCTGGGGCCGGGACGCCCGCAACCTGCGTCCCCTGCTCGGCGACCTGCCGTCCGTGGAGTCCGCGCACCCGTCCCCGATGTCGGCCGACCGGGGATTCTTCGGCTCCCGGCCGTTCAGCCGGGCCAACGACCTGCTGGTCCGACTGGGAGGTCAGCCGGTCGACTGGCGCCTGCCGTGAGCGGCGGCTACCTCGCCGTCGACTCCGGGGGCTCGGGCCTGCGCGTCGTCGTCGGCCGGGCCGGTGACGGCGGGGGTGGTCCGGACGGGCTCGGGCGGCGTACGTCGCGGGAGCCCGTGCGCACCGGCGCGCGTGGCATCGACCCCGGGCACCTGATGGGGCAACTGCTGCCCATGGCGAGGGCGTTGACCGCCGAGACCGGCGTGCCCCGGCTCGACACCGTCGTCGTCGGAGCCGCCGGGCTGGCCACCCTGGGCCACGCCCTGCGCGCCGAACTGCCCGGTGCGCTGGCCCGTGAGCTGGGTGTGCGGACGGTCGCCCTGGTCGCCGACGCCGTCACCGCGTACGTCGGCGCCCTCGGTCCGCGGGCCGGAGCGGTGGTCGCCGCCGGCACCGGCCTGGTCGCCACCGGCACCGACCTGGCGCGCTGGCGCAGGGCGGACGGCTGGGGTCATCTGCTGGGCGACTGCGGTGGCGGCGCCTGGATCGGCCGGGCCGGTCTGGAGGCGGCGCTGCGCGCCCACGACGGGCGCCGGGGCGGCTCCGCTCCCCTGCTGGCCCGGGCCGAGGAACGGTTCGGGCCGGTGGCGGGGCTGCCCGGCCGGCTCTACCCGCGTACGGACCGACCGGCCGTCCTGGCCTCCTTCGCGCCCGACGTGGCCGCCTGCGCGGCCGACGACCCCGTCGCCGCGGACATCCTGCGGGCCGCCGCGCGGCACATGGCCGACTCGGCCGCCGCGGTGTGCCCGCCCGGGGGCGAGCCGCGCGTCGCGGTCACCGGCGGCCTGCTGAAGATGGGCGAGCCCCTCCTCGCACCTCTGGAGGAGGCGCTGGCAAAGCGACTGCCGCACGCCCGGCGCACGGCCGCGGAGGGTGATCCTCTGCGGGGCGCGGTCCGTATCGCGACGGACCTGGTGACCGGCTCGTTCGCCCTTCCGGGCGATGACAGCCTGCTGTGGTTGACGACTGGAGCGTACGGCCGGTAATCGGTCCTCCGGCGAGGTGAATCGTGCCGATGTCAGCCGATCCGTACATCACTCTTCAGACAAAACCGGACGGATACCGCTCACCTGCACCCTCCCCGAACAGGGAAACCCGGGAAACCAGTAACATGCGGCGCCATGAGCTCCCCCACTGGGCCCGCGTCCGGCCTGCCAGTACGAATGCCGCGCCCCCGCCAGCCCGGACGGCACCGCCGTCCCGAACCCCTGGTGGCTCCGGAGGGCGCGCCGGCGCTCGTTCTCGCGGTGCCGGGGACGCCCAGTGGCGCCACCCGAGGCCTCGCCGACGAGGTCATCAGCATCGCCCGCTCCGAGCTGCCCGGCCTCGACGCCCGGATCGGCCACCTCGACGGGGACGACGAGGAGTTCCTCTCCCTGTCGACCGTGCTCGTGCGCACCGCCGAGGAGCGCGCCGCCCGCTACGAGCAGGCGGTCGCCGCCGGGCTGGCGGTGACGGAGCCCGAGGGCCCCGTCGCCGTCGTCGTGCCGCTGCTCGCCGGTCCGGACAGCGCGCTGCTGCGCCGGATCCGGCAGGCCGTCATGGACAGCCGGATCGCGGCCGAACTGACCGACGTGCTCGGCCCGCACCCGCTGCTGGCCGAGGCCTTGCACGTGCGGCTCTCCGAGGCCGGCCTGGCGCGCGCCGACCGTGCCCGCCTGTTCACCGTGGCGACCGCCGCGGACGGCATCATCCTGGCCTCCGTGGGCGGCGACGAGGCCGTGCAGGCGGCCGGGATCACCGGCATGCTGCTCGCCGCGCGCCTCGCCGTGCCGGTGATGGCCGCGGCCCTGGACGAGGAGGGCTCGATCGCTTCGGTCGCCGAGCAGCTGCGTTCCTCGGGGTCGCAGCAGCTGGCGCTCGCGCCGTACCTGATCGGCCCGGAGATCGAGGCGAGCCTGCTGGAGGAGGCTGCCAAGGAGGCGGGCTGCTCCACCGCCGAGCCGCTCGGCCCGTACCCGGCGATCGGCAAGCTGACGCTGGCCAGGTACACCACGGCGCTCGGCATCTCGCCGCAGCAGCCGCAGGGCGCGCCGGTGCGCTGACGGGCACGGCCCGCGCGGGCACCGCACGACCACACGTACGACACGACGGAAGGGGCCCGCTCCTCCGCCGGAGCGGGCCCCTTCCGTCGTGTCGTACGGCGCGGGAGCCACCGTGTGACGGGAGGGACCGGCCGCACGACCGCCCCGCCTCGCCCCGGGCAGCCGACCGGGTCCGGCGGAACCGGCGAGTCCGAGGGGTCCGAGGGGTCCGAGGGGTCCGACGGAACCAGCGAGCCCGGCGGGTCCGACGGAACCAGCGAGTCCGACGGGACCGACGGAACCGCTGAGTCCGATGGGACCGGCGGCACCAGTGAGCCGACGGGTCCGCGGGCCTGGTGAGACCGGTGGTCGTCAGCCGAAGACCACGCAGGACGCCGCGGGCACCGCGAGTGAGCCGGTGCGTCGCGGGATGCCGGTCTCCGGGTCCGGAGCGAACCAGGTCACGTCTCCGGAGCGCTCGTTGGCCGCGTACAGGAAGCCGCCCGACTCGGCGATCGCCCGCGGCCAGTGGCCGCCGCACGGCACGGTCCCGGACAGCCTCAGCCCGTCCGGCTCCACGACGAACACGGACAGCACGTCCTCACCGCGGGTCGCGGTCCACACGAAGCGGCCGTCGGGGGAGGCGACGATGCCGGACGGGTAGGCGTCGCCGGACGGGACGCCGGGCAGCACCGGTACCTCGCCGAGGGGCCGCAGGAGGCCGTCGGCGGCGTCCCAGTGGCACACGGTGACGGTCGGCGCCAGTTCGTTGACCACGTAGGCGCGGGAGCCGTCCGGGTGGAAGGCGAGGTGCCGCGGGCCCGAGCCGGGGCGCAGCGCGATCTCCCGGTGCACGGCGAGGGCGCCGTCCGCCAGGGTGCACACCCGTACCGAGTCGGTGCCGAGGTCCACGCTGACGGCCCACCGCCCGCTCGGGTCGGGCCGCACCTGATGGGCGTGCGGTCCCTGCTGGCGCTGGGCGTGCGGGCCCGAGCCGGTGTGCCGCAGGACGCCGGACGCGGCCCGGGCGAGGGAGCCGTCGGGGCGGACCGGCACGGCGGTGACGCTGCCGGAGCCGTAGTTGGCGGTCAGGACGTGTCCGGCGTGGAGACTGAGGTGGGTCGGGCCGTCGCCCCCGACGGGCACCGGCCGCCCGGCGGGCTCGGGCTTGTCCCCGCCCACCCGGTAGGCGGCCACCGCGCCCTCGGCCGTCTCGCTGACGGCGTAGAGCGTCTCCCCGTCGGGCGCCAGGGCGAGGTAGGAGGGGTCGGGGAGGCGGTCCGTGCCGTTCAGGACCGTGAGGGCGCCGGTGCCGGGCGCGACGGCCGCCGTGACGATGCCCGGCCCGCCGGCCGCCGTGAACGACCCGATGTAAGCCCGTCGCTGCCGCCTGCCGCCGTCCGCCACCGCTGGCCCCTCTCGTCCCGCCTCGTGCCGCCTCGGGCGGCGCCTCGTCGAGTGCCGACTGATCGTCTGCCCCGGGGCGACGGTAGCAGCCGCCCTCTTGCGGTCCAGACCAAACGGGTGGTGCGGGGCCGAACGGGGTCAGGCCCCGACGAGCGGTGAGCCGGAGGGGGCGCGCAGGGGTGCGGCCAGTTCGGCCAGGGCGCGTTCCACGCCGTGGAGGTGGGCCAGGGCGGGTTCGGTGGTGCCGGACCCGTCGGCCCGGGCGGGGACCGCTTCGCCTCCGGTGAGCGCCTCGACCGCGTTCTCGACACGCCAGCAGGCGGCGGCCAGTCGTGCGTCGTGCGAGGCCTCGGGGTCGGCGGCGACGGCGACCAGACCGCGAATCTCCCGGGCGCAGTCGTCGAGCAGGTCGAGTACGCGGCGGGCGCGGCGCTTACGGCCGTACATCGGGTTGAGCGGGTGCACGAGCGGGGCGAGCGACAGCCGTACCCGGCCGAGCAGCTGCTCCAGCTCGGCCACCCGCGGCGCCGGGTCGGCGCCCTCGGTCCCGGCGAGGCGGGCGGCCGCCTCGGCGGTGCAGGCGTGGACGCAGCGCAGGGCCCGCTGGATCCAGGCGTCGTTGACGGCGTGCGTGGTGACGGGCAGGAGGAAGAGCACCGCGAGCACGGCCCCCAGCGCCCCCACTCCGGTCTCGACGAGCCGCAGGGCGAGCAGCCCGGGGGTGAGGACGCCGAGGAGACCGTAGAGCAGCTCGGCGAGCAGCGTCACGCAGAGCATCATCCAGGTGTACGAGACGGCGGCAGTGTAGAAGATGCCGAAGACGCAGGCGGCGGCGAGGACGGCCGTGGGCACCGCGGACCCGGCCACCGGGACGGCGACCAGGAAGCCGAGTCCGATACCGACGACCGTGCCGAGGACCCGGCGGAAGCCGCGGACCAGGGTCTCGCCGCGTGAGGTGGTGTTGACGAACACCCACCAGGTGGCGCCGACGGCCCAGTACCAGCGCTCGTCGGACACCAGCTGGCCCACGACCAGGGCGAAGCCGGCGCCCGCGGTGGCCTGGACGGCCTGGCGGGTGGTGACGCGGGCGAGCCCGGTGCCGGCGGGCGGTGCGAGAACGGCGGGCGGGGGCAGGCGGCGCTCGTAGCACCACAGACCGAAGCGCACCGTCGCGGCGGCGGCCACGGACAGCAGCACGGCCGCGAACATCCCGGGCAGCCGGTCCGTGGTCGCGTGCAGGAACTGGGCGATGAAGAAGGTCATGAAGGCGAACACGCCGAGGCTGTGCCCGCGCGGGCCCCAACGCCTGGCGTACACGCCGGCGCCGACGACGGCGAGGAAGGTGAGGTCGCGGGCCGCGGGGTGGTCGTGCAGCGCCGCCGCGGCGGTGAGCACGGGCAGTCCGGTGACCGGCAGCAGCACGGTGGTGACCACCTGCCCGCGCACGGTGGCGTCGGTGACGGTGAACAGGGCGAGCAGCGCGGCCAGCCCGCCGATGACGGCCCCCATCAGGGAGGTGCCGGCCAGGCCGCAGACGACGACGGCCAGTCCGATACCGAGGACGGCCCGGGCGGCGAACCGCAACCGCGTCCGTCCCGGGTCCGGGCTCACGAACACCCTCTTCAGCACTGACTACCGCCCCCTCGCACTGGCCCCTGTGTCACCGGCATGAAAAAGGCGCCGCGGAATCCGCAGCGCCATCGACCCACCTATAGGAGCATCTTCCCCGCCACTGGCTCAACCGGCTCTCACGGAAGTGTGCCGTTGGTACAGTAGCGACGGTCGTTCCACGGCCACCGGAGAGCCAATGGCCGACGAAGGGAGCCGGGCGCCGTGGCGGTCGACGCACTCGACACCCGCATCCTGCGGCTGCTGCTGGAGCAGCCGCGCACCAGCGTGCGCGAGTACGCCCGTCTCCTCGGGATCGCCCGGGGCACGCTCCAGGCCCGGCTGGACCGCCTGGAGCGTGACGGTGTGATCACCGGCAGCGCTCCGTCCCTCTCCCCCGCCGCGCTGGGCCATCCGGTGCTCGCGTTCGTGCACATCGAGGTCACGCAGGGCCACCTGGACGAGGTCGGTGAGGCGCTGGCCGCCGTCCCGGAGATCGTCGAGGCCTTCTCCATCACGGGCGGCGGGGACCTGCTGACCCGCGTCGTGGCCCGGGACAACGCGCACCTGGAGGACGTGGTCCAGAAGCTGATCAGCCTGCCCGGCGTGGTGCGCACCCGCAGCGAGGTGGCGTTGCGCGAGCGCGTCCCGCACCGCCTGCTGCCCCTGGTGGAGTCGATCGGGCGTACGGCGCGGAAGTGACCCCCTGGCGTACTGCCGGCGGGTGAGGGCGTGTCCCTGGCGGTGGCGTCCGGATCGTCGTACGAGGCCACCGCGGCGATCCTCTCCCGCGCGGACTGACGAGGGTCAATCTTTTACCCGAGGAAGTGATCGGTTCGCCGCCCGCATCCGTATCTCCTGGTGTCCGAGCCTGTCCTCGTCCCAGGAGGCACGATGCGCGTCACGCGCACCACGGCAGGGACCGCCTTCGTGGCCGGTGCCCTGGTCCTCACCCTCACCGCGCTCGCCTACCCGACCATGCTCGGGGTGCAGAACGCGGGCAGCGCCCAGGACCGCGTCGTCACCAACACGCGGTACGGGCCGCTCACCGAGGCCGACCGGGACTTCGTGGTGAAGGTCCGTGCCGCGGGCTTGTGGGAACACCCGCTGGGGCTGATGGCCATGGAGCGGGGGACGACACCGGAGATGAAGGAGGCCGGCGAGCACCTCGTCGTCGGGCACGCCCGGCTCGACGCGACCTGCCGAAGAATCGCACCCGAACTCGGCATCACCCTGCCCAACCTGGCGTCCCCGCAGCAGCAGCGGTTCGTGTCGACCGTGGACGGGACCACGGGCAGGCAGTTCGACACCACCGCGGTCAACATCATGCGCATCACGCACGGCCAGATCTTCCCGGCCATCGCCAACATCCGCGCCAACACCAAGAACTCCCTGGTGCGGCAGTTGGCCGACCAGGCCAACGACACCGTGCTGGACCACATCACCGTGCTGGAGAAGACCGGGCTGGTCAACTTCGACCAGGTCAACTTCCAGCAGTCGGCCGCGCCGGGCCTGCCGAAGGCGCAGCTCACGCCGCCGGCGCCGCAGCCGGGCGAACCGGTGCTCTCCCTCACCCAGCCGCCCGGGCTGGACGTCAACACCTCCGCGCCGACGCCCGGTCCGACGGTCCGCTGAGGGGCCCGGGCCCCGCCGCGTCAACGGTGGCGGGGTCTGCCGCGCCTGCCGCCCTTGCCGCCGCCGCTGCTGTTGCCGCCCTTGCCGCCGCTCCTGGCCCCGCCCTTGGTACCACCCTTGGTGCCGGTGCCGGAGCCGCCCCTGGCGCCGCCGCCGGTCCGGTTCCCGGTGGCGGTCCTGCGCCCGGCCGGGGCCCCTTCGGTGCGCTCGCCCTTCGTCCGGGCCTGGGCGGGCTGCCGGCCGCGGGTGCTGTTGACGGTCCGGCCCCGGACGATGCCGATGAAGTCCTCCACCCGGTCCGTGTGGGCGTCCTCCGGCCAGGACAGCGCCACACTCGACTCGGGGGCGTCCGTGACCGTCCGGTACGTGAGGTCCTTGCGGTGGTGCAGCCGGGCCAGTGACAGCGGCATGAGCAGCACACCGATCCCGGCCGCGACCAGCTCGACGGCGTCCGCCGTGGTGGCCGGACGCTCGAAGGCGGGCCGGCCCGGCGGCCGCTCCCAGCCGAGGACGTCGTCCAAGGGGTGCAGCACGATCTCGTCGGCCAGGTCCTCGACGGTCACCTCGTCGGCCGCGGTGACGAGGTGGTCCCTGGGGACCACGACGACCGTGGTCTCGGTGTACAGCGGGATCGCGCTGAGGGCGGTCCGGTCGACGGGCAGCCGGACCAGCCCGGCGTCGGCGTCACCGCCCAGCAGCACGCCGTCCGCCTCCGCGGGGGTGGTCTGCCTCAGGGACAACGGGACGTCGGGCAGTCGCTCGTTCCAGATGCGCACCCACTTGTCGGGCGTCACCCCCGGGACGTACGCGAGCCGGAACGAGGGGGTTTCTTCCGAGCCTGTCACCCGGCCAGGCTACCGGCCGCGGCCGAAGGGCCGCGGCCGGCCGGGCACGGCCCTCGCACCGCGGTCACCCGGCGTGGTCGGCGGTCGCTCTGACGCTCGATACCCTTGACACCATGACGTCGCACCAGAACACCCAGACCATGAAGCCCGCGACCGCGGCGAAGAAGCTGGGTGTGTACCTCGAGGCCACACCCGTCGAGTTCCGGGAGGGCGTCGTCACACGCGCCGAGCTGAACACGCTCCAGGCCGACCCGCCGGCATGGCTGCGGGACCTGCGGCGCGACGGCCCGCACCCGCGTCCGGTGGTGGCGGCCAAGCTGGGAGTGTCCATCGCGGGTCTGCACCGGGGCGGTGTCACGGAGCCGCTCACCACCGAGCAGATCGAGACGCTGAAGCAGGAGCGCCCGGAGTGGCTGGAGCGGGAGCAGGCCGTCCAGGCCGACGTCCGCAAGGAGGCGGCCCGCGTGAAGAAGCTGCACGCCGACCGCGCGGAGTCGGCCGAGCGCGACTGACGTCACCCGGTGGGCGCGCCCCGCGCGTCCCGGCCCGCTGTCCCGGGACAGCGCTCACTCACCGCACCGGTTTCCCGGCCCGCGCTTCCCGGCCCGCCCTTCCCGGCTCACTTCTCGGGCTTCCGCTGCGTCGGGGCTCACTCCTCGGCCTTCAGCTCTGTCAGCCCTGTCAGCTCTGTCAGCTCTGTCAGCTCTGTCAGCTCTGTCAGCTCTGTCAGCTCTGTCAGCTCTGTCAGCTCTGTCAGCTCTGTCAGCTCTGTCAGCTCTGTCAGCTCCAGGCGTACTGCAAGCCAGTCCGACACGGCTACGGCGCTCAGTCGGTCATGGCTGCCTCCTCGCGGGACCGCCTCTTCGACCGGCGTCCCGGTCGGTCACACGCGTGCGCCGGGGCTGCTCTCAGCGCTGTGCGGTCCGGCCGAAGAGGTCGGCGAAGTCCACGGGCAGCCAGGTCAGGAGACGGTCGATGCGTTCGCCGGGCACCGCTTCGGTGAGAGTGGAGAGCACGGCACTCGCGTCCCACTCCGCCGTGCGCGGCCGGGCGCCGGTCTGCTGGGCCACGCGCCGGAGGAACTCCTCACGGCCGAAGGACTCCGGACGCCCGCGTTCCAACCGCAGCGCGTCGTCCAGGGGCGCCGGTAGTTCGGAGGCCAGGTCGGCGGCCTCCTCCGGACCGACGCGGGACGCCACCGCCCACAGGACGGCTGCGCTGACCTGCTCGGCCTCGTCCTCGCTGTGATACTCGCCGCGGTCACGGACCGAGGTCAGGAATTCGTCGAGCCGCACGGGTCCCCTCCTTCCGCCGGTACACCTTCGGGCCGGGTGCCCCTGGACCGGGCGGGGAAACGGCTCTGTCCCGCCCGGGGCCGGTGCGGGGGCGGAGCCGGGCCGGTCGGGATTGGTCGGGATTGGTACGGGGCCGGTCGGGATCGGTGCGGGGCCGGTGCGGGGCGCGGCTCGGAGCCGACGCGGGCTGGGTGGACACGGCTCCCGCGCAAGCACGGCTCCGGGCGGGCGCAGCTCCAGGCGAGCACCGCTCAGGCAGACGCAGCTCCGGAGGGGCGTGGATGTGCGGCGGGTGCTCTCACCGGCGTGGCCGCCGGGCGTCGGTGAGGGCGAGGAGCCGGGTCAGGGCGTCGTCGGTGAACAGTGCCCGTCCGGCGGCGACCCGCTCCCGCCGCGCCGGACCGGAGGCGGTGAGCCGCCGCACCGCCGCGAGCAGTGCGGCGTCGTCCTCGGCCACCTCCGACAGGCCCAGCGCAGCCATCCGCCGGACCCCGTCCGCACCGTGGCCGGGTATCGGGCGGTACCCCACGACCGGCAGCCCGGCGGCGAGCGCCTGTACGGCGGTCTGGCCGGCGGCGTTGTCGACCAGGGCGCGGGCGGCGTGCAGCAGGCCGGGCATGTCCGTCACCCAGCCCGGCGCCACCACGCCCGGTGTGCCGGACAGTTCGCGGCGCAGCCGTTCGTTGCCCCCGCACAGGACGACCGGCAGGAAGCCTTGGTCCGCCAGGAGCCGGACGGTGGCGGCCAGGCGCGAGCCGACTCCCCAGGCACCGGCGGACAACACCACGGCGGGCCTCCCCGGACCGAGCCGGTCGAACAGCCTCCGCCACTCGGCCGTCCCCGGAGCGTCGGTGAAGAACTCCGGAGCCACGACCGGGCCGCACGCCGACGCGGACGCGCCGGTGCTCTCCCGCACCTCGCGGGCCGCTTGCTCCGTGAGGCACAGACAGTGGTCGTTGCCGGTGTGGAGCCACTGCCGGTGGACGGCGAAGTCGATCACCAGGACGACACTGGGCACCGGCAGCAGGCCCCGGGCGCGGAGGTGACCGGTCAGCTGGGCGCCGAGGTGGAAGACGGGCACGACCACGTCCGCGCCCGTGCGCTCGGCCAGCTTCCGCAGCCGGCCGCCGGCGAGCCGCGCCAGGGGCGTGCCACCCGGCCGACGGCCGGCGCCGGGACGCAGGAACAGGCGGTACAGAGCGGCGTACGCCCAGGGGTAGTGGCGTACCGACCCGCGGTAGAAGCGCCGCAGCGCGCCGCCCAGGCCGTACGGCAGCAACGCGAGGACGTCGACGACGCACGCGTCGTCACCGCGTTCCCCGGCCCGGCGGACCAGTTCGGCGGCGACCGTGTCGTGCCCGGCGCCCATGCTCGCGCTGACCACGAGCAGACGCCGTCCGCCCCGGGGCACGGGCGGGGCCGTCGGCCGGCGGGGGGTCGATGAGCTGCGGGCATGCACGGCGGTCCAAGTTGCCCGTCCGACAAACCCCAAACCATGACGGATACGGACGTTTCGGGTGTGCGGTCAGGGATACTCCTTGATCGCCCGTCCGGCCGGACGCCGGAGCCCGACCACCGGGTCGGCCGCTCGTCGGCGTCCGCCCCGAGCCAAGGTGGTCCTCATGGTCCAAGCGTTCTCCCGCTCGCGGTCGGCTCCCGGACCGCAGGCCGCCGCGGCCGGCGCGGGGCGTGCCAGGCCCCGGCGGGAGCCCGTCGGCGGCCGGGTCACGCGGACGCGCACGGCGCTCGTGACGGGGGCGTCCTCCGGCATCGGCGCGGCCGTGGCCCGCCGGCTGGGCGACGAGGGCGACTGGCGGCTGGTACTCAGCGGACGCGACCCGTCGCGGCTGCGGGAGGTCGCCGAGGAGGCGTCGGCCACCGCCTTCGCCGCGGACCTCACCCTGCCCGGCGCCGACCGGCAGCTCGCCGACTTCACACTGGCCGCGGTGGGTCCGGTGGACCTGCTGGTGGCCGGCGCCGGGGTCGGCTGGGCCGGGGAGTTCCTGGACATGCCCCCGCACGCCATCGACGAGGTGCTCGGGATCAACGTGCCGGCCACCCTGCGGCTGGTGCGGCTGGTGCTCCCGGGCATGGTGGAGGCGGGATCGGGGCGGGTGGTGCTGATCGGATCGCTGGCGGGCAGCGTCGCGGTACGCGACGAGGCCGTGTACTCCGCCGCCAAGGCCGCGATCGGCGCCTTCGCCGACGCCCTGCGCTACGAGTTGCGGGGCACCGGCGTGGGGGTCACGCACGTGGTGCCCGGTGTCGTGGACACGCCTTTCTTCGAGCGTCGCGGGACGCCCTACCGGCGGTCACGGCCGCGTCCCGTGTCCGCCGAGCGGGTGGCCGACGCGGTGCGGACCGCGGTGGTGCGGGGCCGGGACGAGGTGTACGTCCCCGGCTGGCTCCGGTTGCCGTGCCGGGTGCGGGGCGCGGCTCCGGGACTGTACCGGCGGCTGGCCACCCGGTTCGGATGAGGTCCGGATGAGCGGGAGTGCGCGGCGGTGAGTGTCCTCACCGTCGTCCTGGCCCTGTGCGCGGCGCTGTCCAACGCCGCGGCGTCGGTGTTGCAGCGCCGGGCGGCGGCGTTGGACGAGAACCGGGCGGGGGCCGTTCACACGGTGGTGCGCTCCCTGCTGCGGCTGGTGCGCGACCCGTACTGGGTGGGCGGCGCGGCGCTGCTCGCGCTGACGACGGTGCTGCAGGGGGCCGCGCTGGCGGTGGGCAGTCTGGCCGTGGTCCAGCCGCTGATGGCCAGTGAGCTGCTGTTCACCCTGGTGGTCGGCAGCGTCGTCTTCCACCGGCGTCCCGACCCGCGGACCTGGCTGGCGTTCGTGGCCCTGGCCGGGGGGCTCGCGCTGTTCCTGGGCGCCGCCGCGCCGGCGGCCGGCCAGGACACCGCGACCCCGGGGCGGTGGGGCTGGGCGAGCCCGGTGCTGTTCGTCGTGGTGACCGCCCTCGCGTCGTTCGGCAGCCTGGTGCGCGGCGCGCCCCGCGCCGCGCTGTTCGGGTCGGCGTCCGCGGTGGCGTTCGGCGGTACGGCGGCGCTGCTGAAGGAGGTCACCGGGCGGCTCCCCCAGGGGGTGGGCGCCGTGCTGACCCAGTGGCCGCCGTACGCCATGGCGGTGGTGGGGGTCATCAGCTTCCTGCTGCTGCAGAGCGCGCTGCGGGCGGGGACCCTCGCGGCGTCGCAGCCGGCACTGACCCTCGGCGACGCGTTGACCAGTGTCGCCCTGGGCTGGGCCCTGTTCGGCGAGGAGATCGCCCTCGGGGTGCGGGTGGTGCCCGAGCTGATCGGCGTGGCGCTGATCGGCCTCGGCAGCGTCGGACTGGCCCGGGCGCCGTCGGTCCACGGGGCGTGGGACACGGCCCCGGCGGCTCGGGACGGCCCCCGGCCGGGCAGTCACGGCACGGAAACACGGACAGAACCGGGCCCAGGGCCATGACCGCGACCAGGGCCGAGGGCCAGGGGCCACACGCCACAGGGCCAAGGGGCAGGGGCCACGGGGCCCTCAACGCGGGGAACAAGCCAGGGACCAGGACCGGCGGGGACATGGCAGCACTGCGCGGCACGGCGACAGGAGGGACACCATGCGTCAGGGACCGGCTGTCGGACCGGCGGTGTACGCCGCCGTACCGGTCGCCGCCGTCGCGCTGGCCCACATCGGCCCGGCCGCGACCTGGCTGCCGGAACTCCGCAGGCGCCTGTTTCCGGGCCTGGCCGGGCAGGGCCGCCCCGACCACGTGGCGCTCACCTTCGACGACGGCCCCGATCCGGCGTCCACGCCGCGGTTCCTCGACGCACTGGACGAGCTCGGCGTGCGGGCGACGTTCTTCCTCCTCGGAGAGAACGTCGTGCGCCACCCGGCGACGGCGCGCGAACTGGCCCGGCGCGGCCACGAACTCGCCGTCCACGGCTGGGCACACGACCGCCCCTGGCTGCCGTCACCGGCCCGGGACGCGTACGAGCTGCTGCGCGCCGTCCGCGCGGTGGGCGAGGCCGCCGGACGCGCCCCGCGCTGGTACCGCCCGCCCTACGGCATCCTCACCTCCGGACGCTGGGCCGCGGCACGCCGGGCGGGGCTGCGGCCGGTGCTGTGGACGGCATGGGGGAAGGACTGGCGGCCGAACACCACGCCCGCCTCGGTGCGGGCCACGGTCGCGGCGGACCTGCGCGGCGGCGGCACGGTCCTCCTCCACGACACCGACCACGCCTCCGCCCCGGGCAGCTGGCAGGCCACCCTCGGCGCACTGCCCGGCGTCGTGCGCGACTGCCGGGAGGCGGGGCTGACGGTGGGGTCGCTGGGAGACCACGGGGTGGACCCCGGGCGACCACGTCAGCCGTCGGCCGACCGGACGGCGCGGGCCGGCACCAGCCTCCAGCCTCCAGCCACCTGACGGCTGACGGCTGACGGCTGACGGCTGACGGCTGACGGCTGACGGCTGACGGCTGACGGCTGACGGCTGACGGCTGACGGCTGACGGCTGACGGCTGACGGCTGACGGCTGACGGTACACGTCGCGCACCAGCCCGGTGACCGGACCGGCGACCCTCGCCCGGTGCAGGCGGCCGGGCGAACCCCGCCCCCACCACCGCCTTTCCCGCGGCCCCGCCCGGGCGGGGCCGCCCCCGGGCCGCCCCCGTCGGACAGCCCCCGGACGGGACGATCAGGCCGCCGCCCCCGTCAGGTCGCGGTGGATCGGCGCCGCCCCGCCGGTCAGGGGGACGCCCGTGCCGCCGCGCCGGGCGGCGACGATCTCCGCCGCGATGGAGAGCGCGGTCTCCTCGGGCGTCCGGGCGCCGAGGTCCAGGCCGATCGGTGAGCGGAGCCGGGACAGTTCGCCCTCGGTCAGGCCCGCCTCGCGCAGCCGCCGGTCGCGGTCCTCGTGGGTGCGGCGCGAGCCCATGGCGCCGACGTACGCGACCGGCATCCGCAGCGCCTCCGTCAGCAGCGGTACGTCGAACCTGGCGTCGTGGGTGAGTACGCACAGCACCGTGCGCGCGTCGGTCGGCGTGCTGCGCAGGTAGCGGTGCGGCCAGTCCACGACGACCTCGTCGGCCTCGGGGAAGCGGGCCGGTGTGGCGAAGACGGGCCGGGCGTCGCACACGGTCACGTGGTGGCCGAGGAACTTGCCGGCGCGCACCAGGGCCGCGGCGAAGTCGACCGCCCCGAAGACGATCATGCGGGGCGGCGGCACCCTGGACTCGACGAGCAGCGTGAGCCCGCCGGGGCAGTGCGCACCGTCCTGCGAGACGCCGACCGTGCCGGTCCGGCCGGCGTCCAGCAGGGCCCCGGCCTCGGCGACCGCCGTGCGGTCCAGGTCCGGACGGCCGCCGAGTCCCCCTTCGTACGAGCCGTCGGGGCGGACGAGCAGGGCCCGGCCCAGGAGCCCGGGCGGGCCCTCGACGACCCGGGCGAGGGCCGCGGTCCCACCCCGGGCGGCGGCCGACAGCGCCGCCCGGAGCACCTCCCGGTCGGGTGAGTCCGCGCCGACCGGCGTGACCAGCACGTCGATGACCCCGCCGCAGGTCAGTCCCACCGCGAAGGCGTCCTCGTCGCTGTAGCCGAACCGCTCGCGCACGGACTCGCCGTTTCGGAGGGCCTCGGCGCACAGCTCGTACACCGCGCCCTCGACACAGCCGCCGGAGACGGAACCGATCGCCGTGCCCCCGCTGTCGACGGCGAGGGCGGCGCCGGGCCCGCGCGGTGCGCTGCCGCCGACGGAGACGACCGTGGCGACGGCGAACTCCCGGCCCTCCGTGAGCCAGCCGTCCAGCTCGTCGGCGATGTCAAGCACCGGCCGCTCCCCCGCTCGCGGGCACCGCGGCCGACAGCACGCGGTCGGGCCGGATGGGCAGGCTGCGGTGGCGCACGCCGGTCGCGTGCCAGACGGCGTTGGCGACGGCCGCCGCCGCGCCGACGATGCCGATCTCACCGACGCCCTTGATGCCGACCGGGTCGTCCGGGTCGGGGTCGTCCACCCAGTCCGCCTCGACGTCCGGGACGTCGGCGTGCGTGGCGACGTGATAGGCGGCGAGGTCGGGGCCGTAGAGGCCGCCGGTCCGGTCCCGGACCGCTTCCTCGTGCAGGGCCATGGAGATGCCCCAGACCATGCCGCCGACCAGCTGGTTGCGGGCGGTGAGCGGGTTGACGATGCGGCCCGCCGCGAAGATGCCGAGCATCCGGCGCACCCGTACCTCACCGGTGGCGGTGTCCACGGCGACCTCGGCGAACTGCGCCCCGTAGGAGTGCCGTTCCTTCTGCGCCAGGGCGCCGAGGGCCTCGGTGGTGTCGGAGCGGACGGTGATGCCCTCCGGCGGGACGACGGCACCCAGGGCGAGCCGTTCGCGCAGTTCACCGGCCGCGGCTGTGATCGCCCACGCCCAGGAGCGGGTGCCCATCGAGCCGCCCGCGATCATCGCCGGCCCGAAGTCGCTGTCCCCGATGCGGACCCGGACCTGCTCGGGCGCGACCTCCAGCGCGTCCGCGGCGACCAGGGTGAGGGCGGTGCGGGCTCCGGTGCCGATGTCGGCGGCGGCGATCCGCACGGTGAAGGTGCCGTCGGCCTCCGCGGTCAGCAGGGCCGTGGAGGGGCCGGCACCCGCCCCGAACGAGGCCGCGGCCGTGCCGGTGCCCAGCAGCCAGCGTCCGTCGCGGCGCAGGCCGGGGCGCGGATCGCGGTCCGCCCAGCCGAACCGCCGGGCGCCCTCGTGGAAGCAGGCCGCGAGGTTACGGCTGCTGAACGGCAGGCCGGAGACCGGTCCGGCCTCGGGTTCGTTGCGCAGGCGCAGTTCGACGGGGTCGATGCCGCAGCGCTCGGCGAGTTCGTCGAGCGCCGACTCGATGGCGAAGGACCCCGGCGCCTCGCCCGGCGCGCGCATGAAGGTCGGGGACGGGACGTCGAGCCGTACGACGTGGTTGGCCGTGTGGTGGGCGTCGGCGTCGTACATCACCCTGGCCACACCGGCGCCGGGCTCGACGAACTCGTAGAAGGCCGAGGTCTGGTTCAGCGAGCGGTGCTCAAGGGCGCGCAGCCGGCCGCCGGCGTCGGCGCCGAGCCGCACGCGTTGGGCGGTGGGGCTGCGGTAGCCGGCCAGGGAGAACATCTGTCGCCTCGTCATCACCACCCGTACCGGTCGGTGCAGGACGGTCGCCGCCATGACCGCGGCCACCTGGTGGGCCCGCAGGCCCTTGCTGCCGAAGCCGCCGCCGATGTGTTCGGAGCGCACCCGCACCGCGGACTCGTCGAGCGAGAACATCTTCGCCAGCTCGCCCTGGACCCAGGTGGTGCCCTGGTTGGAGTCGACGACCTCCAGCCGGCCGCCGTCCCACAGGGCCGTGGCGGCGTGCGGCTCCATCATGCTGTGGTGCTCTTCGGGGGTGGTGTACTCCTCGTCCACCACGACGGCGGACGCGTCGAGGCCGGCCGCCAGGTCGCCCTTCGCGGTCTCGGCCGGCATGTGCCCGTCGGCGGGGTAGGCGCCCGGGTGGCCGGCGGTGAGCGCGGTGTCGTGCGGCTCCACGTCGTAGGTGACGACGAGTGCCTCGGCGGCCTCCCTGGCCTGCTCCGGCGTCTCGGCGACGACGAGGGCGACCGGCCAGCCCGCGTGCGGCACCCGTTCGTGCTGGAACACGGCGGCGGTCGGGTCCGGCGGGATCCCCAGCATGCCGATGAAGTCGGTGTCGACGCGCGGGGCGTTGCCGTGGTGCAGGACGCCGAGCACGCCCGGCATGCCGAGGACGGGGTCGGCGTCGATCGAGCGGATACGGCCGCGGGTGACGGTGGACAGCACCAGCCAGCCGTGCGCGAGGCCGGCGAAGGGGATCTCGCCGGCGTAGCGGGCGGCTCCGGTGACCTTGTCGCGGCCCTCCACGCGCGTGTGCGCGGTGCCGACGGCGCCCCTGGCCGCCGTACGGCCGGTCGTGGTGGTGGTCATCGGGCGGCCTCCTCGGCGAGTTCGGTCAGGACGGCCACCACGAGGTTGCGCACGAGGGGCAGCTTGTATCCGTTGTCGGGCAGGGGCCTGGCGGCCGCGAGTTCGGCGTCCGCGGCGGCGGCGAAGGTCGCGCCGTCGGCCGGCGCGCCGACCAGCACCTCCTCGGCCGCGCGGGCCCGCCAGGGCCGGGAGGCGACGGCTCCGAGGGCCAGCCGCGCGTCGCGTACGACGCCGTCCTCGACGTCGAGCGCGGCGGCGACCGAGCCGATCGCGAAGGCGTAGGAGGCGCGCTCGCGCACCTTGCGGTAGCGGGAGCGGGCGGCGACCGGGGCGGGCGGCAGGGTGACGCCGGTGATCAGCGCACCGGGCGGCAGGACGGTCTCGCGGTGCGGGGTGTCGCCGACGGGGAGGTAGAAGTCGGTGAGCGGCGACTCGCCCGGCCCGTCGGGTGTTTCGTAGGTGACGACCGCGTCGAAGGCGGCGAGGGCCACGCCCATGTCCGAGGGGTGCACGGCCACGCAGTGGTCGGAGGCGCCGAGGACGGCGTGGTTGTGGTGCTCGCCCGTGACGGCGGGGCAACCGCTGCCGGGGACGCGCTTGTTGCACGGCTTGCTCACGTCGGTGAAATAGCCGCAGCGGGTGCGCTGGAGCAGGTTGCCGCCGACGGTGGCCATGTTGCGCAGCTGCCCGGAGGCGCCCGCCAGCACCGCCTGGGTCAACGCCGGGTAACGGCGCCGCACTTCGGGGTGGGCGGCGAGGTCACTGTTGGTGACGGTCGCGCCGACGCGCAGGCCGCCGTCGGCGGTCGGTTCGATGCCGTCCAGGGGCAGTTCGCGGACGTCGACGAGCCGGGCGGGCCGCTCGACGCCGGTCTTCATCAGGTCGACGAGGTTGGTGCCGCCGCCGAGGTACCGGGCGTCCGGATCGGCGGCGAGCAGTGCCACCGCGCCGAAGACGTCGTCGGCGCGCTGGTAGCCGAACTCCCTCATGCCGCCGTCTCCTTCGCGGTCTCGTCCCCGGCACCGTCGCCGTCGCGGGCCGGCGCCTCGTGGGCCTCGGCCGCACGGGCGACCGCCTGGACGATCGAGACGTAGGCGCCGCAGCGGCACAGGTTCCCGCTCATGCGCTCGCGGATCTCGTCCGGTGTCAGGGGTGGTGGACCGGCCTCGGGGCGGACGTCCTCGGTGGCGGCGCTGGGCCAGCCGGCCGCGTGCTCCTCGATGACGGCGACGGCCGAGCAGATCTGGCCGGGTGTGCAGTAACCGCACTGGTAGCCGTCGAGGTCGAGGAAGGCCTGCTGCACCGGGTGCAGCCGGTCCCCCTCGGCCATGCCCTCGATGGTGGTGATCTCGCACCCCTCGGCGGCGACGGCGAGGTTCAGGCAGGAGACGGCACGGCGTCCGTCGACCAGGACGGTGCAGGCACCGCACTGGCCCTGGTCGCAGCCCTTCTTGGTGCCGGTGAGATCGAGGCGCTCGCGCAAGGCGTCGAGCAGGGTGGTGCGGTGGTCGACGGTCAGCTGGTGCTTCTCGCCGTTGATGTTCAGGATGACGGCGCTGGATGTCGACGAGGTCGCTGGGGCCATGATCAGCCTTCTTTGTGTCTGGTGACTACGTCTGGTGACGGTGGGGCTGTCGACTGTGTCTGGTGACTGGAGGAACGGTCCGCAGGCGGCGGGTTCACGTGTTCGGGGCCACCGGCGGGTCCCGCCGGCCGGATCCGCCGCTATCGTGGGGGGGGTAACCGGACAGCTGTCCGCTCACTGGAAACGTAACGGACAGTTGTCCGCTTAGCAAGGACGGGATTCGGCCATGACCCCGGAAGGAGGACGAGTGCCGCAGTCGAGCAGGGACAACCAGGACGCTCCCCTGCGCTCGGACGCCCAGCGCAACCGCGAGCGCATCCTGGAAGTGGCCACGGAGGAACTGACGCGCCGCGCGGACGCGCCACTGAGCGCCATCGCCAAGAAGGCGGGCGTCGGGCAGGGCACCTTCTACCGCAACTTCCCGCACCGTGAGGCGCTCGTCCTGGAGGTCTACCGCTACGAGATGCAGCAGGTGGCCGATGCCGCGACCCAGCTGCTTGCCACGCGGGAGCCCGAGCAGGCCCTGCGCGAGTGGATGGACCGGCTGGCCCGGTTCGCCATGACCAAGGCCGGACTGGCGGACGCGATCCGTCTGGTCACCTGCGCGCCCGGGGGGCCGGCGAAGCCGGGGCCCACCCCCGTGCTGGACGCCGCCGGGCTCCTGCTCCGTGTCAACGAGGAGGCCGGGACCATCCGCCCGGGAGTCTCCGCGGACGACTTCTTCCTCGCCATCGGCGGCCTCTGGCAGGTCGACCCCCGCGAGGACTGGCAGCCGCGGGTCACCCGCCTCCTGGACCTGGTGATGGACGGACTGCGGGCGGTCACACCGAGCCGGCCACCACCCCCGCGGAATACGGACGGGAACACCGAGCCAGTCCCCGCGCCGCGGACGGCCGCGGGGAGACCCGGCCGGCCCTTCCCGTGACGCCGGACAATGAGCCCTCGACGGACTCCGGCAGTCGGGGCCGGAGCAGAATCAGGACAGGAGTGGCCGCTCGTGCCGGGGCCACGGGCGGACGGCCGGTGCGACGACTGAGCCGTACCAGGCCTCGCGGCTCCGCTCCGGGCACGATCCGCCGGGCACAACCTCAGGAGGGAAAGCGTGACCGAGACCAGCAACAGCCGATCCGCCACCGATGAGGCGCAGGGGGCGCCCCGAAGCCGACTGGAACGCCTGATGCGCCTCCTCCCCCTGATCGCCCCCGTTCTGCTGTGGGCCGTGCCGTGCTGGGTACTCCTGCACACCGGTCAGCACTGGCCGCTCCCCGTCGCACTGACCGGCACCGCACTGTTCGCCCTCGGCCTGGCCGGTATGCCGCTCGCGATGGCGCGCGGCCACGGCCGACGCCAGCGGGACCGGGCGGCGATCGTCGGTGACACGCTGCTGGGCGCCGTCTGGGTCCTGTTCACCTGGTCCGTCCTGCTCGGTGTCCTGCTGCGGCCCGCCCTGGCCGTGGCCGGCATCGGTGACGGACAGGACCGGGCGCGCATCGTCACCTGGGCCGTCCTCGGCACGGCCGCCGTACTGCTCGCCTGGGGGTACGCCGAGGCGCGCCGCGTGCCGCGCGTGCGCCGGCTCGACGTACGACTCCCGCGTCTGGGAGCCGGACTGGACGGCACCCGAGTCGTCCTGATCACCGACACCCACTACGGTCCACTGGACCGCGCCCGCTGGTCGGCACGGGTCTGCGAGACGGTGAACACCCTGGAGGCCGACCTGGTCTGCCACACCGGCGACATCGCGGACGGCACGGCCGAACGCCGTCGCGCCCAGGCCGCCCCGCTGGGCACCGTGCGGGCGACCCGGGCCCGTGTCTACGTCACCGGCAACCACGAGTACTACAGCGAGGCCCAGGGCTGGGTCGACCTGATGGACGAGCTGGGCTGGGAACCGCTGCGCAACCGTCACCTGCTGCTCGAACGCGGCGGTGACGCCCTCGTGGTCGCCGGTGTCGACGACGTCACCGCCGAGTCCTCGGGGCTGGCGGGCCACCGCGCCCACCTCGCCGGAGCCCTGCACGGCGCCGACCCCGACCTCCCCGTCCTCCTCCTCGCCCACCAGCCCAAGTTCGTCGACCGCGCGGCAGCCCACGGCGTCGATCTCCAGCTCTCCGGCCACACCCACGGCGGTCAGATCTGGCCCTTCCACCACTTGGTCCGCCTCGACCAGCCGGCCCTCGCCGGTCTCAGCCACCACGGCACCCGCACACTCCTCTACACCAGCCGCGGCACCGGCTTCTGGGGCCCGCCCTTCCGCGTCTTCGCCCCCAGCGAGATCACCCTGCTCGTGCTCCGTTCCCCCCAGCAGCCCACTCCGTCCCAGGCGGGAGAACGGGACCGGCCGTGGCCTGCCTGAGCGCGCGGACCTGACGTGGGTGCTCGACGCGTTGGGCCTTCCCCGGCAGCCTGGGCACTCCGACCCGGCCGCGCGCACGGGTTTCGGCGCATCTCACTCCTTCCGGTACCGGAGGCCGCCTCACCGTCACGTTTCTCCTGAGCGCAGGGTTGCGCAGATGTACTCAACCCGCCAGGTCCGGGACCGACGGACCGCAGGAGACAGGTGACGGACATGCGAACCGAGGCTGCCGAGCGGGCCGAACTGGTCTTCTCCCTTTTCGACGCCAACGGCAACGGAGTCCTCGACTCCGCCGACTTCGACCTCATGACGGGACGTGCTCTGGAGGCGGCCGTCGCATCGGACGACGGGGCCAAGGAGGGCATCCGGGCCGCGTTCCGCCGCTACTGGACGACGTTGGCCGCGGAACTGGACGCCAACGGCGACGGCGTCATCACCATCGACGAGTTCCGCCCGTTCGTGCTCGACCCCGAGCGCTTCGGGCCCACGATCACCGAGTTCGCCGAAGCGCTCGCCGTACTGGGCGACCCCGACGGGGACGGCCTGATCGAGCGTCCGCTCTTCGTATCGCTCATGACGGCGATCGGCTTCGCGGAGGCGAACATCCACGCGCTCTTCGACGCCTTCGGCCCGGATGCCGAGGACCGCGTCACCGTGGCCACGTGGGCCGCCGGCATCAAGGACTACTACGCGCCGGACATGGCCGGGATCCCGGGCGACCAGTTGGTGGCCGTCCGGGCCGCCTGACACGGCCGGGACATGGACGCCCCGCGGCGGTCGTCCGTGTCGTGGGTGTCAGGGTCGTGGCTTGTGCGCGAAGACCCACCGGTTACCCTCCAGCGCGTCGTTCGGCTCGGGGAGGGGGCCGCGTCCCTGCAGGCGGGTGAAGTCGAAGGGCGTGTGCATCGAGGTGGTCCAGCCCTTGGCCGCCAGGTCGCCCGCGGAGTCGGGGCGTGGCCCCTTGTCGAAGAGGTCGAGCAGGTCGATGCCGATCTGCTCGCGCGTCGCCGTGTAGATCGGGCTGTCGCGGTACGCCAGCAGGTCCTGCTCCAGCTTGGCCTCGAAGGCCAGGGCGCTGCCCCGGGTGGTGAGCCGGTCCACCGTGTCGACGAGGTACGTCTCGGCGGGACCCGGCAGGTAGAAGAGCAGTCCTTCGGCCAGCCAGACGCTCGGGGCGGCCGGGTCGAAACCCGCGGAGGTCAGCGCGGTGACCCAGTCGGCGCGCAGGTCGACCGGTACGGGGACGCGCTTCGCCTTCGGGGCGGCCGGTAGCCCCGTGAGCACGTGATGCTTGAAGGCCAGTACGCCCGCCCGGTCGATCTCGAAGACGACGCAGTCGGACGGCAGGTCCAGCCGGAAGGCACGGGTGTCCAACCCCGCTCCCAGCAGGACCACCTGGCGGGCGTCCGCACCGACCGACCGGAGGACGAAATCGTCGAGGACCCTCGTCCGCAGGCCGAAGTAGCGGGCGAACCTCCCCCACAGCGGATCGTCGTCCCCGTCCGGGACCTGCTGGATGCGCACCGGCCAGTCCGCGCAGGCCCCGGCCGCGCGCACGAAGTGTTCCGCATAGTGGTCCTGGGCCAGGCTGTCGTGGCGGTGGGTCTCGATCGCCCGTGCGGCGGCGACCAGGAGGGCGGTCAGTCCCACACCTCCGTCCACGCCTTCCGCGTCACCCCCCCGCGTCGCCGCGGCGGTCGCATCCCCTTCGTCGCGTTCGCCGCGCGCGAAGGGCGAGGAGGGCCCGCCGGTGGGACGGCGAGGGTCTTCGGTGCTGGTCGTTTCACTCATCGGTCTCCTCTTTCCGGCAGCAGGACGGGCTTGACCACGCGTCCGGCGTCGCAGTCGCGTTCCGCCTCGTTGATGTCGGCCAGCGGATAGGTGCGGATCAGTGCGTCGAAGGGGAAGCGGCCGGCCTGCCACAGGTCGATCAGCCGGGGTATCAGCAGTCCGGGTACGGCGTCCCCTTCGCAGATGTGCCGGATGCTGCGGCCCCGGTCGAGCGTGCCCGGTTCGAGCGGCAGCGCGGTGTGGAGGCGTGCCACGAGACCGAGCACGCCGGTGGGGCGCAGGGCGCGGAGTGCGTCGTTGATCAACGGGGCCGAGGCCGTGGTGTCCAGGGCGTACTGCGCGCCGCCGTCGGTCTGCCGCCGGAGGCGCTCGTCCAGTCCGGCCGTAGTGGTCAGGGGGATCGCGCCGAAGCGTTCGGCCAGGGCCAGGCGTCCGGGGTTCCCGTCGACGGCCACGGTCCGTGCGCCGGCGGCTGCGGCCGCCATCACCGCGCTCAGGCCCACCGCTCCCGCGCCGAGGACGACGAGGGTGTCGCCGGGTCCGGCGCGGAAGGTGTTCAGCACGGCTCCGGCACCGGTGAGGACACCGCAGCCGAGCGGTCCGAGCAGCTCGAGCGGCAGGGCGGGGTCGACCCGGACGGCGTTGCGCGCCGGGACGAGGGCGTATGCGGCGAAGGAGGACTGGCCGAACCACCGGGGGGCCAGCGCTCCGCCCATGGCGTCGGTGAGGCGTCGCGTGTGCTCCTCGCGCCCGCCGAGGAGGTTGAGGGAGGCGAAGGAGTCACAGTAGGCGGGGGCCGCTCCGCGGCAGTTCCGGCATTGTCCGCAGGAGTCGAAGCTCAGTACGACGTGGTCGCCGACACCGGTCGTGCCGTCCGGGCCGTCGCCCGAAGCCACGACGACTCCGGCCCCCTCGTGGCCGAGGATCACCGGCAGCGGGGTGCGGCCGGCCGATCGCCGGACCGCGAGATCGGTCCGGCACATTCCGCAGCCGGTGATCTCGACGAGGATCTCACCGGCGGCCGGACCGTCGCTCAGGACCACCTCCTCGACCGCGAACGGGGCGTCGTACGAGCGCAGCACAGCAGCCTGGAACCTCACCGTCCTCCCTCCCGCGGCCGGTGGACGACGAACGGCCGGAGGTTGCCGTACAGGCCCCAGGGCCCGCCCGCGACGCCGACTCCGCTGTCCTTGACGCCTGCGAAGGGCTGGGCGAGGGAGAGTTCGGCGTGGTGGTTGATCCAGGCCGTGCCGCATTCGAGCCGGTCGGCCGTCGCCGTCGCCCGGTCGAGGTCCGTGCCCCACACCGAACCGCCCAGCCCGAAGCCGGTGCCGTTGGCCGCGTCGACGGCTTCGTCGAGGTGCCGGTACGGCAGCACCGGCAGGACCGGTCCGAACTGTTCCCCGGTCACCACCGGGTCGTCGGGGAGGACGTCGGTGAGGATCGTGGGCGCGAAGAAGTGGCCCGGTCCGTCGAGCCGGTGACCGCCGGCCGCCGCCCGGGCACCGGCCGCCAGGGCCCGGTGCGTGACCTGCTCGATCCGGGCCAGTTGGGGGGCGTTGTTGACCGGCCCGAGCCGGGTGGCCGGGTCCAGGCCGGATCCGACGACGACCGTCTTCGCACGGTGGGCGAGGGCCTCGACGACCTCGGCGTGGAGCCGGGCCGGTGCGTAGACGCGTTTGACCGCCATGCAGACCTGCCCGCAGTTGCGGAAGGCGGCCCAGAACAGCCGGTCCGCGATCCGGTCCACGTCGACGTCGTCCAGGAGGACGGCCGCGTCGTTGCCGCCGAGTTCCAGGGTGACACGGACGAGCGAGGCCGCCGCCGTCGCGGCGACGGCCCGCCCGGTCGGCACCGAGCCGGTGAAGGTGACGTGGCGGATGCCCGGGTGGGAGGCGAGACGGGCACCGAGGGGTTCCCGGCCGGTGACGACGGTCAGGACGTCCTCGGGCAGCACCGCGGCGAGGACGGCACCGAGCAGTCGGGTGGCGAGGGGGGTGTACGGGGACGGTTTGAGGACCACGGTGTTGCCGGCCGCGAGCGCGGGCGCGAACTTCGCCGCCGCCAGTTGGAGGGGGAAGTTCCACGGCACGATCGCGGCGACGGGCCCGAGGGGGCGCCAGCGGATCTCGCTGTGCACGGGCCGGCCGTCGTTGATCCGCTGGGTGCCGGGTGCCAGGTCGGCGAAGTACCGCAGCCGGGCCGCCGTACGGGCGACCTCCGCGCGGGCCTCGCCCAGGGGCTTGCCCTGTTCCCGGGTGAGCAGCCGAGCGAGGTCGTCACCGGCCGCTTCCACGGCGTCGGCGGCGGCGTGCAGGGCCGTGGTGCGGGCGGCCGGGTCGGCGCGCCATCCGGTCCAGGCGCGCCCGGCCCGGTCGACCACGTCGTCCAGCTCGTCCGGCCGCTGGTCGGGGGCCTCGTCGAAGGGCTGTCCGGTGGCCGGGTCGACGACGGCGAGGGGTGCGGCACGCCGTCCGGGGACGCGGTCGGCTTCCGGGGTCGGCATCCCGGTGGTCAGTTGACGGCCGGGACGCCGGCGGCGCACTCCCGGGCCTGCCGGTCCATCTCCGCCCGGAAGGCGGCGACCAGGTGCGGCTGGATCCGTCCGGCCGTGCGGTCACCGCCCGCGCAGACCGCTCCCCGCACGCCCACGATGTCCGTGCCGATACGGGTCAGCGGACCGAGGTCGGCCTGCCTGACGCTGCCCGCGAGGGCGGCCAGCAGGCCGGACGCGTGGGCGCGGCGGACGAACTCGGCGCAGGCGTCCGGCGGGACGTGGTCGAAGAGCCGTGTCCCGTCCTTGACCGCGGTGTCCAGCATGGCCGCGTCGGCACCGGCGCGGGCGGCGATGTCCGGGAGGGCGAGCGGATTGACGCAGCCGACACGGTGGGCGTCGGCGTAGCCCGAGGCGACGACGAACGCGTCCGGGCGGTGGTCCTTCACCGCCCGGACGACCGCCCGCATGACCTCGACGCCCTGCTCGGGGGTCGTGCATCCGTACAGGCCCACCTTGATGTACGTGGCGCCGGAGACGGCCGCGCCCAGCGCGGCCTGCGCCACCGTGCCGGGCTTGTACGGCACGTCGCCCACGGTGGCGGACACCGGTGTGTCCGCCGGTACCGCGTCGCGGATCTCCCGGATGACCCAGGGGAAGTTGGCGCCGAGAGAGCCCTCGTCGGGCTTCTTGACGTCGACGATGTCGAGGTGCTCCGCCGCCTTCGCACAGTCGAGGGCCTCTGCGACGCCGTCCGGGGAGATGAGAAGCAACACCGTGAACTCCTTCCACCGCGAGTCCGCCCGGCCGAGGGGCGGGGGACCGCGGATCACCTGGTTCATGTGCGGTGCGCTCATCATTTCCGCCGCCCGTGCGCACCGGTAGGGCGTGCGGAGCTTCCCGGGCGGCGCCTTCGGGCGCACGTACGACTCCACATGCACCGGCGTGAACCAGGGCCCGTCGCTCCGCGCCGGACCCGGCCGACCGCCCTCGCGTGCGTGCCGGCCTTCCCGCTCGGTGCGCCCGGAGGTCGCCGTCGCCCTCCACGTCGCGACTGCTCCGGGCTCGCCCGAAGAAGCCCAACGGCACCTGCCGGTGGGGGTTGCCCTCGTCGCTGTCCGCCGACCTCCGTCGAGGCGACAGCCAAGGCGCCCGCACGCGTGCTTCACTCGACGCGTCATGGTTGACGCCGGGTCTCGCCGGTCGATCAGCGCGACGGTCCGGTTCCGCGTGGAGGCGTCGAGCGGCGCCGCGATCCCCCGGTTCGCAGACCCTGGCAGGGCCAGAATGGATAGGTCGTCCATGTGGAGGCCGTCCAGGCTCCGGCCGGTACCGTCGGGGGCCCAGGACGCGGGCGAAGCCGACGATCGCGTCATACTCGACTCCGGTCCTGGTCCCGTGGTTGACCTGGGCACGGACCGACTCGCCCGCGGCAGACCGGCCCGCTGCGTCCCGGCGACCCGAGGCCCCGCTGTCGTCCTGGTGTCCGGGCCCGCCCGCGACCCGGCAGCCGAAGCCTGGGCCAACCGGCCCGTCGCCGAAGTCGGCGGACAGGAGTAGCTGCTGTACGAAGGCCCCGAGGACCTCCTCCACGAGTCGCGGGACGGTGATGTGGTCCGACGGCGGGTACGGCGCGCTGTGCGTGCACGGCGCCACCCCGGCCCTCCAGGTCGGTGAGGTGCGCGAGATGGTCCGCGCCGCCCACGAGACCGGCTTCCAGCTCCGCGTCCACGTCACCGGTGACCGGGCGATCGACACGGTCGTGGACGCGTTCGTCGCGGCACAGGAGGCCTCGCCCCGGGCGGACGCGCGGCACTACGTCACCCACGGCGACTTCATCTCCACGCGGTCGCTGTCCAGGCTGGCGGCCCACGGCTACGGGGTGAACATGAATCCGGCCATCAAGTGGACCGTCTGCGACCTCATGGACGAGGTGGTGGGCGCGGAGCGTTCCGCCCACCAGTGGCCGGTGCGGACCGCGTTCGCCTCCGGCGCCACCGTGCGCGCCGGTTCGGACGCGCCGATCACCGAACCCGACTGGCGGCGCGGCGTGGCCGGCATGCTGCTGCAAAAGTCGAAGGCCGGCGGCCGCAGGAGCGGCCCGGAACAGTGCGTCGGCCTGAACGAGGCGCTGCGCGCCTACACGGTGAACGCCGCCCGGCAGGACTCCGCGGAGGAGTGGAAGGGGTCCGTCGAACCGGGCAAGGTCGCCGACCTGTGCGTACGGGACCGCCCGTTGCTCGACGCCGCACCGCACGACATCGCCGATGTAGGGGTGGACCTCACGGTGTTCGACGGGCGAATCGTCCACGAACTCTGACGGGTGGCCGACCGTACACTTTGTCTCGAACGACCGGACGGACCTCACGGGGCCGTCCGGTTCTGCCGAGAGAACCGAGGAGCAGGCCTTGCCCGGGCAGCGATCCATCACCGAAGCGGAGAAGCTCGCGGAGGCCAAGCTGGGAGGCATCCCGGTCCGGCGGGAGCAGATGGCGGCTGTGGCCAACATCTATCGCGCCGCCGCCACGGTCCGGCACCACCTGGAGAACTCCGTGCTGCGGGGCTCGGACCTGACCTGGACGGCGTTCGTCGTGCTGTGGGTGGTCTGGGTCTGGGGTGAGGCGGAGACCCGGCACATCGCCGAGGAGGCGGGCATCTCCAAGGGGACCCTGACCGGTGTCTCGCGCACCCTGGAAGCCCGCGGTCTGCTGGTGCGCGGCGGCCATCCCACCGATGGCCGGCTTGTCCTGCTGCGCCTGACGGAGGAGGGCGAGGAGTTCATGCGCCGCGTCTTCCCGGCCTTCAACGACGAGGAGGCCTTCGTCACCTCGGGGTTGACCGGCGAGGAGTGCCGGACGCTGGCGGACGGGCTGCGGCGCGTGGTCCTTCAGGTGGAGCAGCACGGTGAGGACCGCCGAAGGTCGCTGCTCGACGGCGCCGAGCCCGCGCGCCGGCGCAGCGGCCGGCGTGCCAGGAGCTGAGCCGGCCGTTCCGCGCCCCGCAGGTCAGCGGACGCCGCCCGCGGCCCCGACCAGCGCGTCGAACAGGCTCTGTTGTCCGGGGTTGTCGGCGGCGGTGTCCTCCGGGTGCCACTGCACCGCCAGAAACCAGCCGTCCTCGCCGCCGTTGCGCTCCACGGCCTCGACCGTGCCGTCGGCGGCGCGGGCGGTGACGACGAGCCCGTCGCCGAGCCGGTCGACGTGCTGGTGGTGGTAACAGGACGCCTCCAGTTTGTCGGCCCCGGTGACGTCGGCCACGGTCGAACCCGGGGTGAGGGACACCGGGTGCCGGACATGCCGGTGCTCCTGCCCGGAGCCGCCCATGTCCTGGTGCAGCGTGCCGCCGAGCGCCGTGTTGACGACCTGCAGCCCTCGGCAGACGGCCAGCAGCGGCAGTCCCAGCGCGAACGTCTGCCGGGCGACCTCCAGGTCGAAGCCGTCCTGTTCGTCGTCCACGTCGTACACGGTCTCGTGGGCGGTGCCGGCACCGTAGCGGTGCGGGGCCAGGTCGCCGCCGCCGGGGAGCAGGACGCCGTCGAAGCGGGCGAGGCGGGCGGCGACCTCGGCCGGGGAGGCGGTGCCGTCGGGGGCGTGCGGGTGGATGGTGGCGGGTTCGCCGCCGGCCCGCCAGACCGCCTCGACCAGGGCGCGGGCGTTGACCTCGGCGGCGTAGCGCAGGGCCGAGGTGGTGGCGGAGAAGCGGGCGGGGATCGCGATGAGAGGGCGGTGGGTCACAGCTGTATCCACGTGGTCTTCAGTTCGGTGTACTTCTCCAGAGCGTGGACGGACTTGTCCCGTCCGTTGCCGGACTGCTTCCAGCCGCCGAAGGGCACGGTGAGGTCGCCCTCCTCGTAGCAGTTGACCCAGACGGTGCCCGCCTTCAGGGCGCGGGCGGCCTGGTGGGCGGTGGACAGGTCGGAGGTCCACAGCCCGGCGGCGAGGCCGTACTCGGTCGCGTTGGCGAGGGCTACGGCCTCGTCGAGGTCGTCGAAGGGCAGGACGGACAGAACCGGACCGAAGATCTCCTCCCCGGCCAGCCGGCTGCCGGGGGCGACCCGGTCGAAGACGGTGGGCTGGAGGTAGGTGCCGCCGGTCTCGACGAGGGCGCGTTCACCTCCGGTGCGCAGCCGCGCTCCGGCGTCGACGCCCGCGTTGATGTGGCCGAGGACCTTCTCCAGGTGGTCCTGCCCGACCAGTGCGCCCATCTCGGTGGCCGGGTCCAGGGGGTCACCGACACGCAGGGCGCGGGCCCGCTGGACGACGGCTTCGGTGACCTGTTCGGCGATGGAGGAATGCACCAGGAGCCGGGAGGGGGCGGTGCACATCTCGCCCTGGTTGAAGAAGATGCCCCAGGCGGCGGTGGCGGCGGCCTTGTCCAGGTCGGGGGCGTCGGGCAGGACGATGTTCGGGGACTTGCCGCCCAGTTCGAGCCAGACCCGCTTGAGGTTGGAGTCGGCGGCGTAGCGCAGGAAGTGACGGCCGACGGCGGTGGAGCCGGTGAAGGCGAGGACGTCGACGTCCGGGTGGAGGCCGAGGGCGCGTCCGGCGACCGGTCCGTCACCGGCGACGACGTTGAGGACGCCGGGCGGCAGGCCGGCCTCGGTGGCGAGTGCGCCGAGGCGCAGTGCGGACAGCGGTGAGTTCTCGGAGGGCTTGAGGACGACCGTGCAGCCGGCGGCGAGGGCGGGGGCGACCTTCCAGCCGGCCAGGGTCAGCGGGAAGTTCCAGGGGACGACGGCGCCGACGACGCCGGTCGGCTGACGGGTGACGAGGGCGAGGGCGTCGGGCGCCGTGTGCGGGGACTCGTCGGTGAGCTTGTCGGCCAACTGTCCGTACCAGCGGAAGGTGTTGATCAGGGCGCGCAGCTCGATGTCGTGGGCGTCGGTGATGGGCTTGCCCATCTCCAGGCTGACGGTGAGGGCGAGGTCCGCCCGGTGCTCCTCGAAGAGGTCGGCCATGCGGTTCAGGACCCGGCCGCGTTCGGCGGGGGCGAGCCGGGGCCAGGGCCCGTGGTCGAAGGCACGGCGGGCCGCGGCCACCGCCAGGTCGACCTCGGCGACGCCGCCGTCGGCGACCTCGGCGAGTATCCGGCCGTCCCTGGGGGAGACCACGGAAAAGGTGCCACCGCCGTGGTGCGGCGCGCCGTCGATGACGTGAGCGCCGGGGAGCGGGAGGGTCTCGGCGCGGGTGATCCAGTCGTCACGGGTGGCTTCCACCGTGAGTCCTCTTTTCGTGGAGTGCGGACGGAGCGGGTACGGGGGTGATCGGTGCGCCGGCTCAGCGGACGGTGCGCAGCGGCAGGGAGAGCAGGTCCTCCCCCACCACCACGCGTCCGCCGAAGCCGGCGCGGGCCCGCCGTGCCCAGAAGCCCTTGCCGACCTTGGCGGGGTCGGCCGGTACGAGGTGGCTGAGCACCAGCGTGCCGACGCCGGCGCGTTCGGCCGGCGGGCCGGCCTCGGTGACGTCGGTGTGCGAGACGCGGAGGTGGTCCAGCAGGGCGTCGTCGAGACCGGAGTCCGCGTGGAAGTCCAGGTCGATGACCTCGTGCACGAGGATGTCGGCACCCCGGGCGAGCCGGACCAGGTTGTCGGAGGCGGAGGTGTCGCCGGAGAAGACGACGGAGCCGTAGGGGGTGTCGAAGCGGTAGGCGTACGACGGGAAGACCGGGCCGTGCGGGACGAGGACCGCGGTGACGGTGACGGTGCCGTCGTCGGCGACGGTGAAGGGCTCCATGTCGGGGGCGGTGGGTCCGTGAGGGGCGGCGCCCGCCTCGGGCGCGTCGACCTCGTGGACGCGCATCAGGTCCCGGACGTCGGTGATGCCCGAGTCCCGCAGGAAGACGTTGGTGCTGTAGGCGAACGCCTCGACCTGCCTGGCCAGCAGGTCCGCGAGCCCGGGGGTGGGGTCGGACGGGGCGACGGTGGGTACGGTCCCCCCGCCGTACACGGGCGGCAGGCCGCCGGCCGGTCCGGGGCCGTGCACGTCGACGGGCGAGGTGATGCCGTCGTTGCTGTCGTTGACGCCGAAGCCCGGCAGCAGGAAGAAGTTGTGCAGGTCGGCGATGTGGTCGGCGTGCAGGTGGGTGACGAAGACGGCGGTCAGGTCCCGGTAGCGCAGGCCGACCGCCAGGTACTGGGTGACGGCGGCGCGTCCGGCGTCCACCAGGTACACGCGTCCGTCGACGGTGAGGGCGGAGGAGATGCCCGCGCGGCCCGGTTCCGGGGGCGGCCCGCCCGCCGTGCCGAGCAGCACCAGGCGGTTCGCCGGGAAGGTGCGGCCCGGCGCGGCGGCGGCCGTCTCGGTGGCGAGCGCCGGGAGCAGGGCGGCGGAGGCAGCGGCGGCGGTGCCGCCGAGGACGGTACGCCGGTCCGTGCTTCTCGGCCGGCTCCCGGCCCGGTCGCGGCGGGCCGCTGCCCCGGGCCGGTGGGCGTCGTGCGTCATGTGCGGGTTCCTTTCAGGCGGCTGGGATCGGCGCGGGGTTACGTGCGGGGTTACGTGCGGGGTTACGTGCGGGGTTACGTGCGGGGTTACGTGCGGGGTTACGTGCGGGGTTACGTGCGCGGCCGGATGCCGGCCGCGCACGACACGTCCCTGCGGGGTGGTTCAGTCCGGGAGCCGAGCCGTCCGGCGCCGCCGCAGCCGGTCGGCGCCGACACCCAGCAGCATCACCACCGGCACCGTCCCCACCAGCCACACGGCCGTGCCCATGTCACCGCCGATCAGCGTGGTGAAGTTGGCCAGGATCAGCCAGACGGCACCCGCGAGACCCAGTGCTCCGAGCACCGGAGCGATCACGGTGTTCCACGGGCGGGAGTCGACGCCCTCACGGCGGAAGAAGACGATGACGGAGACCGACGTCAGCAGGTAGAGCAGCATCATCGCCAGGACGGCGAGCCCGCTGAACCAGGAGAACAGGCTCACCACCGGGTCCCTGCCGCCCAGCGCGAACGGGACGACGAGGGCGAGAGCGATCACCGTTTGGGCACATCCGGCGACCCAGGGGGCGCGGTGACGGTTGAGGCGGCACAGCCCCGTCGGCAGCAGCCGGTCCCGTCCGAGGGAGAACAGGTAGCGGTTGGCGGAGTTGTGGAAGGTGAGGATACCGGCGAAGAGGGAGGTGGCCAGCAGGATCGGCAGGACCTCGTTGACCCAGCCGCCGAACTCTGCCGCGATCGGTGCGAAGACGAAGCCCGAGGAGTCGCCGCTCTCCAGCGCCGCGCCCGCCGCGCCGGGGGCCTCGGAGGCGCCCCAGGCCGAGATCAACATCCAGGAGGTCAGCGCGAAGAAGCAGGTGACCACGACCACGGCGAGGTAGGTGGCGCGGGGCACGGTCTTCTTCGGGTCGCGGGCCTCCTCGCCGTAGATGGCGGTGGCCTCGAAGCCGAACATGGACGCCACCGCGAACATCACCGCGATGCCCGGGGCGCCCGCCATGACGGCCGACGGGGAGAAACTGTCGGAGACACCGAGCCCCTCGGGCCCGCCGCCCTTGAACAGGGTGACCAGGCCGAAGACGAGCAGGATGCTGAACTCCGCGAGGACCAGGACCGCGAGCACCTTCGCGCCGACCTCGATGCCGGTCACCGCGAGGGCCTGCACCACGGCCATGGTGATCAGAGCCCAGGCCCACCAGGGCAGGTCGAGGCCGGCGTGGTCGGCGATCAGGGGGCTCATGGTGGCGCCGTACAGGCCGTACATGGCGCCCTGGATGACGCAGTAGGAGAAGAGGGCGACGGCCGCGCTGCCCGCGCCGGCGGTCCGGCCGAGCCCGGTGCCCACGTAGGTGTAGAACGCGCCGGCGTTGACGACATGGCGGCCCATGGCGACGAAGCCGACGGAGAAGAGCAGGATGACCGCGCCGGCCAGGACGTAGGCGGCTGGGGTACCGGCCCCGTTGCCGGTGGCGACCGAGATCGGGGCGGCCCCCGCGATGCCCGTGAGGGGCGCCTGGCCGGACAGGACGAAGAAGAGGATGCCCAGGACACCCAGGGCGTTTGGTTTGAGCGCGGTCGCGGTGGGCGTGTCGCGTACGGTCCGCTCCGCGGGCACCGTCTGACTGTCCACTCGGATCACCTGCCAAGGAAAGAGGAGGGTCGTTTCAGGCCAAACGAGTTGCCTCATCGTGGGGCGCTCCTATCCGTTTGGCAAGGGGTGGGGAGCGGACGATCCCCGTGAGCGCCGAATCCTTACCGAGCCGAAACCGGAGCGCCCCGTGAGCGGGTCGCGAGCGGACGAACCGGCGGTCTCAGTCGCCGTCGCGCTCGTCGGCCAGGGTGCGGAGCAGGTCGCGCAGTTCGGTGAGGGCTTCCTCGGTGACGTCCTGCTCGCCGAAGACGAGCTGGTGCAGGACGAGCCCCTCCAGGGCGGCGAAGACCAGCCGGGACAGCCCGCGGTCGACGGGCCGGGACAGCAGCCGGGACAGGTCGCGCCGGGTGGCGGCGAAGTACTCCTCGTACAGGGCGCGCAGCTGCGGCAGCAGTTCCGGCCTGCGCCGGGCCTCCAGGAGCAGTTCGTACTGGAAGGCCTGGAGGTCCGGCCCGGACTCGACCATGGCGGCGAGTCCGGTGGCGAAGTCGTCGGCCTTGCCGGTGCCGGTGTCCATCGCGCTGCTGCTCAGGGAGGAGCGGATGGCGTGGGCGACCGCCTCCTCGATGAGCGCGTCCCGGGAGCCGAAGTGGTGCACGACGAGCCCGTGGGTGACGCCGGCCTCCTCGGCGACGGCCCGGTAGGTCAGCTTGCGCAGACCGCCCCGGGCCACCACCCGAACAGCGGCGTCCAGCAGCGCCACCCGTCCCGCGCCGTAGTTCGTCACGCGCTTGCGGGGACGGCGCTCGCCGGCGGGCTGGACGGGGTCGGTCATGCCGACGACCCTACCGGCGGCACCCGGATCACCGCTTGGGCGGCCTGACGCCGCGGAACTCCCAGTCACCGCCGAGGGCGGTGGACAGGACCTCCTCGGACTCCGTCGGCCGGGCTCCCACGTCGGTGCGGACCGCGGTCGGTCCGGTGACGATGTGGTTGGTCAGGCGGCCGAGTCCCTCGACCTCCACCTCGACGGTGTCGCCGGGCCGCACGGGCCGGGAGTTGGCCGGGGTGCCGGAGAGCAGGACGTCTCCGGGGCAGAGGGTGATGGTGCGGGCGATGTCGGCGACGAGGTAGTGCATGTCCCACTTCATCTCGTCGGTGGAGCCGTCCTGCACCACCTCGCCGTTCACGAAGGTCCGCAGCCGTTTGCCGTGGAAGTCCCAGTCGGTGACCAGGCCGGGGCCGAGCGGGCAGAGCGTGTCGGAGCCCTTGACGCGGAGCATGGAGCCGGCGTCGGTGTCGCGGAAGTCGTGCAGACCGTAGTCGTTGGCCACCGTGTAGCCGGCGATGTACTCCCCCGCCTCGGCCGGGGAGATGTTCCGCGCCGTCTTTCCGATGACGATGGCGACCTCCCCCTCGTAGTTGAGCCACTTGCAGCCCTCGGGCCGCACGATCGCGCCCTTGTGCGCGTTGAGGGAGGAGGTGGGCTTGTGGAAGTAGGTCGGGGTGTCGGGCAGGCCGATCCGGAACTCGTCGACGCGGCTGCGGTGGTTGAGGTGGACGGCGACGACCTTGGAGGGTACGACCGGCGGCAGGTGCTGCGCGTCGTCGGTCTTGACGCGGCGGCCGTCGGCGGCGACCAGTTCGTCACCGTCGACGGTGACCTGGACGGTCGCGCCGTCCAGGAGGATACGGCGGTACTCGGGCATGGGCGCAAGCCTTTCTAGGAGCGGGTCCGGCCATCGGCCGGGCGGTCGAACCAGAGGTGCACCTGTCCGGTGCCGATGGAGTTCTCGTACTCGCCGTACTGGCGGGCCTTGGCGGTGCACGCCTGCTCGCCGAGGGCGCCGGCCATCATCAAGTAGTGGAAGAACTTCGCCTCGGGCTTGTACTTCCAGAACTCGTCCATGGTGTCGAGGACCTTGTCGTGGCGGCCCTCCTTGAACCAGGCGATGCGCTCGAAGTCGGCCTCGCGCGCCTCGGGAGTGAAGATGTGTGCCGGGTCGCTGGCCTCGTGGTCGCGCAGTTCGCGCAGTGGCCAGAAGGTGTGCGAGAGGGCGCCGGAGGCGATCAGCAGGACACGGCGGCCGGGGGTGGCGGCGATGCCGTCGGCCAGGGCGCGGCCCAGGCGCAGGTGGTCCTCCATGTCGCCGGTCTGGCAGACGCCGATGGTCACCCACCGCTTGTCGGGCAGGCCCTCGCCGAGGAACTTCCACAGGTTGATCGTGGCGTAGTAGATCGGCAGGTACTCGTCCTCGATCGCGGTGATCCAGGTGCCGTGCTTGTCGGCGCAGGAGGCGATGTTGCGGGCGAGTTCGGGGTCGCCGGGGAAGTCGTAGGGCATGCGGCACATGCCGCGCGGCAGTTCCTCGGAGGTGAACAGGCCGGCCCGGCGCTGCTGTGCGGTCACCACGAACTCGACGGTGGTCGCCCAGTGGGAGTCGAGGACGACGACGGTGTCGTAGTCGTCGCGCGCGAAGACGTCCTCGCGGAGCTGCTGAAGGCCGGTGACGAGGGTGATTTCCTTGCCCCCGTTCAGCTCCAGGCGCGTCTCCTCGGGGAGCACGATGGTGGGGACGTGGGCCAACAGGCCCGCCCCGACGATCTCACCCATGGTCCTTCCACCCCTTCGGTGCGGTGACGGTGTTCTTGAGGTCGCAGTAGAAGTCGAAGCTCCAGGTACCGCCCTCACGGCCGACCCCGGAGTGGCGGGAGCCGCCGAACGGAGCCTGGAGATCGCGGACGAAGAAGCAGTTGACCCAGACGGTGCCCGCGACGAGCTGTGCGGTGACCCGCTCGGCGCGCTCGGGGTCGCCGGTGGCGACGGTGGCGGCCAGGCCGAAGCGGGTGTCGTTGGCCAGGCGGACCGCCTCCGCCTCGTCGGCGAAGGTCTGCAGGGTCAGGACGGGTCCGAAGACCTCCTCCTGCACGATCTCGGAGTCCTGGGCGACATCGGTCAGCAGGGTCGGGAGGTAGTACTGGCCCTCGCCGCGCCGGCCGCCGACGACCGCGCGCGCGCCGGCCGCGAGGGCGCGTTGCACGAAGCCGTCGATCTTCTCCAGCTGCCGGGGGTGGATGTTGGGGCCGAGATCGGTGGCCTCGTCGCGCGGGTCGCCCTGCTTCAGTCGCGCCGCCTTCTCGGTGAAGCGGCGGGTGAACTCCTCGGCGACGCTCTCCTCGACGAGGATGCGGGTGGCGGCGAGGCAGACCTGGCCGGCGTTGTCGTACTGCTCGACCGCGAGGTCGACGGCGAGGTCCAGGTCGGCGTCGGCGAAGACCAGCAGCGGGGACTTGCCGCCGAGTTCCAGGCTGAGCGGGGTGAGGTTGGCGGCGGCCGACGCCGCGATGTGCTTGGCGGTCGGCACCGAGCCGGTGAAGCTGATGCGCCGCACGTCCGGGTGGGAGGTGAGGGCGTCACCGATCTCGGAGCCGTGGCCCTGGACGACGTTGAGGACGCCCGCGGGCAGCCCGGCCTCGGCGGCGATGTCCGCGAGCAGGGACGCGGTCAGCGGGGACCACTCGGCGGGCTTGAGGACCACCGTGTTGCCCGCCGCGAGGGCCGGGGCGACCTTCCACGTCTCCATCATCAGCGGGGCGTTCCACGGCGTGATCAGCACGCAGGGGCCGGCCGGATCCCAGCTGACGTGGTTGGTGTGGCCACGTGTCTGGAAGTCCTCGTGCTCCAGCTTCAGCAGCCAGTCGGCGAAGAAGCGGAGGTTGTGGGCGGCGCGCGGCATGACGCCGCGGCGGTGGGAGCGGAGCAGGGCGCCGTTGTCGCAGGTCTCGACGTTGGCGAGTTCTTCGAGGCGCTTCTCGATGCCGTCGGCGATCGCGTGCAGGAGGCGGGCGCGCTCGGCTCGGGGGGTGGCGGCCCAGCCGGGGAAGGCGGCCTTGGCGGCGGCGACGGCCGCGGCGGCCTCCATGGCCCTGCCTCGGGAGATCTCGCCGAGGGTGCTGCCGTCGATGGGTGAGGTGTCGGTGAAGGTCTCGGTGGAGGCGACGCGTTCGCCGCCGATGAAGTGGCGGGTGTCGACGGTGACTCCGGCGACGGTGGTGAGGTGTCCGCTCATGGTCGCGGGGGCTCCTGGGGTGCGTGAGGACGGTTTCACTCGGCGGCGGCGCCGGACGTGCCGGACTCCAGCAGACGGCCGCCGTCCCAGACGACGCCGACCTGGCGGTAGTAGGCGGCGATCGGCTCGCGGATCTCCAGCCGGGCCAGTTCCTCGGTGGGCGACTCGAACAGTTCCAGCTCGGCGTCGCCGGTCCAGGCCTGGCCGCCCTCGAAGGAGGCGGCGCCGGACTCGATCAGCTCGTCCAGTGCGAGGCCCTTGCCCTTCTCGATGGAAGGCAGCCAGCGGTGGTGGGCCATCGGACGGCTGTTGACGAAGCCGTTGGTCTCGGACGGCTCGCGCAGGGTGACGACGGCCTGCGCCAGGCGCCGGTCGGCGGCGGCGAGGGTGGCGCCGAACCGGGCGCCGGCCTCGATGCGCGGCGCGGGACCGTAGGGGTGCGGGCGGGTCTGGTGGATGGAGCCGAGCTTCTTCGGGTAGCCCTGGTGCAGTCCGCGGGCGATCGCGAAGTCCTTGTCGACCCAGATGTGGACGCAGCGGGTGTAGGTCTGCCCGTTGTACGTGCAGCGGACGACGGCGAACGCCTCCTTGTACTGGGCGAGCACCGGGTCCAGCAGTTCGTGGCCGTCGGCGGAGCAGGACTGCCAGTCGGCCCAGATCAGGGCGACCGCGCCCGGGTCCTCGTCGGCGAGTTCCAGCGGCTCGGGCAGCAGTTCGCGCACCCGGGCGGGGTCGGTGCGGTACTCGACGGTCAGCAGGTCACCGGAGTAGCGCCAGGGCGGGCTGGGGATCAGGGACGAGGCACCCGTCGCCGTCTTGGGGTGGAAGTATCCACGGACACTGGTCACTTGGGTTCCTTACGCGGTGAGGGCGGGCTGCTTCAGCAGTTCGGCGCGGTAGCGGGCGGCGGTCGCCGCGGCGGCCCGGCCGCCGAGGGCGACGACACCGACCAGCCGGCCGCCGGTGTGGTAGCCGGCCAGGACGTCGCCGTCGAGGTCGCCGTCCAGGACGCGGACGTCTTCGCGGCCGAGGGCGGGGGCGCCGAAGGACTGGAGCCGGAAGTCGTGCTGGTCGGACCAGAAGGTCGGCAGCGGCGCGAACGGCGCGAGGCCGGCGTCCTTCCCGGTGAGCACCCGGGCGGCGTGCTTGGCGGTGTCCGTCGGAATCGACCAGTGCTCGACGCGGCGCGGCACGCCGTCGTAGCGGGCGTTGGGGAAGCGGGCGACGTCGCCCACGGCGACCACGTCGGGGCGACCGCCGACCCGCAGGTGCTCGTCGGTCAGGACACCGTCGGTGAGGTCGAGGCCGTTGCCGTCGAGCCACTCGGTGTTGGCCAGCGAACCGACCGACTCCACCACCACGTCCGCCGGCAGGACCGTACCGTCGGTGAGGACGGCTCCGGTCACCGTGGTGTCCCCCTCGAAGCCCGCCACACCAGTGCCGAGGGCGAACCGTACGCCCCGCTCCTCGTGCCGTTTCAGCAGCGCCCCGGCGAGCAGCTCACCGAGCGGGCCGATCATGGGCAGTGGCAGGGGGTCGACGACGGTGACCTCGGCGGCGCCGAGTGCCACGGCGGTGGCGGCGACCTCGCAGCCGATGAAACCGGCGCCCACGACGACGACGCGGGCCCCTGGGCGGGTCAGCGCCTCGCGCAGGCCCTGCGCGTCGGCGAGGGTGCGCACGGTGTGCCGGCCGGCGCGCGGTCCGGGGCAGTTCAGCCGGCGGGGGCGCATGCCGGTGGCGACGACCAGACCCGCGTACGACAGGGTCTCCCCGTCGTCGAGGCCGACGGTCCGCCGGTCGAGGTCGGCGGCCGCGATCCGGGTGCCCAGCCGCCACGTCACGTCGGCCACGCTGGCCCGCGGCCGGAAGACCAGCGACTCGAAGGGCGCCTGGCCCGCCAGCACCTCCTTGGACAGCGGAGGCCGGTTGTACGGCATGTGCGGCTCGTCGCCGACGAGGGTGATCGCGCCGGTCCAGCCGGCCGCCCGCAGCTGCTCGGCGGCGCGCAGGCCGCCCATGGAGGCGCCGGCCACCACGATGGGTGCGCTCACGGCTCAGTCCTCGATCCGGATGGCCTGCAGGGGGCAGACGTCCGCGGCTTCCTCGACCTCGTCGCGCAATGCGTCGTCGGGGTCGGCGACGTAGGCCAGGTGACCGGCGTCGTCGAAGCTGAAGACGTCGGGTGCGGCGAAGACGCACTGGCCGTGGTCCTGGCACTTGTTCATGTCGACGACGACCTTCATGGCCGGTCCTCCTGGTGCTGAGGGCGTCGGGCAGGGAAAGAGGGGAAGTGGGGCCCGGCCCGGACGGAACGGGCCCCGGCCAAAGGGACACGGTGTGCACCGCACTCCCCTACTCGTTTGGCTTCAAACAACATAGGAAGTCGCCGACCTCTGGTCAATAGCTATCCAGCTGGATAAATTTTTGCGACCGACCCCTTGCGGGAAGGTGACAGGCTCCATACCGTTTGACGCCAAACGAAGAGGTGATCCCGCGTTCTCCACGCGGTGCGAAACCGCCTCCGCCCTCTCCCCCAGCCCCCGTGCCCGGGGAGGCGCCCCCTTCCCCTAGAGGAGACTTCGGTGAGCGCATCCGACACCCACCCCGTCCACCGGCACATGGACCGGCTCGCCGCCGACGGCATCGACGTGGTGCGGGTGACCTATCCCGACCTCATCGGCACCGACCGGGCCCGGGACGTCCTGCTGGACCACCTGCCCGCCGCCATCGACCACGGCCTCGCCTTCTGCCGCGCCGTCTACCACACCAGCCCCCAGGGCGATGTCGTCCCGGTCGCCGGCGGTCTGGACGCCGGGCTGCCCGACATCTGCGTCGTCCCCGACCTCGACACGCTCACCGCGCTGCCCTGGGAGCCGGGCGTGGCGACCTGCATGGGTGACGTCACCGACCCGGCGACCGGCCGGCCCGCCCCCGAATCGCCCCGCGACCTGCTCCGCACCGTCCTCGACCGATGCACCCAGCACGGACTGCGTCCGGTGGTCGGCCCCGAACTGGAGTACTTCCTCTGCGACGCCGCCCCCGGCACCCCGCAGGGCTGGCGCCGCTACGACGAGGCCACGGGCGTCATCTACACGGCGGGCCTGCGCGCCGACGGCGACAACCACCTGCTGCGCACCCTGCGCAAGCTGCGCGACCTCGGCATCGGCGTGACCAGCGGAAACCACGAGTTCGACGGCGGGCAGTTCGAGATCAACCTGACCCACTCGGACGCCCTGAGCGCCGCCGACCGGGCCTTCCGCTTCAAGGCCGCGATCAAGGAACTGGCCCGCCAGGAGGGCAGGCTGGCCACCTTCATGGCCAAGCCCTTCAACGACGCCGGCGGCTCCGGCTTCCACCTGCACCTGTCCTGCCTCACCGAGGACGACAGCAACGCCTTCGACGACCCGTCGGCGCCGTACGGCCTGTCCGCCACCGGCCGGCACGCCGTGGCCGGGGTGCTGGCCCACGCCCCGGCACTGGCCGCCCTGGCCAACCCGACGGTCAACTCCTACAAGCGCTTCGGTCCGGGCACCCTCGCCCCCTGGCTGGTCGACTGGGGCATGGACAACCGCAGCGCCATGGTCCGCATCCCGCCCGAGCGCGGCTCCGGCTCCCGCCTCGAACTGCGCCTGGGCGACGCCGGCGCCAACCCCTACCTGCTGATCGCCGGCACCATCGCCGCCGCGCTGCTCGGCGTCCTGGCCGGCGAGGAACCCGCCGCGCCACTGGAGGGCTACGGCTACGACATCGCCAAGTCCGCCGTCCTGCCGATGAGCCTGCCGGCCGCCCTGGACGCGCTGGAGGCGGACACCGCCCTGGCCGACGTCCTGGGCAAGGACTTCACCGCCTCCTACCTCGCCTACAAGCGCGACGAGGTCGCACGCTTCCACCGGCACGTCACCGACTGGGAGTTCACCGAGTACGCCTACCACCTGTGACGCCGTCCGCCTCCCCCGTCCGTACGCCCAGGAGTTCTTCCACGATGACCACGACCGCCCAGTCCCTGACCGACGCCGTGCGCGAGCCGATGCCGCTGGCCGACGTCGACCTCGCGAACCTCGACCACTTCACCGACGGCGTCACCCCTTGGCGCATGTTCCACACCCTGCGCCACCACGACCCGGTGCACTGGCAGGAGGAGGAGGCGCCCAACTCGGGGTTCTGGTCCGTCACCCGGCACGCCGACATCGCCCGCGTCGACCGCGACGCCGAGACCTTCACCTCCACCCAGTTCGTCAACCTCGAAGAGGTCGACGAGGACCAGATCAAGAAACGCGCCTCCATCCTGGAGCTGGACGGCGTCCGCCACCGCGCGATGCGCAGCCTGCTCCAGCGCCAGTTCGGCGCGAGCGTCATCAACTCCTACGCCGACTTCCTGCGCGGCCTGACCGCCACCACCCTCGACAACGCGCTCGCCAAGGGCACCTTCGACTTCGTCAAGGAGGTCTCCGCCGACTTCCCCATCAACGTCCTCGCCCGCCTTCTCGACGTGCCCCCGGAGGACAACCAGCAGCTCATCGACTGGGGCAACCGCATCATCGGCAACACCGACCCCGACTACGCCGACGTCCTGCTGGACAGCGAGGAGAGCGAGCAGTACCGCGACCTGCCCTTCCGCTCCCCCGCCTCCCTGGAGGTCTTCGAGTACGGCCGCGAACTCGCCCGGCAGCGCCGCGGCGGCAACGGCACCGACCTGATCTCCAGACTCGTCAACACGACCCCCCGCGACGGCGTCCCGCTCTCCCCGCAGGACTTCGACAACTACTTCCTGCTCCTGGTCGTGGCCGGCAACGAGACCACCCGGCACACCATCACCCACTCCATGCTGGCCCTCCTCCAGCACCCCGAGCAGCTCGCCCGCCTCAAGGACGACCCCTCCCTCATCCCGACGGCCGTCGAGGAGTTCCTGCGCTGGGCCTCCCCCGTCTACCACTTCCGCCGCACCGCCACCCGCGACGTCGAACTCGGCGGCAAGCGGGTCAAGGAGGGCGACAAGGTCGTCATGTGGTTCGCCTCCGGCAACCGCGACGAGGAGGTCTTCGGCAACCCCTACGACTTCGACGTCGCCCGCCACGACAACGACCACGTCACCTTCGGCAAGGGCAGCCCGCACCTGTGCCTGGGCAATCTGCTGGCCCGCACCGAGATCCGCATCATGTTCGAGGAACTGATCCCGCGCCTCGCCGACATCCGGCTCGCCGGCGACGTGCCCCGCGTCCGCTCCAACTTCGTCAACGGCATCAAGAAGCTGCCGGTCGAGGTGACCCTCGCCTGATTGCTCGGCGCCCCGATCCGCCTGCCGGGAGTGGGGGGGGGGGGGGGGGGGGGGAGAACGGAGAAACACCGAAAGGAAAAGAAAAAACCCCCCCTCAGG
>NZ_JBSICH010000037.1:0-38827 GCF_053613315.1 Streptomyces sp. JK94 | reverse complement strand
CTCCCCTTTTGCGGGGGTTTTGTTGTTTGTGGGGGGCGAAACGCCCGCCCCACTCCCGGCAGGCACGTACCGCATCCGTCGTAGGGGCGTTCGAGCGCATTGAGGTCCGTACCGCACCCGCTCCTCTCCGTTCGCGCGCGCAGAGCTCGCGCGCGGGGTACGGAGAACCGGCGGCACGGCCTCGCTGAGCGATCCCGGTCAGCCGAGGAAGCTCAGCCGAACCTGACGGCGGTCGTTGTCGACGTTGGTGTCCACCAGGCACACCGACTGCCAGGTCCCCAGCTCCAGCCGTCCGCCGATCACCGGCAGTGTCGCGTGCGGCGGTACGAAGGCGGGCAGGACGTGGTCGCGGCCGTGGCCGGGGCTGCCGTGGCGGTGCTGCCAGCGGTCGTCGGCGGGGAGCAGGGTGTGCAGGGCGGCCAGCAGGTCGTCGTCGCTGCCCGCGCCGGTTTCGATGATCGCGATCCCGGCGGTGGCGTGCGGTACGAAGACGTTGAGGAGGCCGTCGCGGCCGGCGGCCGCCTCGCGCAGGAAGGACTCGCAGTCGCCGGTGATGTCGGCGACCCGCTCCGCCGAGCCGGTGTCGAGGTTCAGGACTCGGGTGGTGAAGGCATCTGACATGCCTCCCATCCTGACGTACGCGGTGGGCCGGCGCGGGAGCACCGGGTCGGTGATCAGGCTGGACGGTTCGGGGAAGACAGGGCCCCCCGGCTTCGTTGGCACAGGCGTGAACACCACGCGTGAGGTCGAGGTCGTCGTCATCGGTGCCGGTCAGGCGGGGCTCGCCGCGGCCCATCACCTGCGCCGCACCGGGTGGGAGCCGGACCGCGACTTCGTGGTGCTCGACCACTCCCCCGGGCCCGGCGGCGCCTGGCAGTTCCGCTGGCCGTCGCTGACGTACGGGAAGGTGCACGGGATGCACTCGCTGCCGGGCATGGAGTTGACCGGCGCGGATCCGGGGCGGCCGTCCGCCGAGGTGGTCGGGGCGTACTTCGCCGCGTACGAACGGGCCTTCGACCTGCGGGTGCGCCGGCCCGTGGACGTGCGTGCGGTGCGCGAGGGGGCGGCCGGGCGCCTGCTCGTCGAGACATCGGCCGGGGACTGGTCGACACGGGCGCTGATCAACGCGACCGGCACCTGGGACCGCCCCTTCCGGCCGTACTGTCCGGGGCAGGACACCTTCCGGGGACGGCAGCTGCACACCGCGCGGTACGCCGGTCCCGAGGACTTCGCCGGGCAGCGTGTGGTCGTGGTGGGCGGGGGCGCCTCGGGAACGCAGCATCTGCTGGAGATCGCCCCCTACGCCGCGGCCACGACGTGGGTGACCAGGCGGCCCCCCGTCTTCCGCGAAGGGCCCTTCGACGAGGACGCGGGCCGGGCGGCGGTGGCGCTCGTGGAGGAACGGGTGCGGCAGGGGCTGCCGCCCCGGAGCGTGGTGTCGGTGACCGGGCTGCCGCTGAACGACGCGATCCGGGCGGGCCTGGAGTCGGGTGTACTGGACCGGCAGCCCATGTTCGACCGGATCACGCCCGAGGGGGTCGAGTGGAGCGACGGGCGGCGCGTGGAAGCCGACGTCATCCTGTGGGCGACCGGGTTCCGGCCCGCCATCGGCCACCTGGGGCCGCTGCGGCTGCGGGAGGCGGGCGGCGGCATCCGGGTCGAGGGGACGCGTGCGGTCGCCGATCCTCGGGTCCACCTCGTCGGCTACGGGCCGTCGGCCAGCACCATCGGCGCCAACCGGGCGGGACGGGCAGCCGTACGGGACATCCGGCGGCTGCTGGCCGGGCGGGAGCCGGTAGCCGCGTGACGCCCCGCCCGGTCACGTGGCCCGGTCGTCCTCGGCGGCGTCCTGCCGGACGCGGTTGAACTCGGCGACGTTGCTCCGGTGCTCGGCGTAGTCGGCCGTGAAACGGGTGTCGCCCGGCTTGACCGTGACGAAGTACAGCCAGTCGCCGGGCGTCGGGTTGATCGCGGCGCGCAGCGCCTCGTCGCCCGGGTTGTCGATGGGAGTGGGCGGCAGACCCATGCGCTGGTACGAGTTGTAGGGGCTGTCGATCCGGGTGTCCTTCGTGGTGGTCGCCAGGGTGGAGCGGCCCAGGGCGTAGTTGATGGTGGAGTCCATCTGCAGCGGCATACCGCGTTCCAGCCGGTTGAAGATCACCCGGGCCACCTTGCCCATGTCCTCCTTGGTGGCGGCCTCGGCCTGCACGATGCTGGCGATGGTGACCGCCTGGTAGACGTTCAGCGCGTTGCGCTGGGCGCCCGCGGCGACGGGTGCGCCGGTGAACTTCTCGTTCGCCGTGTCGACCATGGCCGTCAGCAGCTTCTCCGGGGTGGGGGCCTCGCCGAGGGGGTAGGTCGCCGGGAAGAGGTAGCCCTCGGGGTTGCCCTCCGCGTCGTTCGGCAGCTTGAGGTCGGCCTTGGCCAGGGACTTCTTGGTGGTGCCGACGGGCAGGGCGAGGGTCTTGTCGACGGCCTCGTAGACCTGGGCCGCTCGCCAGCCCTCGGGGATCACGAGGGACGCGGGGCGCGACTCGCCCTCGTCGTCCGTCGTCAGCAGCGGCACCGCCACGGCGGTACCGGCGACGACGGCGCCGGTCACGATCAGGGCGATGCGGCCCCGGCGCGTCAGTCGGATCGTTCTCCTGGTGCCTCTCGCACTGCGTGGCGGAGTGTTCGTCTGCATGCGGGCACGGTAACCCCCATCTGCGCGCAAACCTGGCATATCGTCATCTTGTCGGCTCCAGTCGGGCGTCCCGCCGCACCAGGGCCGCGTACCTCCCCTCCCGCGACAGCAGCTCCCCGTGCGTGCCCTGCTCGACCAGGCGCCCGGAATCGAGGACCACGATGCGGTCGGCGTCCCGGACGGTGGACAGGCGGTGGGCGATGGTGATGGTGGTGCGATCGGCGGACAGGGCGTCGATCGCGTCCTGCACGGCGGCCTCGGTGCGGGTGTCCAGGGCGCTGGTCGCCTCGTCGAGGACGAGGACCGGCGGGTCGCGCAGAATGGTGCGGGCGATGGCCAGGCGCTGCTTCTCACCCCCGGAGAAGCGGTGGCCGCGCTCGCCCACGACCGTGTCGTAGCCGTCGGGCAGGGCGGCGATGCGGTCGTGGATCTGGGCCGCGCGCGCCGCCGCCTCCAGCTCCGCGTCGGTGGCGTCCGGCTTGGCGAAGCGCAGGTTCTCGGCGACCGAGGAGTGGAAGAGGTACGTCTCCTGCGAGACGACGCCGACCGCGCGGGCGAGGGTGTCGAAGTCGAGGTCGCGCACGTCGGTCCCGTCGAGGGTGACCCGGCCCCCCGTCACGTCGTACAGCCGGGGCACCAGATGGCCGAGCGTGGACTTGCCGGCGCCGGTCGGGCCGACGACGGCGAGACTGCTGCCCGCGGGGACGGTGATGTCGATGCCGTCGAGGACCGGGGCCGCCTTGCCGTCGTAGCGGAACTCGACGTTCTCGAACCGGACCTCGCCCTTGATGTGGTCGAGGTGGACGGGGTCCTCCCGTTCGGTGACGTCGATCGGCAGGTCGAGATACTCGAAGATCCGCTGGAAGAGCGCGAGCGAGGTCTGGATCTGGACGCCGGTCGACAGCAGGCTCACGGTCGGACGGAACAGTCCCTGCTGGAGCGAGACGAAGGCGACGAGCGTGCCGAGCGAGACGCCGGCGCCGCCGAGCTGGAGGGCGATGCCGGCGGTCCAGTAGATGACGGCCGGCAGGGCGGCCATGACGATCGTGATGACGGCCATCCGCCAGCGACCGGCCATGTTCGACCTGACCTCCAGGTCGACCAGGCTCTCGGACTCGTCGGCGAAGGCGCGGGTGAGCGAGTCGGAGCGTCCCATGGTGCGGCCCAGCAGGATGCCGCTGACGGAGAGCGACTCGGTGACCGTGGCGGCCATCGCGGCCATCTGCTTCTGGCGCCGGGTGGTGATCTTCCGGCGTTCCCGGCCGACGCGGCGGCTGATCCACACGAACACCGGCAGAAGGAGCAGCGAGACGACGGTGAGGCGCCAGTCGAGGACGACCATGGCGGCGATCGTGGCGACCACGCCGGTGAGGTTGGAGACCAGGGAGGTCGCCGTGGAGGTGACGGTGGCCTGCATGCCGCCGATGTCGTTGGCGATGCGGGACTGGACCTCGCCGGTGCGGGTGCGGGTGAAGAAGGCGAGGGACATCTGCTGCAGCCGGCCGTAGACGGCGGTGCGCAGGTCGTGCATGACCCGCTGTCCGACGGTCGTCGAGATGAGCGTCTGCAGGACGCCGAAGACGCTGGTGAGGACGGCGCCGAGGATCATGCCGAGAGCGAGCAGGCTCAGCAGGCCGGTGCGCCCCTCGGGGATGGCGACGTCGAGGATCTCCTTCAGCAGGAAGGGCGTGGCGACCGAGACGAGCGACGCGGCACCGACGAGCAGGCCGACGATCGCGAGCCGGCCGCGGTAGGGGCGGAAGAGTCGCAGAATACGGCGCACCTGCCGCGGTTGTTCCTTCGCCTCGGCGGGTGCGGTCCAGGCGGACTCGTGGTCGGGATGCATGGGCTCCTACGGGGGCGACAGGGGGTGGGGCCGGTGAACCCGCGGGTCACCGGGCCCCGACGGGCCTCGATGAACGTTGGCGAACGCCCATGTACGTCCATGAACAGTGACGAACGTCCGTGAACGTCGACGCACCGCGACGGGATGCGGATCTTGCGGATCATAGCTCATTGTTACCTATACTCACAATGAACGTTATCCTGATATTGTTCCCGCATGACCGCCCCCGATACCGACGGCCCGCTCGCCGAGCAGTTGCTGCGGCTCACCCGCCGGGTGCACCGCATCCAGAAGCGCCACCTCGAGCACCGCGACCTCGGCATCACACCGGCCCAGTCCCGGCTGCTGCGCACGCTGGCGCACTACGGCTCACCGCCCCGCATGGCCGATCTGGCCGAGCGCCTGGAGGTGGTGCCCCGGGCGGTGACGACGCTGGTCGACGGGCTGGAGGCCGCCGGAAAGGTACGTCGTGTCCCGGACCCGGCGAACCGCAGGGTGATCCGGATCGAACTGACCGACGACGGACACGGAGCCCTCCGCGAGCTGCACGGCGCGCGCCGCTGTGCCGCGGAGGAGATCCTGGCGCCGCTGACGGACGGACAGCGCGCGGTGCTGGGCGAGCTGCTGGACACGCTGATCGACGGGCCCGGCATCCCGGAGAGCGGCCGGGGCGGCCGGTGACCCGGGCACGTCTCCTCAGGCCCGCAGGTGTGCCCTGTCCCCCATGACCACCACCGGGTGCCGACCGGGATCCAGTGTGCGCAGGAGGTACTCCATGGCCGGCTTGGGCAGGCTCACGCAGGCCGACGTACCGCTTCCGTGGTCCATGTGCAGCCAGATCCCGCCGCCCTTGGACGCGCCCTCGGGGCGGGTCGGGTCGTTCGGCGCAGTGCCCTTGACCCGGTTGTAGTCGATGGCGATGACGTAGTCAAAGTCGTGCCAGTACGCCTCGTCCCACCACCTCGGCGCCGCGAAGGAGGCGGACCGGGTGTAGGGCAGCCCGGCACCGGGAGCCGGCTCGGGGTCGGGGAGGACACCACCCGCGTCGCTGAGCGTGAACACGCCGACGGGGCTGCGCCGGTCGTTCTCGTGGTGGTCGGTCGTCCACCCCTTCGTGCCGTTGTGCGCCGCCCAACTGCGCGCACGCTGCCAGCCGGAACCCCGCTTCGTGTACAGCACGACCGTGGACTCGGCGGAGTCCCTGCCCTCGCCGTACACCGCGACGACCTGACGGGAGTCGGCGGGCACGAGCCGCTGGAGGCGGTCACCGACGCCGGGAATCCGCGTCGGATATACGGCGGCGGCGCCACTGCGCCCTGCCCCGCCGTCTACCGGTCCGCCCGCCCCGGAAGCCGCCCCGGGACCCGCGTCGTGCCCGGACGGGCCGCCGCAGGCGGACAACGTCGCCAGCAAGGAACCAAGGGCCGCCAGGGCGACCGCCCTACGCCGTGCACCACCACTCCGCATCGGTCCATGGTCGCACCGGCGGCGGGACGGCGCGGCACGGGCACGGGCACGGGCACGAAGGACGGCAGCCGAATTCCGCGCCCCACCTTCGCGCCCCACCGCGGACACCGGCATCGCACCCCACCGCGGACACCGGATTCGCACCCCATCGCGGAAAACCGCTTGATTTCGGGAACGCCGCGACGCGAACCTTGCACGGTTTGCAGCCTCATGCCGCCGTATCGCAACGGCACCCCCTGACACGAGCCACTGGGACGTCATGCAGATCCAAGACCTTCCGTATCCCGACCCGGGCGTGCCGGACGCGCGCTCGGGCCACCGATTCCTGTGGTGGCTGTTCCGCAACCAGCTGGGAGGACAACTCAAGTCGCTGGCCTGGGGCATGCTGCACTTCGCCTCCGTCTCCGCCCTGCCCTTCTGCGTCGGTCTCGCCATTCAGGCCGTCGTCGACCGTTCCGGCACCCGGCTCGCCCTCGCCGGCGGTCTCCTGGCGCTGTGCTGTGCCGGCAACGCGCTCGGCGACACCTTCCTGCACCGCACCGCCGTCACCAACTGGATCACCGCGGCGGCCCGCGTCCAGCAACTGCTGGCCCGCAAGGCCGCGGCGCTCGGCTCGGCGCTGACCCGCCGGGTCGCGGCGGGCGAGGTCGTGGCCGTCTCCACCGGTGACGTCGAGAAGATCGGCTGGTTCGTGGAGGCCGTCTCCCGCTTCACCGCGGCCGCGCTCACGATCGTGCTGGTCTGCGTGGCCCTGGTCGTCTACGAGCCGGCCCTCGGCGTCGTCGTGATCCTGGGCCTGCCGGTGCTGGCCCTCGCTGTCCTGCCCCTGCTGCCGCGGGCCACCCGGCGGGCCGACGTCCAGCGCGAGAAGGCCGGCCGCGCCACCGAACTCGCCTCCGACACCGTCGCCGGACTGCGGGTCCTCCGGGGCATCGGCGGCGAGGAACTCTTCCTGGACCGCTACCGCAGCGCCTCGCAGGAGGTGCGCCACGCGGCCGTGCGCAGCGCCCGGATGTGGTCCCTGATCTCCGCGATCCAGGTACTGCTGCCGGGGCTGCTGCTGGTCGTGGTGGTCTGGCACGGCGTCCACCTGGCCCGCGAGGGGCGCATCGGCGTCGGCGAACTCGTCACCGTCTACAGCTCCGTCATGATCCTCACCTATCCGCTGCGGCACTTCGAGGAGATCGCCATGGCGTACTCCTTCTCCCGGCCCTCGGCCAGCCGGGCCGCGCGGGTGCTCGCCCTGGAACGGGCCACCGACACGGCGGGGACACGCGCCGCCGAGGTACCGGCCGGGGACCTGTACGACCCGGCCACCGGACTCCTCGCGCCGGCAGGCCGGTTCACCGCCGTGGTGTGCGGCGACCCGGACGCGGCCGGACGGCTGGCGGAACGGCTCGGCGGGCACCCCCCGGAACAGGGCGCGTCGGCCACGCTCGGCGGGACACCGCTCGACGAACTGCCGCTGGAGTCCGCCCGCACCGCCGTGCTGGTCCAGGACAAGGACCCGGTGCTCCTCTCCGGCACACTGCGGGAGCTGCTCGACGTGCCCGCCTCCGGCGCGGTCACCGCCGAGGACGCGCTCGCCGCGGCCCAGTGCGGTGACGTGCTGGCGGCGCTCGCGCAGGGCTCGCTGGACGCCGACGACCCGATGGACGCCCGCATCACCGAACGGGGGCGCTCGCTCTCGGGCGGACAGCGACAGCGGCTGGCACTGGCCCGGTCCCTGGTCACGGACCCGGAGGCGCTCGTCCTGGACGAGCCGACGTCCGCCGTGGACTCGCACACCGAGGCCCGGATCGCGGACGGCGTGCGGACGCTGCGGGCCGGACGCACCACGGTGGTGTTCACCTCGTCGCCGCTGTTGCTGGACCGTGCGGACGGGATCGTGTTCCTGCACGACGGCGAGGTCGCGGCGGTCGGCACCCACCGGGAACTGCTGCACACCGAGCCCCGGTACCGGGCGGTGGTGACCCGCGAGACCGACGAGGAGACCGCGGCGCACCGGAACGGGGCACCTACCGGGGGCCGGCCGGCGAACGCCCGCGGCGGGAACCTCGCCAAGGGAATCGGCAGGACCACGACCCCGGACGGCGATGTCCCGGTCGACGACGACGACGTACTGCACCGACTGGAAGAGATCGAGGAGACGGCATGATCGGCGTCGCGCCACCGTCGTACGACCCGGCCGCCCCGACGACGGCGAGCACTCTGCCCGTCGGGGCCCCCGCGACCGTACGCGCGTACGCGGGGGAACTGCTGCGCCGGCACCGCCGGGCGTTTCTCTTCCTCGTCTGCGTCAACACCGTCGCGGTGATCGCCTCGATGGCGGGCCCCTACCTGCTGGGCGGACTGGTGGAGCGGGTGTCGGACGACACCCGTGAGCTGCACCTCGGGCTCACCGCCACGTTGTTCGTGCTCGCGCTCGTCGTCCAGGCCGTGTTCGTGCGGGAGGTGCGGCTGCGCGGGGCCATGCTGGGTGAGCGGATGCTGGCCGATCTGCGCGAGGACTTCCTCGTGCGGTCGGTCGGGCTGCCGCCGGGCGTGCTGGAACGGGCCGGCACGGGTGATCTGCTCTCGCGGATCACGACGGACATCGACCGGCTCGCCAACGCCATGCGCGAGGCCGTACCCCAGCTGGCGATCGGTGCCGTGTGGGTGGTCCTGCTGCTGGGCGGGCTCGCGGTCACGGCGCCCCCGCTGGCACCCGTGGTCCTGCTCGCGGTACCGCTGCTGGTCGTCGGCTGTCGCTGGTACTTCCGGCGGGCGCCCTCCGCCTACCGCTCGGAGGCCGCCGGGTATGCCGCCGTGGCCGCCGCGCTCGCCGAGACCGTGGACGCCGGGCGCACCGTCGAGTCCCACCGCCTCGACGCCCGTCGCATCGCGCTGTCGGAACGCCGGGTCGCGGAGTGGACGGCCTGGGAACGCTACACGCTCTGGCTGCGGTCGGTGCTCTTCCCGGTCATCAACGTCACCCATGTGACCGTGCTCGCCTCCGTCCTGCTGATCGGCGGTGTGTTCGTCCTGCAGGGCTGGATCGGGGTCGGTCAGCTGACCACGGCGGCCCTGCTGGCGCAGATGCTCGTCGACCCGGTCGGCCTCATCCTGCGCTGGTACGACGAGCTCCAGGTGGCACAGGTGTCCCTGGCCCGGCTGGTGGGCGTGCGGGACATCGAGCCGGACGCCGGCGACCCCGCGCTCACCCCCGACGGACGGCACGTGCACGCCGACCGCGTGCGCTTCGGCTACGTCGAGGGCGTGGACGTCCTGCGCGAGGTGTCGCTGGAGGTCGCACCCGGCACGAGGCTCGCACTGGTCGGCCCCTCGGGCGCCGGCAAGTCCACGCTGGGCAGACTGCTGGCCGGCATCTACGGCCCCCGCGACGGCCGGATCACCCTGGGCGGCGCGGAGCTGTCCCGGATGCCCGCCGAGGCCGTCCGCTCGCATGTCGCCCTCGTCAACCAGGAGCACCATGTCTTCGTGGGCTCCCTGCGCGACAACCTCCGCCTCGCCCGGACCGACGCCACCGACGCCGAGCTGTGGGCGGCGCTGGGCGCGGTCGACGCGGACGACTGGTCCCGCGGGCTCGACGAGGGGCTGGACACCGAGGTCGGCTCGGGCGGCTTCGCACTCACTCCGGCCCAGGCCCAGCAGATCGCGCTCGCCCGCCTGGTACTGGCCGACCCGCACACCCTGGTGCTGGACGAGGCGACGTCCCTGCTGGACCCCCGGGCGGCCCGCCACCTCGAACGGTCGCTGGCCAGGGTCCTGGGCGGTCGCACGATCGTCGCGATCGCCCACCGTCTGCACACCGCCCACGACGCGGACGTCATCGCCGTCGTGGAGGAGGGGCGGATCAGCGAAGTGGGCAGCCACCACGAGCTGGTCGCCGCGGACGGTGCCTACGCGGCGCTCTGGCGTTCGTGGCACGGGTGACCACGGCTCCGGCGTCGCCCACGGAAGCGGGCCGGGACTCCTCACCCGCTCCGTGACCGGCGGTCCAGCCCCGACCGGACGGCGGCAGCCGGACGGAACTCGGCCGGGCGCCGGTCGTCGCGGTCGGAACCGACCGTCGACCGGGCCGGACGGTGGGCGCTCGACCCACCGCGGCCGGCGCGGCCGGCGCTCGGCCGGGCGGCAGTCGGCGGTCGGCAGTCGGCCGGGCGGCAGTCGGCGGTCGGCGGTCGACCGGGGCGGCAGTCGGCGATTGCCCGGGGTGGCGGTCGACCGTCGGCGGCCTGCCCCGGGTGGAGGACGCGTGCCCCGGTGGGCCCCGGGGAAAGGGCCGGTCGGAGCGGGCAGAAAGCACTCGGGCGGGACCGGAGCCCGGGCGGTGGGGACGGCCGCTGGTCGTGACGGCGGGCCGGGGGAGCCGGTTGCCCGGTCGACGGCCGTGCCGTTGCGCGGTCCCGAAGGGGAGTGGAAGGCTGGGAGAAGGCACCGGCTCGGGGCAGGCCCGATAACAGGGCGGTTCCCCGACGGGTAACGCCTGTGCCCCGTGCAGCGGCGGCCCGCCGCGGTCCACGGTGACAAGGGGCCCGCCCCCACCCCCTGGAGGTACCCGTGAACAGCGCCGACGGATGGGGAGATGACGTCTACCAGCCCGACGGATCCGAGCAGCGGGAGGACACCGGTCTGCTCGACGGCGAGGACACCCTCGAGAACGACGGTGTCGACGACCCGCTGGACCGGGGCTGGTCCCCTCCGGAGCGCCCCTGGGCAGTGGAGCACACCGGCGTGACGGCAGCCGAACGTCATCGCGGCGAGACGCTGGAGCAGCGGCTCGCCGAGGAGCGGCCGGACGTGTTCGCACCCGACGGCGACGGACTGGGCGACTTGGACGGCACCGACGGGGAACTGCTGGACAACGAGGTCGGTGCGGACCGTTCGGGCCGGCTCGTGGCACCCGACGAGGGGGCTCACGAGGACGAGGAGCCGGCCCTCGTCGCCCTGGACGTGGGGATCGACGGCGCGGCTGCCTCCGCCGAGGAGGCCGCGATGCACGTCGTGGACGAGGACTCCCTGCCCGGCTGACGCCACCCGTCGCGGCGTTCCCCCGCCGCCGTCCCGATGATCCGCGCCGTACGAGGAGGAGCCATGCAGCAGGACAAGCATCCCGAGTACCAGCCTGTCGTCTTCCGTGACCGCGGTGCCGGGTACGCCTTTCTCACCCGGTCCACCGCCACCAGCGACCAGACCATCGCGTGGGACGACGGCGAGACGTGCCCGGTGGTCGACGTGGAGATCTCCGCGGGGAGCCACCCCTTCTACACGGGCAAGGCGCGGACGGTGGACTCCGAAGGCCGTGTCGCCCGCTTCGAGCGGCGCTACGGCGGAGGCGAGGGGCAGAGCGCGGACGGGCCGGGCTGAGCCGGCCGGGGCCCTCAGATGAAGTTGAGGGCCGCCGCGCCGCCCACTCCCCCGAGCAGCATGAACGCCGGCATCAGCACCTTCAGCTCCACCCAGCTGCCGGCCCGGAAGCGCATGGCCTTCGGCGGGCCGATGGGGTACCAGCGCTTGCGGCCCACCGGTATCGGCCAGAGTATCGGGCAGCCCGAGACGGTCAGCGCGTCCCCGATGTCGTGGACCAGGGCTCCGAGCACGATCGGCAGCCCGAGCCACAGGTACTCCTGACCCGGCGCGGTGAACAGCCAGCCCGAGCCGCCGTCCGGTCCGTCCAGTATCCCGGCGAGGATCCAGGCGCTGGTCCCGGCCAGCAGCCAGACCAGGACGTCGCTGCTGGAGCCGCGGGTGGCCCGCCAGAGCAGACCCTCGATGGCGAGCACCATGTGCACGAAGAGGATCGCCAGAACCGCCCAGCGGCCCCCCGTGATGGCCAGCACCGAGGCGCCCGCACCGATCAGGGCCGCCCACAGCCAGGTGTGCGTCAGCGTCCGGTGCCCGCCGGAGCGCCGCGGGTCGCCCTGCTTCTTCGTGGCCTTGTACACGGCGTACGACAGCTTGTCGACGATCTCGCACAGCCCCCGTGAGACGGGCCCGAAGGCCCGGGAGATGGTGGCCGCCTTGTGGTCGAGGTCCGGTGCGAGCGCCGCTCCGGCGCAGATCAGGGCTCCGGCGAGCAGCACCGGCCAGGGCATCGCGTGCCCCGCGGCGGCGGTCGCCGCTCCGACGCCGAGCCACGCCGCGGCACCCGAGAGTGAGTGTGCTGGTCCCATCATCGCCGTTGTCCGCCCCATTCCTCGTGTGCCGCTGTGCAGTTGTCCGGGCCCGCTGATGCATCGCCGGCGACCCAGCGTAACGTTCGTGATCTTCACACGGACAGCCGATTCCCCCATCGCGGCCGAGGCCAGGCAAGATGGGGGCGTGACCCTCATCGATCAGCTGCCGCGGACCGCCGACCCCGATGCCCTGTACGAAGCCTTCGAGGCGTGGGCCCAGGAACGCGGTCTCACGCTCTACCCCCATCAGGAGGAGGCGCTGATCGAGGTGGTCTCCGGCGCGAACGTGATCGTGTCGACACCCACCGGCTCCGGCAAGAGCATGATCGCGGCGGGCGCCCACTTCGCCGCGCTGGCCCGGGACGAGGTCACGTTCTACACGGCTCCGATCAAGGCGCTGGTGTCGGAGAAGTTCTTCGAGCTGTGCAAGATCTTCGGCACCGAGAACGTCGGCATGCTGACCGGCGACGCCTCGGTGAACGCCGACGCCCCGGTCATCTGCTGCACCGCCGAGGTGCTGGCGTCGATCGCGCTGCGTGACGGCAAGCACGCGGACATCGGCCAGGTCGTCATGGACGAGTTCCACTTCTACGCCGAACCGGACCGCGGCTGGGCCTGGCAGATTCCCCTGCTGGAACTGCCGCAGGCCCAGTTCGTCCTGATGTCGGCCACCCTCGGAGACGTCTCCTTCTTCGAGAAGGACCTCGCGCGCCGCACCGGCCGTCCCACGGCGGTGGTCCGCTCGGCCACCCGGCCCGTGCCGCTCTCCTACGAATACCGCTTCACCCCGCTCACCGAGACGCTCACCGATCTGCTGGCCGCCCGGCAGGCACCCGTCTACATCGTGCACTTCACGCAGGCGCAGGCCGTGGAGCGGGCGCAGGCGGTGATGAGCATCAACATGTGCACGCGTGAGGAGAAGGAGCGGATCGCCGAGCTGATCGGCAACTTCCGCTTCACCACGAAGTTCGGCCGCAACCTCTCCCGCTACGTCCGGCACGGCATCGGTGTCCACCACGCGGGCATGCTGCCCAAGTACCGGCGGCTGGTGGAGAAGCTGGCGCAGGCCGGCCTGCTGAAGGTGATCTGCGGAACGGACACGCTCGGTGTGGGCGTCAACGTCCCCATCCGGACCGTACTGTTCACCGCCCTGACCAAGTACGACGGCAGCCGGGTACGCACACTGCGGGCCCGGGAGTTCCACCAGATCGCCGGCCGGGCCGGGCGCGCGGGCTTCGACACGGAGGGCTTCGTCGTCGCCCAGGCGCCCGAGCACGTCGTCGAGAACGAGAAGGCGCTCGCCAAGGCCGGTGACGACCCGAAGAAGCGGCGGAAAGTCGTCCGCAAGAAGGCACCCGAAGGCTTCGTGGCCTGGTCGGAGAGCACGTTCGACAAGCTCATCACCTCCGAGCCGGAGCCGCTGACGTCCCGCTTCCGGGTCACGCACACCATGCTGCTGTCGGTGATCGCCCGGCCCGGCGACGCCTTCGCGGCGATGCGGCACCTGCTGGAGGACAACCACGAGCCGCGCAAGCAGCAGATCCGGCACATCCGGCGGGCGATCGCCATCTACCGCTCGCTGCTGGACGGCGGCATCGTCGAGAAGCTCGACCGGCCGGACGCCGAGGGACGCATCGTCCGTCTCACGGTGGACCTGCAGCACGACTTCGCGCTGAACCAGCCGCTGTCCACGTTCGCCCTGGCCGCGTTCGAGCTGCTGGACCCGGAGTCGCCGTCGTACGCGCTCGACATGGTGTCCGTCGTGGAGTCCACTCTGGACGACCCGCGGCAGATCCTCGCCGCCCAGCAGAACAAGGCGCGCGGCGAGGCCGTGGCCGCGATGAAGGCGGACGGCGTCGAGTACGAGGAGCGCATGGAGCGCCTCCAGGACATCACGTACCCGAAGCCCCTGGAGGAGTTGCTCTTCCACGCGTACGACACGTACCGCAGGAGCCACCCCTGGGTCGGTGACCACCCCTTGTCGCCCAAGTCGGTCATCCGCGACATGTACGAGCGGGCGCTGACCTTCACGGAGCTGGTCTCCCACTACGAACTGGCCCGCACCGAGGGCATCGTGCTGCGCTACCTCGCGAGCGCGTACAAGGCCCTCGACCACACCGTCCCGGACGACCTGAAGTCCGACGACCTGCAGGACCTGATCGAGTGGCTCGGTGAGATGGTGCGCCAGGTCGACTCCAGCCTGCTCGACGAGTGGGAACAGCTCGCCAACCCGGAGGAGATGACCGCCGAGGAGGCGCAGGAGAAGGCCGACCAGGTGCGGCCGGTCACCGCCAACGCGCGCGCCTTCCGGGTACTGGTCCGCAACGCCATGTTCCGCCGTGTCGAACTCGCCGCGTTGGACCAGGTCGACGCGTTGGGCGAGATGGACGGCGACGCGGGCTGGGACGCCGACGCATGGGGCGAGGCCATGGACAAGTACTGGGACGAGTACGACGACCTCGGCACCGGTCCCGACGCCCGCGGCCCCAAGCTGCTGGTGATCGAGGAGGAGCCGCAGAACGGTCTGTGGCGTGTACGGCAGATTTTCGACGACCCGAACGACGACCACGACTGGGGCGTCAGCGCGCAGGTCGACCTCACGGCCTCCGACGCGGAGGGCCGGGCGGTCGTCCGCGTGACCGATGTCGGCCAGCTGTGAGCACAGGAGAATCCCACCGATGACGAATCCGGCCGAGAGCCTCGTGTCCCTGCTCGACCTGGAGCAGATCGAGGTCAACATCTTCCGCGGCCGCAGCCCCGAGGAGTCGCTGCAGCGGGTCTTCGGCGGCCAGGTGGCCGGCCAGGCGCTGGTCGCCGCCGGGCGCACCACCGACGGCGACCGCCCGGTGCACTCGTTGCACGCGTACTTCCTGCGCCCGGGACGCCCGGGCGTGCCGATCGTGTACCAGGTCGAACGGGACCGGGACGGGCGGTCCTTCACGACGCGCCGGGTCACCGCCGTGCAGCAGGGCCGCACGATCTTCACGCTCACCGCCTCCTTTCACAAGCCCGAGCAGGGGAGTTTCGAGCACCAGCTGCCGCCGGCCCGCGAGGTCCCGGACCCCGAGTCGCTGCCCACGGTCACCGACGAGGTGCGGGAGCACCTGGGCGCGCTGCCCGAGCAGTTCGAGCGGATGGCCCGCCGCCAGCCCTTCGACATCCGCTATGTGGACCGACTGCGCTGGAGCGCCGACGAGGTCGAGAACGCCGAGCCCCGCAGCGCCGTATGGATGCGTGCCGTCGGGCCGCTGGGTGACGACCCGCTCGTGCACACCTGCGCCCTCACCTACGCCAGCGACATGACTCTCCTGGACGCCGTGCGCATTCCCGTGGAGCCTCTGTGGGGTCCGCGGGGCTTCGACATGGCGTCGCTGGACCACGCCATGTGGTTCCACCGGCCGTTCCGCGCGGACGAGTGGTTCCTGTACGACCAGGAGTCGCCCATCGCGACCGGCGGGCGGGGGCTGGCCCGGGGCCGGATCTACGACACGCAGGGGCGCATGCTGGTGTCCGTCGTGCAGGAAGGGCTGTTCCGGGCGCTGTAGGTCACGAGTCTCTGCGCCACAGCCGACCGAGCAGACCGCGGAACCGTCCGGGTGCCTCGGTCTCCCGGGGGCTCGGTGACGGCCCGGGCGGGGTCGGTGACGGGTGAGGAACCGCGTGTGCCGCCCGCCGGTGCTCGTGCGGCCGCGGGGTCGCCGGTGCCGGCTGGTGCGCGTGTCCCCCGGGTTCCGGGCGGGGCGCCGGACGCCGGCGCCGAGCGGTGTCCATCGCGCCCGCCAGGTCGGTGCGGAGCCAGTGGATCTCGTCCGGGTCGGCCGCCGTCGCGATCTCCTCGGCGAGCTGTGCCGCCGGGGAGCCGGGTGAACCGTGGGACGGCGGCACCGGGCGAAACCGGTGCAGGTAGGAGCGCTCGTAGGGGTCCTTGACGACGTCCGAGACCTCGACCGGATCGAGCAGTGACGCCACGGCCGCGGCCCGGGCCCACGGGTCGTCGGCCCGCCGGAGGAGGAACCCCAGACGCCGGCCCCGCCAGTTGCGGGGGCGCAGGTCCAGGCCCTCCGTCAACTGGTCCCGCAGCCCCTCCGGCGTGCGGCCCTTCAGCAGGGCGGCGTTCCTCTCGTCGGCCGCGAACCGCCTCAGGTCGTTGGCCAGGTAGAGCCAGACGACGGCGCGGTACCGGTTGACGTAGAACGTCACGGGTACCAGCAGGCCCAGCCGTGCGAGGCGGGTGAACCGGGTCCTGGTCACTTCCATGAGGGCGGCGCCCTCCGTGGTCCCGACGGATCGGACACTGTCCCGCAGTGCGTCGGGGAAGCCCTTTTCCGCCCTGGTCCGCTCGATCTCGTCGCGGGCGACGCGCCGGCCGCCTCCTCCCCCGTCGTCGGGTAGCGTGCGGATGCGGCCGAGGTGTACGGCGAGATCGAACTCGCTGTGCCTCAGGCCGAGTTCCCGTGCCGCTCGACGGGGCGCCACAGACGCGTCGCGGGTGGTGCCGCGGGTGGTGCCGTTCTGGCCCGCGGAGGTCGTCGTCTCGTGTGCGATGGTGTTGCCGGACATGCTCGTCTCCCCCGTGGAGTGTGCGGCCGACGCCGTCCGCGCCCGCCTGACACAAAACCGTAGCCGTTGCCGCGAGATCCGCGGCGAGCCTGTGGAAAACTCTCCGGCCGACCTCACCCGATCGTCGAAGGCCCAGGTCAGGACTCTGTTGGCGATATTCGCCCCGGCTGTCGCGCATCCACGCCGAGGTGCTCACCGACCCGGTTCACGAGCAGGGTCATCTCGTAGGCGATCTGCCCGATGTCGGCCTCGGCTGCGCTGAGCACGCACAGGCAGCTGCCCGAGCCCGCCGCGGTGACGAACAGAACGGCGTCGTCGAACTCGATCATCGTCTGCCGCACCTGCCCCGCGCCGAAGTGGCGGCCCGAGCCCTTGGCCAGACTGTGCAGTCCGGACGAGACGGCGGCGAGGTGTTCGGCGTCCTCCCGCCGCAGGCCCGTACTCGCTCCGGTCACCAGCCCGTCGTTGGACAGCACCAACGCGTGCCGGACGTGTTCCACGCGTCCGGTCAGGTCGTCCAGCAGCCAGCCGAGTCCCTGGTTGTGCACCATGGTCCGAACTCCCCGTGTTGTCCCCGTGTGCATGGTCTCCCCCTGGCCGGGGGATCTGCCCGCCAGCCTTCACCACACCCGTGTTCCGGGCAAGGAGGATGGGGGCCATGGCACAGAAGATGACCGATGAGGAATGGCGGGCGTTCGTCACGGACGGCACCCGCACCGGGAAGCTCTCCACCGTCCGGGCGGACGGCAGCCCGCACGTGGCACCGATCTGGTTCCTGCTCGACGGGGACGACGTGGTGTTCAACACCGGCAAGGACACCGTGAAGGGACGCAATCTGACCCGTGACGGCCGGGTCGCCCTGTGCGTGGACGACGACCGGCCGCCCTTCGGCTTCGTCGTGCTGCGGGGACGCGCACGGATCTCGGAGGACCTCGCCGAACTCCGGCACTGGGCCGAGCGCATCGGTGCCCGGTACATGGGTGAGGAGCGCGCCGCGGAGTTCGGGGCTCGCAACGGCGTACCGGGCGAGCTTCTCGTCCGCGTCGCCGCGGAGAAGGTCCTGGCTCAGAAGGCCGTGGCGGACTGAGGCCCGACCGGCCGGACACGTCGTCCGGTCGGCCCACAAAGCCGAGCGGCCGGGCGGTGTGCATATGCCCGGCGCACTCGACGAGCCGGATCAGCACCTCTTCACCCGGGAGCCGCCCCCGGGCCTCGCCCAGCACCATGGGCGTTCCCCGGCCGAGGCCGAGGCCGAGGACGCGCGGGCGCGCAGGGCTGCGACGATGGTGTTTCGGGCAGCCCGGACCTGGCTGTCCACCCGTCGCGCCTGCCGCAGCCGGGCGATGCCCCGGGCGGTGGCGACGGTGGCGTGGGCCCGCGGGCCGGGCGGGGAGACGGTCACGCGCGAACGGGCGCACCGGGACGTCCTCCGTGCGCGTGAGGAATCATGCGCAGCATGAGCGACGACCACACACACGTGCAGCGATTCTTCGGCGCCCGCGCCGCCGACTGGGACAGCCGCTTCCCCGACGACGGCCCCGCCTACGAGGCCGCGGTCGCCCGGCTGGGCCTGCGGGAGGGGGACCGCGTACTCGACGCCGGCTGTGGGACCGGCCGCGCCCTGCCGCCGTTGCGTGCGGCCGTGGGTGGCTCGGGCCTGGTGGTCGGGGCGGATCTGACGCCCGCCATGCTGCAGGCCGCCGTACGGGCCGGGCGGGACCGCGACGGGCGGTTGCTGCTGGCCGACGTCGCCGCTCTGCCGATGAGAACCCGGTCGCTCGACGCCGTGTTCGCGGCGGGCCTCGTCGCGCACCTGCCCGATCCCGCGCGGAACCTGCGCGAAGTGGCGCGCGTCGTGCGTCCCGGCGGTGTGCTCGCGCTGTTCCATCCGATCGGGAGGGCCGCGCTCGCGGCGCGGCAGGGACGGCGGATCACACCGGACGACCTGCGCGCCGAGCCCCGTCTCCGTGCGTTGCTGGCAGGTTCCGGATGGCGCATGACCTCGTACGTCGACGAGGACGCCCGTTTCCTGGCCCTCGCCGTGCGCGAGGGCTGACGGCTCGGCGGCCGGACCGCGACCGCCGGTTCGGACTCGGTCGGCTGCGCGGCACGAGCACTTCACTCGACGGCTGACGTCCCGAGGTGGTGGGCCGGGCAGCCCCGGACGCCGGGAGTCGGGCGGGTGCCCAGCTCCGCCAGCTGGTAGCCGTCCGGGTAGCCCTTGATCTCCCGGTTCTGCCGGGCGTGGTGCGGTGCGCGCCTCGGTGGCATCAGGCGGACCGCGCGCCCGCGCAACCGTACCGTGCGGCGCACGATCTCCCGGGCGGCGGGACTCGGCGCCGGGTACCGGAAGGCCCGAAGGAGGGGTTCGTCGAGCAGAGCGAGGGTCCCGGCGCGCAGGAGCGGCGCGAGGGGGCCGGGGTACCAGGAGGCCATGAGGTCCAGTGTGGCGTCGGAGACCCGGCGTGCCCCCTCGTCCCAGGCGAAGTGGGCCTCCTCATGGGCGTCGAGACAGGCTTCGAACTCCTCGTAGGACGCGGGAAGGTCCCTGATGCCCATGTGCCGCCCCAGCGTGCGGTAGTGCACGGCGGAGGCGACGGTCTCGTGGCGCGACATCCTGCGCCAGCCGTAGGCGTCGATCCAGCGTTTGGGAATCACGACGAACGTGCACAGGACGTACCGCATGTCGTCGTTGGTGATGTCGTAGGCGCGGTGCATCTGATTGATGCGCCGGATGGCCGTGCGGCCCTGCTCGCTGCCGAAACCGTGCTCGACGACGGCGTCGAGCAGCAGCGCCGTGTCGTCGTACCGCTTCTGCGTCCGACGGGTGAACTCCGCCGTCTCGGCCAGCAGTCGGCCGATGCTCGGGACGGCGTAGGTGCGGTAGAGCGCCAGCTCCAGCGCACGGGCGAAGTCCCACGGGAACTCGTAGGCCGAGGCCAGTCGATAGATCTCCGAGGCGTCCTCGTAAGGGTCCATCCGGCGGATCTGCCGCAGCCGCTCGAAGCGCTTCACCGTGCCCCGTCCTCTTCTGCCGTCGAAGCTACAACTCTACTTTGGTGAGCGGGAGATCGATGGCCGTCGGACACGGCAATCGGAAGGGGAGGTGGTCCGCTTGTTCGGCAGGATCCGCGAGTCCTGGGGCAGATCCCGCGCCGCTCGGCGCACGGAGGGGAAGAGCGGAGGGAGGAGGACAGGGGAGCACCGTGCGCACAACCTCTTCGAGGCTGCCGCCGCCTACGTCTCGGCATCCGTGGAGGACGACCAGGAGGGGGTCGACGAGGCGGCGGGCTGGGTGTCGCCGGAGGCCCTGTCGTTCGGAGTGAACGAGTTGGCGTGCCGGGCCGTGGTCGCGCTCGCGCGGGAGCGCGAGGGGTCGCCGCGGGACGTCGCCCGGGCGCTTCTGGGGCTGCCCGCGGCCTGCCCCTCCCACCCGGGGCGGGTGGTCGATTCGCCCCCCGTCCAGCCGGAAGACCGCAGCTCGGGTGCGTCCGGGAGTCGTGACAAGGGCTTCCCGGCCGCACTAGGGTGCGCGCCATCGGACGAACAGAGGGGGAGGCCGGGATGGCCCCGACGGACGAGGACGCCGTCGCCGCCGCGGACGATGCGCTCTACGTGCTCACGGCGGTGCTGCTGACACCGGCGAAGTTCCCAAGTGTGCTGGGCGACGACTACGTGGAGGCGTGTGCGGCGCTCGGTCTCCCGCCGCTGGCGGACGGCTACGGACTGGTGCTCGGACAGGACGGTGACGGCGCCCGGTGGACCGTGGTCGTCGACGACGTCTCGCTGGTCGCCGTGGCCGTGGCGTCCTGGGACTGCGGGATGGAGTACGACCTGTCGCCGGACGAGCGTACGGTCGTGACCGCGCTGCCCGGCTGGCCCCTCGCGGTCGCCGTGACGGCTCCCGGCGTGCCCGCACCGCACGACCCCTGCCCCGAAGCCACCGACCAGCCCGCGCTGTCGCCGCCGGACACCGCGGCGTGGGGGCCGGCGCAGCGTCGTCTGGGAGCCGACGAGATCGCCTTGCAGTGGACGCAGTGGCGGGACCAGATCGACGATGCGGACTTCCCGGCGACGGGAGGTGGAGCCGGTGCGGAGCACGGCTCCCCGCAGGACGACTCGGCCGGCGACACCCCGGAGGGCAGGGCGGACGGGGATGCGGACGAGGCCGCGGGCCCCGGTGTAAAGGCGCAGGCCGGTGCCGCTGACCGGGCCGGTACCGGGCCCTTTGGGCATGGCGGAGTCCGGCGTGTGCTCGCGGAGGCGCGCGCCTACGTCGACACGCCTCCGCCGCTGGGGCGGGTCCGCTCGTCGTTCGCCCCGGGGAACGCGCGGACGCTGCGCGCCGACGGTCCCGGCTGGTCGCTCGTCGCCAGAACCGACGACATCGCTTTCATCCTGCTCGACGAGGAACCCGGTGAAGTACTGCCGGTGGGCCGGGGCCCGTCGCTGCCCGGGCTCCTGGAGGCGCTCGACAGGCTGGCCGTACGGCCGAGCTGAGCCGGCCTGCACCGGTCTGTGCAGGCTGAGCATCGCCGGAACACGCGGATTTCCCTTCCCGGCCCCCCTGGCATCCCCGCCCGGCCCGTCCCTGGCCGACCGGGCCGGTCTCACGGCCCGCGGCACCAGGACGCCGTCCGAGGATTCGGGCGCCCAGGTCGACGGGCGTCACCCGGCCTCCTCCCGCTTCCACGCACCACACGGCCGACGGCACGACGGACTGACCGCGTGGGCGCAGCGGGGTCTCCCGCCACCCGCGACCGCCCGATCGGCGTGCCCGCGGACGGCGACGTGGCCGACTCCCGCCGTGGAGGAGCCGGCCTACAGGAGGCGCCAGCGCCTCAACGGCCTATCTCCCTGCGCGTCCCGCGGCGCAGCCTGCGCCGCTGGGAGGGGTCCAGGGCTAGGTACGCGGCGGCCGGGACTCCCAGGACTATCAGCAGGGCGGCCCACCAGGGCAGCCAGATCAACAGGATGAGCCCGGCCGCCACGCCTCCTGCGGCAACCTTGGCGTTCTTCGACATGGTGTCGCCTCCTTCGCGGCCACTGCCGCTCTCTGTCCTGAAAACGGTCCCGCGCTCCCGGCAGTTCCGCACGGCACCCCTGAGAGGTCCCTGAGGCCGGACCCCTACGCGACCCTGAGACGCCGTCGGCGAGCCCTCCGCCGTGTCACCGTCGACGGTCCCGTCCGGAGACCGGGCGCACCGCGCTCGTCCGGCGGTTCCGTCCGGCAATTTCGTCCGGCAATTTCGTCCGGCGACACCTTATGGCTCTTTTGTTCGCCTTCACATCCGGAGAGAAGCACCCTTGCCCCTGCATAGTGACCCAGGTCACAGCGCAGGCGCACCCCATGACCCCAGGAAGCATGTACGATCTGCGATCGCGTCTCCGACTAGTCAAATTTGAGGAACTCATCATCGCTGCACGGACCACTCTCCCGGCGACACCCTCCGAGATCTCCGAACTCGCCCGTTGCTGTGCCGTCTTCCTGCCCGGTGATCCCGCCCGCACCGGTGAAGTCGCCTTCTGGCGCACCGACGGCGAGGCCCCCCTGGCGGCCGTCGCTCCGGGCACCAGCACGGCCCGTGTGACCGTCGCACTGCCCGACGGCGACGGTGTGCACCCGGCGAACGTACCGGCGGTGCTGCTTCCGGTACGAGCGGCCCTGCCGGTTCTCACCCGTGCGCGACGGCGCGCGGACGGCCATCGAGCGACGGAGTTCTGGGGCGCGGTCGCCGTCGAGGCCCTCCACCTCGTGGCACGCGGGCTGCTGCTGCCCGGTCTGTCCGCGACCGACCACGAGGCCTGGCGCACGGGTCCGCTGCGCGCCGACGACGTCGGGCGGATCCGTCATCTGGCGGCGGCCATGCCGCCCGAGGCACACGCCGTCCCGGTCGACGACGCCGAACCCGTGCGGCTCCCCGACCCGGAAGGCCTGGTACGTGCCTTCCTGGACGCCGTCGCCGACACGGTGCCGCGTTCCCCCGCCGCCGACCTGGTGACGGCCGGGCCCGCCTACGCCGCGTGGGAGCCCCTGCGGATGCCCGAGCTGCGCGAGTGGGCCGCCGACGTCGCCGCGGGACACGACACGGGCGTACGGCTGTCGCTTCGCGTCGAGGTGCGGGGCCTGTCGGCCCCAACCCCCCAGGGCGCCCGGCCGACGTTCCGGGCAGTGCTCCAGGTGCACAGCGTGGGCGATCCGGCGCTCGTCGCGGACGCCTCCGAGGTGTGGGCCGAAACCCTGGGCGACGCCTTCGGCACGCGCGCGCGGCTGGACGTCCTGCTCGCGCTCCGCCGTGCGGCCCGGGCCTGGCCCGCGCTCACGCCGCTGCTGTCGGCCGCCGTACCGGACGCGGTGGAGCTCGCCGACGAGGAGGTCTCCGAGCTTCTCGGAAGGGGCTCACGGGCACTCGCCGAGGCGGGGGTCGACGTGCACTGGCCGAGGGAGTTGGCCCGTGATGACCTGACCGCCCGCGCGGAGGTCGGACCACCCGACGACGAGTCGGCACCGCGGGCGGCCTCGTCCGACGCCGGCCCGTCGTTCCTGTCCGCCGACGCCCTGCTCGCCTTCACCTGGTCGTTCGCCCTGGGCGACCAGCGGCTCACGCGTGAGGAGCTGGAGCTGCTCGCCGAGGCCGGCCGCCCCCTGGTGCGTCTGCGCGACCGATGGGTGCTCGTCGACCCCGGGGAGGCCCTTCGCGCCCGCGCCCGCCAGGACCACAAGGTCACGCCCGTCCACGCGCTCGCCGCGGCCCTGACGGGCTCGGCGGAAGTCGGGGGGCACCGCGTCGAGGTGCGCCCCACGGGATGGCTGGCCGACCTGCGGGAACGGCTAGCCGAGCCCGAGGCGCAGGACACCGTCGCACAGCCCGCCGCACTCGACGCCACGCTGCGTGACTACCAGCGCCGGGGCCTGAACTGGCTGGCCCGCATGACGTCGTCTGGCCTGGGCTGCTGTCTCGCCGACGACATGGGTCTCGGCAAGACCATCACGCTGATCGCGCTGCACCTGCACCGGCAGACCGACCCGGCCGCCGCCGGTCCCACCCTGGTGGTCTGCCCGACCTCCCTCATGGGCAACTGGCAGCGCGAGATCGAGCGGTTCGCCCCCGGCACGCCCGTACGCCGCTTCCACGGCTCGCGACGTGACCTGGAGGGCCTCGCGGACGGCGCGTTCGTGCTCACGACCTACGGCACCATGCGTCTGGACGCCGAACGGCTGGCCACCGTGCCGTGGGGCATGGTCGTCGCGGACGAGGCCCAGCACGTGAAGAACCCGTACTCGGAGACCGCGCGGCAGCTGCGTTCCATCGGCGCACGCGCGCGCGTGGCGCTCACCGGCACCCCGGTGGAGAACAACCTCTCGGAACTGTGGGCGATCCTCGACTGGACCACCCCCGGGCTGCTGGGCCGGCTCGGTACGTTCCGCAGGCACTACGCCCAGGCCGTCGAGGGAGGCCAGGACCCGGCGGCGGCGGAGCGACTGGCACGGCTCGTCCGGCCGTTCCTGCTGCGCCGGCGCAAGTCGGACCCCGGGATCGCGCCGGAACTGCCGCCCAAGACGGAGACCGACCACCCGGTGTCGCTGACCGCGGAGCAGACGGGCCTGTACGAGGCGGTGGTGCGCGAGGCACTCGCGGAGATCACCGGGGCCGACAGCATGGCGCGACGCGGCATGATCGTGAAACTGCTGACGAGTCTCAAGCAGATCTGCAACCACCCGGCCCAGTTCCTCAAGGAGGACCGGCCGAGGACCACCGGCCGCTCGGGGAAGCTGGAGCTGCTGGACGAGTTGCTCGGCACGATCCTCGCCGAGGAGGCCGGTGTGCTGGTCTTCACGCAGTACGTGCAGATGGCGCGCCTCCTCGAACAGCACCTGACCGCCCGCGGCGTGCCGTCCCTGTTCCTGCACGGCGGAACGTCCGTCGCGGCCCGGGAGTCGCTCGTGCGGCGCTTCCAGGACGGTGAGGTCCCCGTCTTCCTGCTGTCGCTGAAGGCGGCGGGCACCGGACTGAACCTCACGCGCGCGGAGCACGTCGTGCACTACGACCGCTGGTGGAATCCGGCCGTCGAGGCGCAGGCCACCGACCGTGCCCACCGCATCGGCCAGACCCGCCCCGTGCAGGTGCACCGGCTGGTCGCCGAGGGGACCGTCGAGGACCGCATCGCCGCGCTGCTGAACCGCAAGCGGAAACTGGCCGACGCCGTACTGGGCACCGGCGAGGCGGCGCTCACGGAGCTGACGGACGCGGAACTCGCCGACCTGGTCGAACTTCGAGGGGGTACGCGATGACACGGTACGACGACACGGAGCGGACGTTCGCCGCGCTGCCGCCCGCACACGGCCGGGGCTTCGCGGAGACCTGGTGGGGCCGGTCCTGGCTGAAGGCACTGGAGGACGCGGCCCTGGACACGGCGCAGGTGAAGGCGGGCCGCCGGCTCGCGCGCGCGGGCGCGGTCGGCGCTGTGACGGTGCGGCCGGGCCGTATCACCGCCGTCGTCCAGGACCGGGACCGTACGGCGCATCGGGCCGACGTCCTGCTCGAGAAGCTGTCCGACGCGCAGTGGGACCGCTTCGCCGACATGGCGATCGAGCGTTCCGGACACGTCGCCGCGCTGCTGGACCGCGACATGCCGCCGCACCTCGTGGAGGATGCCTCGGCCGCCGGGATCGACCTGCTGCCGGGCCTCGGTGACTTGGAACCGGAGTGCGACTGCGGGGCCTGGGACCACTGCGGGCACACCGCCGCGCTCTGCTACCAGGTGGCCCGGTTGCTGGACCAGGACCCTTTCGTACTGCTGCTGATGCGCGGACGCACGGAGGACGCCGTGCTCGAAGCCCTCCGGACGAACGGCCGGGCACCCGCGCGGGAGACCGCCTCACGTCCGGCAGGCGTGGACGCCGCCGAGGCCTACGGGGCGGGGCACATGCTGCCCCCGCTGCCTTCCCCGCCCGAACTCCGGGACGGGCCGGGGGCGCCGCCGTCCCTGGACACCGACACGGCGCCACCGGCGGGGGTCGACCCGGCCGCCCTGACGTTCCTGGCCTCGCGGGCCGCGGCGGAGGCGCACCGCCTGCTGGCCGAGGCCCTGCGCGACGGGCACGGCCGGCAGGCCGTGGACGAGGAGCGGGCCGTCCCGCAGGACGCGGTGCGACTGGCCGCGGGTGCTCCCGGCCCGGAAGTGCTGCACCGTCTCGGCGAGGGCTCGGGGCGCGACGGGGACGAACTGGTCGTCGCCGTGCGCGCGTGGCGGCTCGGGGGCGCGGACGCCCTGTCCGTGCTCGAGGAGGAGTGGGCGCCGGAGGGCGGCGCACTCGCACGCGCGCGTGCCGCGCTGGAGTCCGCCTGGGACGGGGAGGCACGGCCGGCGCTGCGGGCGCGGGCCAACCGGTGGACCGTCGCCGGCGCGCCGCACCAGCTCCGGCTGGACCGCGACGGCCGCTGGTGGCCGTACCGGCGGGAGCACGGACGCTGGGTCCCGGTGGGCGGCCCCGCCCAGGACCCCGCGACGGCGCTCGCAGCGGACGAGGAGCCGCCGGAGGCCCTGTCCGGGGAGCTGGACGAGGAACCGGGTGCGGGACCCTCGTGAGCCCGGCCGCCGGCCGGCGTCGAGTCGCTGGCGGCTGGCGGCTGGCGGCTGGCGGCTGGGGAGGGCGTTCCCACACATCTGACGCTCTTCGAGGCGCGTGGCGGCCAACCTGCAAGGGGCTTTCCTCCGACGCAGCCCTCCTCCACCGTCGCGCCGCTCCCGAGCGTCCTACCGGCCCTCTCCCCCCGGCCCGGCGTCTTCGACAACCGGAGGGGGAGGGAACGGGCTCCGGCCCCGTCCGTGAGCCGGAGGGGACCGGAGCCTTCGGCGGGTGGGCCGCTCAGCGGGCGCCGAGGAGGTGGTCCATCGCGAGCTGGTCGAGGTGCTCGAAGGCCATGCCGCGAGCGGCGGCCGCCTCCACGTCGAAGGTGTCGTACGCGGTCGGGTCCGCCAGCAGAGCCGCGAGACCGTCCTCGGCGGTCGGGCGGGCCAGCTCGTCCAGCCGGGCCGTGGCCAGCGCCTCCTGCACCTGCGGGTCGGCGCGGAAGGCGGCCGCCCGGTCCTTGAGGATGAGGTAGTTGCGCATGCAGCCGGCCGCCGACGCCCAGACCCCGTCGAGGTCCTCGGTCCGCGGCGGCTTGAAGTCGAAGTGCCGCGGCCCCGCGTACCCGGCCCGCTCCAGCAGGTCGACGAGCCAGAACGCGGCCCGCAGGTCACCCGCGCCGAACCGCAGGTCCTGGTCGTACTTGATGCCCGACTGACCGTTGAGGTCGATGTGGAACAGCTTGCCCGCCCACAGCGCCTGCGCGATCCCGTGCGGGAAGTTCAGCCCCGCCATCTGCTCGTGGCCGACCTCCGGGTTCACGCCGTACAACTCCGGCCGCTCCAGGCGCTCGATGAACGCCAGCGCGTGTCCCACCGTCGGCAGCAGGATGTCACCGCGGGGCTCGTTCGGCTTGGGCTCGATCGCGAACTTCAGGTCGTAGCCCTGCTCGGTGACGTACTCACCCAGCAGATCGAAAGCCTCCTTCATCCGGTCCAGCGCGTCCCGTACGTCCTTGGCCGCACCGGACTCCGCGCCCTCCCGGCCGCCCCAGGCGACGTACACGCTCGCGCCCAGCTCCACCGCGAGATCGATGTTGCGGATCGTCTTGCGCAGCGCGTACCGGCGCACGTCACGGTCGTTCGCGGTGAACGCGCCGTCCTTGAACACCGGATGCGTGAACAGGTTCGTCGTCGCCATCGGCACCTTCATGCCCGTCGCGTCCAACGCCTGCCGGAACCGCTTGACGTGCTCCTCGCGCTCGGTGTCGCTCGACCCGAACGGGATCAGGTCGTCGTCGTGGAACGTGACCCCGTACGCGCCCAGCTCGGCCAGACGCCGCACCGACTCCGCCGGGTCCAGCGCACGCCGGGTGGCGTCGCCGAAGGGGTCCCGGCCCTGCCAGCCGACCGTCCACAAACCGAACGTGAACCTGTCCTCGGGAGTGGGCTGGTAGTTCATTCCGCGGCTCCTCACTCGCTGCCGATCACACGCTTCCGACTATTTCGTCATGGCGCTTTACAAATTAGTATGCACACACGCTCCTGGGAAGGGACAAGGTGTCCCCCTACGAGTGGCGTCCGGCCCCGGGGCCCGGAGAACCGCACAACCGCAGGTCAGCCGGTGCCCACCCGGGCAGTCCACACCGTCCCGGCGTCTAGCGGTCCAGACCGTCCAGTCAGATCCCACCGTCCAGTCAGATCCCGCGGAGCCGCGGAAGAGGGAGAAGCCCGATGCCAGCAGTCGAGGGTCCGCTCGTCGTCGGCGTGGACACGTCCACCCAGTCCACCAAGGCGCTGGTCGTCGACACCGCCACCGGCCAGGTCGTCGCGAGCGGCCAGGCGCCCCACACCGTTTCCTCCGGAGCGGGCCGCGAGAGCGATCCGCGTCAGTGGTGGGAGGCGCTGTGCGAAGCGCTGCACCAGTGCGGTGACGCCGCTCGCGAAGCGGCCGCGGTGTCGATCGGCGGCCAGCAGCACGGCCTCGTGACACTGGACGCCCAGGGCGACCCGGTGCGCCCGGCCCTGCTGTGGAACGACGTCCGCTCGGCCCCGCAGGCCCGTCGGCTCATCGAGGAGCTGGGCGGCTCCCGGACGTGGGCGGAGCGCACGGGCAGCGTGCCCAGCGCGTCGTTCACGGTCACCAAATGGGCCTGGCTGGCCGAGCACGAGCCGGAGGCGGTCCGCGCGGTGAAGGCCGTACGCCTCCCCCATGACTACCTCACCGGGCGCCTCACCGGTGAGGGCACCACCGACCGGGGCGACGCGTCCGGCACCGGTTGGTGGGCGTCCGGCACGGAGGCGTACGACGAGGACATCCTCGCGCGCGTGGGACTCGATCCGGCGCTGCTGCCCCGGGTGGTGCGGCCCGGCGAAGTGGCCGGCACGGTGCGTGACGGTCACGGCCTGCCGTTCTCCAAGGGCACCCTGGTCGCCGCCGGCACCGGCGACAACGCGGCCGCCGCACTGGGCCTCGGGCTGCGTCCGGGCGTGCCGGTCATGAGCCTCGGCACGTCCGGCACCGTGTACGCCGTGTCGCAGCGCCGGCCCGCCGACCCGACCGGCACCGTGGCGGGGTTCGCGGACGCACGCGGCGACTGGCTTCCGCTGGCCTGCACCCTCAACTGCACGCTCGCCGTCGACCGCGTCGCGGCCCTGCTGGGCCTCGACAGGGAAGCCGTCGAACCGGACACCGGCATCACCCTCCTGCCCTACCTGGACGGCGAACGCACACCGAACCTGCCGCACTCCTCCGGCCTCCTGTACGGGCTGCGCCACGACACGACGGCCGGCCAGCTGCTCCAGGCCGCGTACGACGGTGCCGTGCACTCGCTGCTCGGAGCGCTCGACCTGGTCCTCGACGCCGACGCCGATCCCTCGGTGCCCCTGCTGCTGATCGGCGGCGGCGCGCGCGGGACCGCCTGGCAGCAGACCGTACGACGGCTGTCGGGGCGGCCCGTCCAGATTCCCGAGGCCCGGGAACTGGTCGCTCTCGGTGCCGCCGCGCAGGCGGCCGGCCTGCTGACCGGCGAGGACGCGGCAGCGGTCGCCCGGCGTTGGGACACGGCCGCCGGGCCGGTGCTCGACGCCGTGCAGCGGGACGAGGCGACGCTGGCCAGGATCACCGGGGTACTCTCCGACGCGGCACCACTGCTGGGACGGACCGCGGAAACCCGCTGAGGACCGGTTCGCGCGGGCGACGCCGCCGAGGGCCTTCGTCGCGGGCCGTTCCCGGCGGGCGCGGCCGGCTCGGGACGCCGGGGCGCGTCGGCGGGGACGTGGACGAGTGCCGGACCGACCGCGGAGCGGCACCGGACCGGCCCAGGAGCGACCAAGGACTGACGGAGGCATGACCGCACCGCCGCACGAAGACCGGCCGGCCCGCCGCGGGCGCCCGCTGCCCGACACCCAGCAGGGCATGCGCCGCCGCAACCTCGCCCGGGTGATGCACACCGTCAGCGCCGAGGGCCCGCTGTCCCGAGCCGCCGTCGCCTCACGGATCGGGCTCACGCGAGCGGCGGTGTCGACCCTCGTGGACGAACTCGTCCGCTCCGGGCTCCTGGAGGAACTGGGCCCCGAGCGCCCCGGCCGGGTGGGCCGACCCGGGTCGGCGCTCGCCGTCAGCGCACAGGGCCCGGCGGGCATAGGCGCCGAGATCGGCGTCGACCACCTCGCGGTCTGCGCGGTCGACCTGCGCGGCCAGGTGCGGTCGCGGGTCGTGCGGTACGGCAGCAACCGGGGCCGCTCGCTCGAGCCGGTGGTCGAGCAGCTGAACGGTCTGGTACGGCAGGTCGTGTCGGAGACCACGTCGCAGGGGCTGTGGCCCGCCGGTCTCGCGGTGGCCGTTCCGGGTCTGGTGGCGCGGGACGCCAGGACCGTCGTACGCGCTCCCAACCTGGACTGGCAGGACGCGGACCTCGGCACACTGCTGCCCGCGGACCTGCCGCCGACCGTGGACAACGAGGCGAACTTCGGCGCACTCGCCGAGCTCTGGCTCGGTGACGGCACCCCACGGGACTTCCTGCACGTGTCGGCCGAGATCGGCATCGGTGCGGCGGTCGTCGTCGACGGGCGGCTGCTGCGCGGGACCCGCGGATTCGCCGGTGAACTGGGCCATGTCCCGGTCCACCCCGACGGACCGGAGTGCCCCTGCGGCGGACGAGGGTGCCTGGAGCAGTACGCCGGCGAGAAGGCGGTACTGCGCGCGGCCGGTGTGGAACCGGGCGAGGATCGGGTCGGCCTGCTCGCGGGACGTGCGGCGGAGGGCGACGAAGCCGTACGGCACGCCCTGCGGGAGGCGGGCAGGGCACTCGGCATCGCGCTGACCGGCGCGGTCAACCTGCTGGATCCCGAGAGGGTGGTGCTGGGAGGAGCACTCGCCGGGCTCGCTCCGTGGTTGGTGCCCTCCCTGCGGGACGAACTGGCCCGGCGCACGGCCGGCCCGGCCTGTCCGGTCTCCGTGTCGGTGCTGGGCCCGCAGGGTCCGCTGCTCGGTGCCGCGCACTCGGTGGTGCGGGCCGTCCTGGACGACCCCGCGGTGGTGGCCGAACGGGCCTGAACCCCTCCGGTGGCCGCCCCTGGGGGCCGAGGTGCGCCTCGCAGAGGTCGCCTCCTCGCCGATGGCGGTACGGCGACGGCTCCGGCGCTGCGGCTGTGACGGCGAAGAGGCTGCGATTGCCGTTGCGGCTACGGCTACGGCTACGGCTACGGCTACGGCTACGGCTACGGCTACGGCTGAACGACTGCCGAGGCCGGGAGGGACGCCGGTACTGTCCTCGCCCCGCCCCTCCACACCGGGCGTCCCGCCCGCTCGCCACCACTTCTTCACGCGATCGAGTGAGCGTGATGTCCACACGGCGGCGTCCGTCCACGGAACGGCGCGGCAGCCTACTGCACAACCTCTGCCGCCCGTACCGTGATTCGCACCGCCACATCCCACGCAGCGGGCTGCGGACGTCCGAGCCTCCTGGTCGGCCACGTCGCGGGCCGCCCCCCCACCACCACGAAAGGGCAGACCCATGGAAAGGGAACGGACCGTACCTGTTCCGACGAGGCGGCGGCTCCTGCAGGGCGCCGCACTCGCCACCGTCCCGTACGCCCTGCTCTCCGGCACCCAGGCCGCCGCCCGGCCCGCCGTCGTCGACCATCCCTCCGCCGAGTGGCAGCCGGCGAGCAGTTCCAACTACACGCGGTCGAGCCGGCCCACCTCCTACCCCGTCGACCACGTGGTCGTCCATGTCACGCAGGAGACGTACGCCGACACCCTCTCCATCTTCCAGAACCCGCAGAAGCAGGTCTCCGCGCACTACGTCGTCCGGTCCTCCGACGGACACGTGGCCCAGTGCGTCCGTGAGGCCGACGTGGCCTGGCACGCGGGGAACTGGGACTACAACACCCGCAGCATCGGGATCGAACACGAGGGATGGGTGGACCGGCCCGAGTACTTCACCACGGCCCTCTACGAACAGTCGGCCCGGCTGACCGCGGCGATCTGCACCAGATACGGCATCCCCAAGGACCGCAACCACATCATCGCGCACCACGAGGTACCGGGCAGCGATCACACGGACCCGGGGCCCCTGTGGGATTGGACCCGCTACATCAGGCTGGTCAACCTCGTCTGACCCGCGGCCGACCAGGGCAGGTCTGCGACCGGGTGATCCCGCTGGTCGAAAAGGTTGTCCGGGCGTATCCGCGGAGTGACGATGTCCCCACCGCACCACCTTCCGGGGAGGCCGAGTTGACCGATCCGTGGCTGGCTCTGGAGCCGGGGGCAGACCCCGTCGCACACGCACGGGCACTGCGTCGAGCGCACGAGACCTTCACCGCCGCGGGGACGGCACCGCGTCCCGTGCGCCCCGTCGTCGCGGAGTCGTGGCGACGCTCCGTCCGGGCAGGCGTCGGCCCGGACAGCGCCGCGAGCGTGGAACTCATGGACGCAGACCTCGGTGCCTACCGGGCCGAACATCCACTGGCGCGGGTGATGCCGCTGGTCCGGGAACTCCTCGGCGCGTTCGCCGCCGACGGCGAGCACCTGCTCGCCGTGTGCGACGCGCACGGCAGACTGCTGTGGGTCGAAGGCCATCCGGCCACGCGGCGCCGGGCGGGGCGGATGAACTTCGTGCCGGGTGCCCGGTGGGCGGAGTCCGCGGTCGGGACGAACGCGCCCGGCACGGCGGTGGCGGTCGGCCGTCCGGTCCAGGTCTTCGCGGCCGAGCACTTCGCCCGGCGGGTCCAGCCGTGGACGTGCGCGGCGGCTCCGGTGCACGACCCCCGCACCGGCCGGGTGCTCGGTGCCGTGGACATTACCGGCGGGGACGGCCTGGCGCACCCGCACAGTCTGGGCTTCGTCCAGGCCGTCGCGCGTGCCGCCGAGTCGCATCTGGCGCTGCTGACCCCGGAGCCCTCCGCGACGGAGGCGGCCCGGCTGACCGCCCTGGGCCGCGACGAGGCCCTGCTGAGCGCCGAGGGCCGCCGACTCCGGCTGAGCCGGCGGCACAGTGAGATCGTCGTGCTGCTGGCCCACCACCCGGAGGGCCTGACCGGCGACGAGCTGCTGTGCGCGCTGTACCAGGACGAGGCAGTGCCTCCAGTGACGCTGCGCGCCGAACTGGTCCGGCTGCGTGGGCTCCTGGGGCCGGACTGGCTGGCGTCACGGCCGTATCGGCTCACGATGGCCGTCGAGTCCGACGCCGCCGTGGTCGAGCGGCGTCTGCGGGCCGGTGCGGTGACGGCGGCCGCGGGGGCGTACGCCGGTCCGCTGTTGCCCGGCTCCGAGGCTCCGGCGGTGGTCCGGCTCAGGCGCCGGCTCGCCGACGGCCTGCGCGCGGCGCTGATCGCCCGTCACGATCCCGACCTGCTGGCCGACTGGGCGCACGCGCCGTGGGGCGAGGACGACCTGGACGTGTGGCGCGCCCTGGTCGCGGTACGGCCCACGGCGGCGGCCCGCTCCCGGTTGGCCGCGCTGGAGTCGGAGCTGACGGCACCCGGGGGGTGGCCGCCCGGGACGTGGTGACCACCTGCGGGACGGTGGCGGTCCAGGGCCGGCGGGCCGCCGCCCACGCAACGTCTGCGCAACGTGCCGCTTTCTAACCTCCCGGGCGGAGCTGTCCGAGGGCGGGCAGTGTTCGATGAGGGAGGCAGACAGGATGACCCGTTACGCGGCGCCCGGCACCGAAGGCGCGATCGTCTCCTACCAGTCGCGCTACGACCATTTCATCGGCGGCGAGTACGTTCCGCCGGCGCGCGGACAGTACTTCGAGAACCCGTCGCCGGTGAACGGTCAGCCGTTCACGGAGGTCGCGCGCGGTACGGCGCAGGACGTGGAGCGCGCGCTCGACGCCGCGCAGGGGGCTGCGCCCGTCTGGGGCCGCACGTCGGTGACCGACCGCTCCGGCATCCTGCTGAAGATCGCCGATCGCATGGAGGCGAACCTGGAGAGTCTGGCGGTCGCGGAGAGCTGGGAGAACGGCAAGCCGGTGCGGGAGACGCTGGCGGCCGACATCCCGCTCGCCATCGACCACTTCCGCTACTTCGCGGGAGCGGTCCGCGCTCAGGAGGGCTCGCTCGGCCAGATCGACGACGACACCGTGGCGTACCACTTCCACGAGCCGCTGGGTGTCGTCGCGCAGATCATCCCGTGGAACTTCCCTCTCCTGATGGCGGCCTGGAAGCTCGCCCCCGCTCTCGCGGCCGGGAACGCGGTCGTCCTGAAACCCGCCGAACAGACCCCGGCCTCCATCCACCTCTGGCTGAGCCTGGTCGCGGACCTGCTGCCGCCCGGGGTCCTGAACGTCGTCAACGGCTTCGGCGTGGAGGCGGGCAAACCGCTCGCGTCCAGCCCGCGGGTGGCGAAGGTGGCGTTCACCGGGGAGACCACCACCGGGCGGCTGATCATGCAGTACGCCTCGGAGAACATCAGGCCGGTCACGCTGGAACTGGGCGGCAAGTCGCCGAACATCTTCTTCGACGACGTCTGGGCCCAGGACGACGACTTCCGCGACAAGGCGCTCGAGGGATTCACGATGTTCGCGCTCAACCAGGGCGAGGTGTGCACGTGCCCGTCCCGGGCGCTGGTCCAGCGCGGCAACTACGCCGCATTCATGGAAGCCGCCGTCGCCCGCACCGAGCTGATCAGGCCGGGTCACCCCCTGGACACGGAAACGATGATCGGGGCACAGGCGTCCAACGACCAGCTGGAGAAGATCCTCTCCTACCTGGACATCGGCCGGCAGGAGGGTGCCAAGGTACTCACCGGCGGCGAACGCGTCGAGCACGGCGGTGAGCTGAAGGGCGGCTACTACGTCCAGCCGACGATCTTCGAGGGCCACAACCGCATGCGGATCTTCCAGGAGGAGATCTTCGGCCCGGTCGTGTCGGTCACGTCCTTCGACGACTTCGACGACGCGGTCAGGACGGCCAACGACACCCTGTACGGCCTGGGCGCCGGCGTATGGACCCGCGACATGAACACCGCGTACCGCGCGGGCCGCGCCATCCAGGCGGGCCGTGTCTGGACGAACTGCTACCACGCCTACCCGGCACACGCCGCCTTCGGCGGCTACAAGCAGTCGGGCATCGGCCGGGAGAACCACAGGATGATGCTGGATCACTACCAGCAGACGAAGAACCTCCTGGTCTCGTACTCCGCGAAGAAGCCGGGCTTCTTCTAGAGACCCAGAAAAGGGTGCGTGACCAGGCGACTTGCCTGGTCACGCACCCTTGTCACACTCACCCTGAGTCGCGAAGCGAATGCCGACCCAACTCCTGATTCGTCCCACCCGTCTCCCATCTCTGACCATCTGTTCCGGGGCATTTCCCGGCAAGCACGGACTAACGCGCAGCGGCATCGTCTTCGCGCTCGTCCCACCGTCGCGTGGAGTCCTCGATGAGTCGGTTCGCATGATGACGCGCCTCGGCAGGGAACTTGGCGTAGTAGCGGAAGAGCACCTGAATGCCCTGCCCTGCCCGGCGCGCGCGCTCGGCGGGATCGACGCCGGAGGCCAGCCAGAAGGAGATACCTGCGTGGCGCAGGTCGTACGGCCGCTGCGCGAGTCCGAGGGCGAGCTCGTCCGGAGTCAGCGCCGCCTCACGCGCTCGGTGCCACGTTGTGCCGTACGCCGCGGCGTCGATGTAGTTCCCGGCCGCGTTACGAAACACGCGCCCGTCCGAAGCGACACCCAAGTGCTCGATGTGCTCACGCAGCATGCGGGGGTCCTCACCTACGCGGCTCCCATCGCCTCCGGCGTCGGCCTGCCCGACCTGGCCGAGGATCTGTGCTGGCGCCAGCACCAGGTCTTCGCCGACGCCGGACGCCTCAGCGGACGGGCCGCCGTCATGTCACTGATGCCTCTCGTCAACCTCGCCCGGCTGCAGACTCGCGCCGGCCACGGCGAACTCGCCTACAGCTTGTTGCACTGCCTCAACGACGCTGCCCATCACCGCAACAAGACCGACATCGACGGCCGCACCGTCGACCTCTCGACCCCGACCGGCACGGACGAGGACCACCGCGCGGTGTGCCGGGAGCTGTACGTCACCCTGCTCGTGGACGGCGCCCGTGCCCTCGCCCAGATCGGGCGGTGGACCGAGGCCGCCGACACGATGGTCCAGCACCGCGGCATCGGCGACCGGCTCCTCGACGGCCGCCAGATCAAGATCATGGCCCTGATGGAGCAGGGGCTGGCCAGCAGGCCCGCGACCTGATCGACACGATTCAGCCCGCCGAGCCCTGGAAGGAAGCCGTCGTCCTCCTCCTGCACGCCCACTGCCGGCCCGCAGACGCCCCGTCTCCGAAGCCGATCTTGAGCGCACCATGAACGCAGCCGTCCCGCTCCTTGACCATCCCGATCCGCCGACCGCCGCCTTCCAGACCCGGACGGGCCTGTCAGCCCTGGAACCGGACCGCACCGGGCGTCACGCCGCCCGCGTACTCGACTCCCTCGTCAGCGTGGCCCGACTCGACGCCTACGCCGCGCGAGACGCTTTCCACCACCCCGTCGCCTCGTCCACCCCGGACAACGTGGCGACAGTCGCGCTGACCGCGGTGATCGCCGCGGCCGGGCTGGGAGCCGGCGTCCTGTCCGCCCACCACCATGAAGCTCTGACGGGCACGGTCGGCCACGCCAGAGCTGGAAAAGCTGCTGCGGGCCGATTTGGACCCCGGTCAGGAGGCGACGACCCGTGGCCCCCCGCCGTTCACCCCCACGCTGTTCGGCGGTGTCGGCGTTTCGGCCATTTCCTGCCCGCAGCCGCTCCAAGCCAGGCCAGGGATCGGGCGCCCGCAGGGACCGCTGACGCAGGAAACAGCGGGCTTCCCAGCACGACCGAATGACGTGTGTTCGATATCGCAGCCGTGTCGTTGGACCTCATGACTCTGCCGCAGCGACCGTCCCAGGGGGAACGATGACCTCGGCCATTACACAGGACCAGCCGCCGTAACCGCCCAAGGGGACCGCGTCGGGCGACGAACCGCAACAGGCCGGTGTTCGAAGAAGCGCACGAGGCCATGGCCCGTCTGCTTGCCGGTGAGCCGCTGCACACCGACGGCGCGGCGACCAAGGAGAACCTGGCGCGTGAGGCGAAGGTCAGCCACGCCACCGTGCACCGGGCCGAGGAGGGCCTGGCCGAGTGGGACGCCAAGGTCGCCAGGCCTGTGCTCCGTACGCCAGGAGAGGTCCAACGCGACGAAACCATCGCTGACTTGCGCAAACGTCTCCGGGAGGCCACCACCAGGGCGACTCAGCTACAGGGCAAGCTCGACGCGCTCGCCACGGTGACGGCGAACCTCTACTACGAAAACCTCGAGCTGAAGATGAAGACGTCCGTCCAGGGACAGCGCCGCATCGCCGCCCTGCCTGCGTCGGACCCGTGGCTGGAATAACTCCGCAGGTGGGACGTCCACCGAGTCCTACATCATGGCATGTACAGGTCATGTCCCTGCGGCGAGGGCAGACGAGATACTCGCGCTGGGCAGTCGGCGGGTGGGGCCGTTGCCGGGTCCGCTCCATGGGCCGCCACGCCGCTCTCATGGGCCGAAGCACATCCCCACAGTGGAAGGCCGAGAGGCCGGGCTCTGGGAGAGCACGGCCTCTCGGGTGGTGACGTGGCGCCTACCAGTAGGTGCGCGTGATCTTGTCAGGCAGTCGCCCCTGCCGCTCCCCTTCCTGGAAGATCGCCGATGCCGCGATCAGGAAAGCACGGCGGAGTTTCGGGTCCGGGTCGGGATTTTCCACATTCCCGATGTTTTTGTCGAGGAGCATGTCACCGAGGGTTATCCCCTCCAGCGTGCAGGGGCGGGCGACTGACCCCTCTGGGTCGATCAGGATGTTTCCGGTGACACCTTCCGCGGTTTCCCAGGCGTAGACGGATCCCGCGTCGAGAGAGTGGATCTTCCTACACGTCAGTGATGCTGTCACGGGGATTCCCACCAGTTCGCTCGCGCCAGGATTTGATCACCTGAACCCTATACCGTCCGCCGCAGGTGCATGTTCGTCCCAGGTGTGGCCAGCATCCAGGGTCGCCTGATGGGCGCGGCGATAGTTCTGGTCGCCGTGCTGACGCATCCAGTTCGACTCGTACAGTTCATGTGCGAGCAGATCGAAATCACTGGGGTGTGGATTTCCGTTCTGAAGGCGTTCCCAGGCCCTGGCGATACGCGGATTGGCGTCGAATCGCAGCATTCCCGCGTCGAGTTGATGCGTTTCGATGAACAGGTGGTTGTAGATCTGATTGATGTCGGCCGCGGAATAGCCATGGGACGCCGCGGTCTGCGCCACCCGGTCGAGCTGGGTGTCGGCACGGATCGCGTCATAGGCGTGGTCCGCCCATTCCAGCTCGAAGTCCATCTCGCTGCGCGGCCGCCGGAAGGACGAACCGCCGGACTGCAGCTCCCGCTCCGTGGCCACCGCGGTCCGCCGCCACCCGGTCAGCCCGCCGACCCCGGTGAGGACCAGCTGCTGGGCGAGTTCGTCGGCGGTCTCCGCGTACAGATCAGCGAGCGCGTCGCAGCCCTGCTGCCGGAGCATGTACTCGGCGCGGTAGAGCCGGTAGGCGGGGCGGACGGGGAGTGAAGTGACCCCTTGAGTGCCGACACTTCCGTTTCATGCCGCGAGGCCGAGTCGTTGCCGGTAGCGGGTTCTCGCCTCGTACGGCGTGATGTAGCCGATGGTCGAGTGGAGTCGCTCCCGGTTGTAATGTTCCGCGATCCATCGGAAAACGTCCTGCCGAGCCTGGGCCCTTGTCGCCCAGACCGTCGTTCCGATCTCGGCCTTGAGGACGGCGAAGAAGCACTCCGCCGCTGCATTGTCGAAACACGAGCCGGTTCGGCCGACGCTCTGCCCGATGTCCAACTCCGCAAGTGTGGCCCGGAATTGACGAGACGTATATTGACCAAATTCAACCGGTCGTTGCAACACCGGCCTGTTGGAGCAACAGTAGCTGCTCGTTGAACACCTCGGCCGGTGTCCTCCAGCCGAGCGTCTTGCGGGGACGGGAGTTGAGGGCATGGGCGACGGC
>NZ_JBSICH010000036.1:0-113478 GCF_053613315.1 Streptomyces sp. JK94 | reverse complement strand
ATCCGGCACAGCGCCCACATTCACTGCAGCTACTGGCACACTGCAATCCCCCACCCACCGAAGCACCACAAACTGATCAGTGCAGGCCAGACCACCAACTACTGATCAGAAAAACCGCCCCTGGACAGCGCTGCCCTCGCGGAGCTGGGAGTCGAGTGGGCATAGCCACCTATGCTTCGGGCGCCCAGGCCGCTCAAGTTTGGGCCGTAACCGGGTGGGGCCCGCAGGTGGTTACGGGGAAGAGGGCTGGCGGACGAGGGCGGAATGAGCGACCAGAATCGGGAGCCAGCAGCAACTGGGACGATTGTGCCGCCGAGCGGTGTGCTGCGCGTGGGGCCGCTGCAGGGGGAAATGACGCAGTCGTTCCTGATCCGGCTGGCGGCGTGCTACGGCATGGCGTTCAGGGACCTGCTGGCGGCGATCCTTGATGTAGGTGGACTGCCGAACATGATGGGCAGGGCGCGGCCGGACAGTGAGATCTATCTGAACCAGGAAGCGCGGGATCGGGTAGCGCAGTTGTGCCGCGTCCCGCAGGATCACCTCATGCGGGCGCTGCCCGCCTGGGCGCAGGAGGAGCCTCGTCGGCGTTTCGCCACAGGGCCGGCAGCGCAGTTTCACCACACCGCGGAGAAGGTGCGGCGCTGGGGACCAGCCTGCCCTGCGTGCACAGCGCGGCGTACCGGGAGGAGGGAGGCTGCTCGCCTGTATCTGGGACCTGAGCAGCGGGTGTGCCTGCCTCATCGCCGGTGGCTTATGCAGATTCCGGGCACGGTCGGCCGAGTAGTGAACCTGGCCGGGAGCGGGCAGGTGCTGGAAGCCCGGCACCATCACGTGAGGCTGCTGTGCCGTTCCGCGCGGGCAGCGGCTGCTTTTGAGGTGGCGCAGGCAGTGACTGCGTCGTGGTGGTGGCAGACGTGGGCGCGGGAGCATGTGTGGCCGGCGCGGCTACGGAGCCTGGACAGCGACGGCTTGGACCAGGACGCGTGGCAGGTCGTGGGGCGGGAGCTGGTGACCTATCCGGAGACCGTTGCCCTGGCCGCGCTGCTGGCCGGTGACGACTTCCGGCGCCGTGTGGTGGCCGAGGCACAGGGCCGTGTTCCCTTTCGCCTGGCTGATCTGCCGACGCTCTTGACGGCTGTTGCGGGCTGTGTGCGGCGGCCCTGGTACGTGGAACAGCTGGCGCAGGAGACGTCGGGCCCTCTCTTTGCGTGGGCGTATCAGTGCGTGCGGGCGCAGGGCGGCACAAACGCTGAGGGCCAGGAGATGTGGATGGTGGCTCCGGCTCACCGCCAGCGCCCTCTGGCGGACGAACTCGCGGTACGGGCGCGCGTGGGGACCGGCGGCCAGCGGGCGGAGAGCAAGCGGCGGCGCGGACACAGTCGGCAGGCGGACGAAGCCTTCGCGGCCGGCCTGGCGCATGCCAGCCACTACGTGCGCGAACACGGCAATCTCGCGGTCCCGAAGGACACCGTGGTCGATTCCTATCGGCTTGGGGAATGGCTGGGCAACGTCCAGGCAAGGGCCTGGGCAATGGCGCCGGACCGTGCGCAGGCGCTGGCCGCCTTGGACCCGTGGTGGAATGTCCCTTGGTCGGTGCAGTGGCAGCGCTCGTACTACCGGGCGCGCGATCACGCCGCGGTTGCCGGTCCGCCCGATGCAGCCGCGGGATTCCCCGGCACGCAGGTACTCAACGGCGAGTGGCTGTATCTGCAGTGCACCCACTACAGCACTCTCCATCCTGAACAGCAGCGTCTGCTGGCCGACATCGGCATCACGGCCCAGGTAGCCCGCACCGCTCTTCCACGGCGGGTCCCCATCCAGGCCAGCTTCGAGACGGGGCTGATGCACGCCAGGTCCTACGCCGCCGAGCACGGACACTTAGTGGTCGGCTCTCGAAGTCTTTCGGGGGTTGACGCTGAGGGAGCTCCCGTGCCAGGCGGTGGCGTGGAACCCGGCCGAAGGGCGAGTTGACCTTCAAGTTGGATGAACGTCGACAATCGGGGCCATGGACGGCACCACGGAACTACTGAGCATCAGCGCCTTCGCGCGGCGGGTCGGTCTCGCTCCGAGCGCCCTGCGTTTCTACGACGACTGCCGCGTTCTGCGGCCGGCGTGGGTTGATGGGGCGACGGGATACCGCTTCTACAGCCCTGCTCAGGAGGCCCGTGCCGCTCTCCTGCGCAGTCTGCGAGAAGCGGGACTGCCGCTGGCTGAGGTCACCGTGGTGCTCGACGGGCCCGAGCGCGAGGGGCGAGAGGTGCTGGAGCGGCACTTGGAGAGGATGCGGGACCAGACGCAGACGGCCGAGGCCGCCATCGCCGTAGTTCTACGTTCCCTCTCGACTGCCGGCAGCATGACGGAAGCACGAATCGGCGGTGTGGAGTTGGCCAGTGCGGTACGCCAGGTGGTGCCGGCCGCGGCTTCCGACGTGGAATTCCCCGCGCTGGGTTGCGTCCTCATCGAGATCGATGACGGCGAGGTGCGTCTGGTGGCTACCGATCGCTATCGCCTGTCCATGCGCGTCCTGAGGCCGGCGGTACTCGACGGAGGGCCCTGCCGCCTGCTGGTGCACGCGGCTGACCTGATCGAGTTCGGGCAATGGGCGGCGCGAGTCCATGAGGTCACCATCCAGGTCGGACCGGACGGCACCCGCGCACGCAGTAAGTCAGAGTCCCGTGTCCTGGTGACGACCGATGGCCTGTTCCCTGCCTACCGCGAGATGCTCTCGGCTCTGGCCTCGCCCGAATACCGCGTGATCGTGGATCGCCTGGCTCTGCGTGAGGCGGTCAACAGTCACGCAGACGCTGCACGCATCGCTCTGAGCTTCTCCGGCGACGAGCTGGTCGTCTCGCTTGCCGATCACTCCAACGCCGCTACCCTGCCCGCGGTCTGTCATGAAGACCTGCCCCAGCGGATCGGCTTCGACCCCGCCGTCCTGGGCCCCGCTCTGGAGGCCAGTGTCGGGCCCGACGTTCTGTTGGAGATCTCCGCCGTAGATCGGCCTGTCGTGGTGCGCTCCGCGGACCAGGGCAGCTTCACCACGCTGGTCATGCCGGTCGCCCTCGACACCTCCAGCTGATTCTTCCTCAACACCGCACCCTCATCATCTCAGGAGATCCGTGACCGACCCAGAGAACATCGTCGTGCAGCTGTGCGCGCAGGGTATGCAGGCCGAGGCCGAAGGGCGAGATGTCCGAGCACGGGACCTGTTCCTTCAAGCCTGGGAAGCGGCCGAGGACGACTACGACGCCTGCATCGCCGCGCACTACCTCGCCCGGCACCAGCCGACCCCGCAGGAGACTCTGTACTGGAACCAGGAGTGCCTGACTCGGGCCGACAAGGTCGGCGACGACCGTGTCCGCAGCTTCTACGCCTCGCTTCACGGCAACATAGCCCGGGCCCACCGGGACCTGGGCCAGATCGACCAGGCCCGCGAACACTTCGAGTCCGCCGCCAGGCACATCGACGACGTCCCAGCCGGCCCCCACCAGCAATGGCTCCGCTACCGCATCGCCGCGGGACTGCGTGCCACCACTTCGGCCGCACCACAGCAGCACGAAGACCCGGTCGGCGAACTCCTCATCAAGCTCTGCGCACGCGCGGACCTCGAAGCCCTGAGTCTGCTGTTGCCCCCGTACATGGGCAGCCTCGGCACATCCGAGGACGAGGAACGCATCACCACCGCTCTGCACATGCTCCACGCCGAGCGTCGCCTTCCCGACGATGAGCAGACCGCCCTCAGCCACGCGATCAAGGGCCGGTCCGCCGCGTGAGGGCCCCCGACCCTCGGTGACACGCGAGACACGCGCGTAGGCCACCGACCGCCTTCCTGGGCGCCGACGAACCTTCAACGATCACGATGGCCCGCCGACCTGACGGTCGGCGGGCCATCAGCATGCCGGTCACTACCGCTCTTCTGCCTCCTTGAAGATCCAAACGAGGCGGAAGGAAGAGCGGTGGACAGTCGAAATCATTCAGGCTTACCAGCCTGCCGCAGGATCCGGGGGACGGGTACGTGGCCATACGCGCTGCCGTGGCGGTGGTGCTGACCGCCTCCGAGCGCCACCGGCTGAAGAAGATGGCTTACGGGCACAAGACTCCACACCAAGCCCGGCAGCGTGCCGCAGTCGTCCTCTTTGCGGCACGTGGCCGGAGTAATGCCAGGATCGCCGCCGAGACCCACCTGCACGTGGACACGGTCCGGACCTGGCGGGGCCGGTTTGCCGCCGGCGGGCTGCCGGCTCTGGCCGACCGCAAGCGCTCCGGGCGCCCCGCCCGTTTCACCCCCGTGCAGGTCGCCGAGGCCAAGGCGCTGGCCTGCCAGCTGCCCGCCGAGACCGGCGTGCCGCTGTCGCGCTGGTCCTGCCCGGAGCTGGCCGCCGAGCTGACCGCGCGCGGGATCACCGACAGCGTCTCCGCGTCCACGGTGCGCCGCTGGCTGCGCGAGGACGCGCTCAAGCCCTGGCAGTATCGGTCCTGGATCTTCATCCGTGACCCCAACTTCCGTGCCAAGGCCCAGCGTGTCCTGGACCTCTACGCCCGCACGTTCGAGGGTGTCCCGCTGGGCGAGGACGAGTACGTGATCTCCAGTGACGAGAAGGCCTCCGTCCAGGCCCGCTGCCGCTGCCACCCGACGCTGGCCCCGGGCCGGGCCCGGGCGATGCGCGTCAACCACGAGTACGGCCGCGGCGGCGCGCTGGCCTACCTGGCCGCCTACGACGTCCACCAGGCCAAGGTCTTCGGCCGCTGCGAACCCAAGACCGGCATCATGCCGTTCATGGCCCTGGTCTCCCAGGTCATGACCACCGAGCCCTACGCGAGCGCCAGACGCGTCTTCTGGATCGTCGACAACGGCTCCTCCCACCGGGGGAAGAAGGCCATCGACCGTCTGACCAAGGAGTTTCCGAACGCGGTCATGGTCCACACCCCCGTCCACGCCTCCTGGACGAACCAGATAGAGATCTTCTTCTCCATCGTCCAGCGCAAGGTCGTCCAACCCAACGACTTCACGGACCTCACCCAGGTCCGGGACCGGCTCCGAGCATTCGAAGACCGCTACAACGCCACGGCACAGCCGTTCCAGTGGAAGTTCACCACCTCCGACCTGGACGATCTGCTGGCCCGGCTCGACCGACACACACCCGCCGACCGACAAGAGGAATCCTCCGTCGCCCTGGCAGCCTGATCAACCCCCGAAGGACTTCGTGAGCCGACCACTTAGGTTCCGCAGCGGCGCCCGGTGGCAGGTCGGGGCTCGCCACGGGCGTGGTGAGCATCGGGTCCGGCAGGGTCCACGTCATGGCAGATGCCTTCCACCATCAGCCGGAGTTCGCTGGGCCGCGCCAAACGGCGCTCGCGCCGCCGAGGGGCGGCGCGAGCGGTCGAGGCCGCGTCGACGGTTACTCGGCCGGCTCGTACGTCACGCTCTGGTCCGGGCAGCCCGCCGCCGTCTCTCGCAGGGCCGCCATCTCGGCTTCGTCGGCCGCCAGCGCCCACCGGAGTTTCGTGCCCACCCATTCCGCGACGTACCGACAGTGCACGTCAGCGGCTGGCGGCAGCCACGTCGAAGGATCCTGGTCGGCCTTCGACCGGTTCGAGCGGGCAGTCACCGCGACCAGGCTGGCGACCGCTCCCTGATCGTTGGCGTACGCCTCGCGGCGCTCCGGCGTCCACGCGGACGCCCCGCTGTCCCAGCTTTCCGCGAGCGGCACCATGTGGTCGATGTCCAGGCCGGACGCGGACGTCACCCAGGTCGCGTCGTAGTAGGACCACCAGGTGCCACCGGTCAGGCGGCAGCGAGGGCCGACGGTGGGCGGCTCAACCGCCTCAGCGATCAGGACCTCGGAGCGGGTGTGGCAGCCGTCGGACGGATCGTCCCCCTTGTTCCAGTGCTTGAAGGCGTCGCGGTCGTAGCCGGCGCGGGACTCGATATCCACCGGCAGGCGGCTGACCGCCTCCGACAGCGGCAGCACCTCTGCGGCGTGCGCGGGCGTGGAGACGGTGAGGGACAGGACGGCAAGGGAGGCGGCGGCCAGGCCGCGCAGCACAGTCGTGAACATGCCCCGTTGATAACGGCAGGTGAGGGGGCGCTCTCAGCCGTTCACCGAGTGCGCCGCCCGTGTGGGTGGAATCGTCGTACCGCAACCGGTGAGGCACGGCACTGCCGCAGCACATGACGGTCGGGATTGTGCCGCTGGTCGGCTGTCGGAGAGGCCGAGCCGGTCAGGCATCCACGGCACACGCCAAACCACAGCGGGAGGTCAGCACCGTACGCTCCGCCGTCCCCGGTCGAGTGACGCTGCCCGAACGCGAGAACTTCGGCGGGCACCGACGCGTCGTGCCGGGTATGAAGCCGATCAACGAGGCGCATGTAGCAGAGCCGGGACTTGCGGTGGTGGAAGTCGCGGCCGCCGATGACGAGACAGCGTTCGCGGTCCAGGAGCTGCTCGCCACACGGTGGGCGATCGCCCCGGCGGACCGCACAACCCACGAGCCGGGCGAGCCAGGTGTCCGGCTGCGCTGTTACCTGGACCTGCGGCAGCACCCCGGATACGAGGCCGATGGCCGGGTTCTTAGCAGTTGCTGATCAACTGCGCGCTGCCGGAGCCGAACTGGATGGTGCCGGAGCAGGGCGTCCTGGGATGGTAGACGGCTTCTGGGATGCGGGCTGCAGAACGTGTCAGCAGCTCGACTACTTGATCGTGTTCGGTGTCGGAGTGGGTGTCCCAGATGAGCCGGTCCGGGCGGGTGGGGTTGCCGGGGACCCAGGCCGGGCTGAGGTCGAAGCGGTACCACAGTGGCATGGAGCGCATCAGGAGGGCACTGCGCAGCGGTGTGCTGGCGGTGTACGTCCAGCTCTCACGGTGCGCAGCTTCTTCGACGGTGAGACCGTTGTGCCGCCACAACGGTGACCGCCCTTCCCTCTGATGCCAGCTGGTCTCCTGCCGGAAGACCATGCGTGCGGTGTGCATGTCGTGCCAGCGGTGCGTGTCCACGAGGTCGAGGCGAGCCGTTGTGGGGAGGTGGGTGAGGCGCACTCGCCGGCAGGTGACGTCGATCAGTCGGAGGCCGGGAACGCCACATACACCGTGGTCTTCATGGAGGAACGGCAGGATGCGGCTGGCGATGCGGCAGGCCGTGTTGGTGTGGATCTCCAGGTGAGCGGGCTGGTGGCAGATGGCGTTCAGGTAGCCGCTGATGCTGGCCATCGCGCTCCTTCGCGGCTGCTCCAGGGAATGCGGGTGCTCCCGGGTGCTCATCAGGCACTCGAAGAGCAGCCCCTGGAAGGCGAGTTGCCCGCGGTCGGTGGGGTCCAGGGCGGGGCGTTTGCCCCTGGTCTGGAGGCGTCCCAGGTACAGGAGGCGGGCGAGTTCCTGGTAGGTCCGCTTGTCGGTTGTGTGCGGCATGAGGTTCCTGCTCCGGCTGCGCCCGGGCGGCAGCCGCGGAGGAAGGGCCAGGCCTGCACGGATACCGAGATGTGTGTTGCGGGACCGGGCATCCCACCCTTGAGACTCCTGCGGGTCCGCCCGGGCGGATCGCTCGCCTCCAGGCCGTCCCTGGCCTGTCGCGCTGACAGTAGCGGCCCGCGCGCAGCTGGACACGTGACACGCCGGACCCGATCGGCTTCTCGTCTTCCGGCACGGCGAGTGGTTCGTCGCCGGGCGGTGGAAGGGATCTGGTGTGACGTGGATGCTGCCGGAGCCGATGCTGAGCACTCCCGTGTCCAGTCCTGATCTGCGGCCGGGCTGGGCGGGCGAGCCCAAGTGGGACGGGTTCCGGGCGGCCGTTTCGGTCGACGCGGGCCGGGTGGTGCTGCGCTCCAGGCGCGGTACGGAGATGGGGCCGGCGTTTCCGGAGGTTGTGGCCGGTGCCGTGCAGTTGCCGGATGCGACCGCGATGGACGGTGAGCTGGTCGTATGGGACGCCGCGGGTCGTCTCGCCTTCGAGCGGTTGCAGAACCGGCTTGTCCGACGTGGTGCCGGTGCGGTCGGGGCAGCTGCGGAGTGGCCGGCCCATTTCGTGGCGTTCGATCTGTTCAGGCTGTCCGGGACCGTGACGACCGGGTGGCCGTACTGGCGGCGGCGGGCGGCGCTGGAGTCGGTGTTCGCCGCCCGCCGGCTCTTTGCCCCGTGGGCGCTGTGCCCGTCGACTACTGACCCGGACACCGTGCGCGAGTGGCTGTCCTGGGCGTCGGTCGGGATGGAAGGCGTCGTCTTCAAACGGCTCACCGATGCCTATAAGCCGTCGGTGAGGGGCTGGCAGAAGTACAAGGTCCGCGAGACGAGTGAGGCGATCGTCGCCGGGATCACCGGCTCCCTGACCCAACCACGGACGCTGCTGCTCGGCAGGTACGACGCCGAAGGCCGCCTCCAGTACGTCGGCCGCACCACAACCCTCGCCCGAGCGGCAGGCACGGCGGTCGCCGGCCTGCTCGAGGCGGGACGGCGCGGGCATCCATGGACGGGCTGGTCGTTCTCCGCCGGGTGGGGCAGCCGGGAGCAACTGGACGTCACGCTGGTGAAGCCAGGGTTGGTGGTGGAAGTCGGCGTCGATGTCGCCCGTGATGCCTCCGGCCGGTGGCGCCATCCTGCGCGCTGGCACCGCGCCCGCCCCGACCTCTCCCCCACCGACGTACCCCGTCTGACGACGCCGCCGCACGACCGCGCCACGCGCGGAGGCCCCGGCCGACGCGCAACCGGCTGAGCGTGCTCCGATCCCCGGCCGCGACCGCGCCGCCCATCCCGCCCCTCCCATCCTCCTTCACTCAGCCGAGGGACATGGGCAGAGCAGCCGCAACGGGGATGTCAGCAGTCCGACCACGGCGAAATCGGGTGGTGGCCTGCGCGAACGCGGAGGCGGTCCGTCGGGTCGCGCAACAGTAGGCGCAACCTCCAGCGCAACAGCCAGGCGCAACCTCTGTCGCAACCTCGTGCTCCTGGTCGACCGAAGCGTGCCGGGTCACGCGGCCCGGACGGCTCCGCGAGCGCGGACCATCTGACGCAGCTCGGTACGCGCAGCCGGCTCCGAGGGGGTGGTCTTCCAGTACGGGTGCCACCACAGCCGTACGGACAGGCGCAACAGGCGGCGGCGCAGGGCAGTGGTGTCGCGGGGTCGGGGCGCGGCCAGCGCGTCGTAGGTGGCGTTCCAGGCGGCTTGCGTCTGCACCAGGTCGTCGGGGAAGTCGATCGCGTCCATACCGGCATTAGATCGCTTGTTCGAATTTGGTGTCACATCGGACACGCCCCGACCGGGGCTGTGGTCGGGGTCGAGGCGGGCGTGGTCGGCCTCACGGTCGGGCCTGTGGTCGGCCCCACCGCGACGGCCCGGCCTGGTCCGGAGCGGCATCCGGGCGGGTGATTTTCCTTCGCGTACGCGGGCGCAGTTCTAGCGGTACGTATCCAACTTGCCTGTTTTCAGGGGGTATTGACAGTTTTTCGTGTTGTCTGTCATGTTCTGTCCGCCGCTTCCGGCGAACGAGCGAGAGGTGATCTCATGCGACGAACCGAGTACGACGCGGGCCAGGCCGCCAAGCGCCTGAAAGTGCCCGCCGCGGCCTTCCGGTGGGCCCGGCACACCGGCCTCATCCCCGCCCCCGACGTGTCGTCGTCCCGGTGGTCCCGGGCCGCTGTGGAGGCGCTGGACGCCGACGCCATCCGGGCCGCGATGCCCACCCCGCCGATCGGCGGCGGCGCGGCGGCAGACCGGATCGCCGAGGCACTCGGCACCCCGAACCGGACCATTCACGGCGAGAAGGCGAACGTGACGGCCTTTGTGGTGCGCCGGTTCGTCGACCGCGGCCTGCTGGTCGACCTGAGCGCGAACCCGGACGGGACGCTGCACCACCCCGGCCAGGTCGCGGAGGTCTGCCGCCGCGAGGACCTGGCGGGCCTGGTCGCCGCCGACACCCCGCTCGGTCCCGAGCAGGCCGCCGCCCGCCTCCGGGTCCGCCGTGCCGACTGGGATCACATGGTCCGGCTCGGCTGGGTCCGCTCCCCGCAGTCGATCGAGGTCCGCTTCGGCACGAGCCGGGCCGGAGCCGTCGACGTCGCGCTCTACACCACGGCGTCCGTCGACGCGGTCGTCCCCGCCCACCCCGAAGTCGACTGGGAGCAGCTGCGCACGGTGGAGAAGGGCCGGCGCTCTCCGCTCGTGTCGCTGCGTCCGGAGCCGGCGCCCGTACCGGCGTAAGCCCTCCGGGGTGCTGCTCCCGCCCGCGCCCGGCGCCGTCCAGAAGGGCGGCCCGGGGCGCGGGCGTTTCTTGTGTGCCGTTCATGCGTGCCCGGCCGGCTCCCACAGCGGGCGGGCACGTCCCGTCCCGTCGCAGTGGAAGCACCGACCGCCTCCCGGTGTGCTGCGGGCACCGATGGTGCCGGAGGCGTGCCGGAAGAGCCGGGTGAGTCCGGCGACGTGCGCCTCGTGGACCGGGAGGTCCTGGCGTCTGCTGAGGGTGAGCTCCAGGGCGACGCCGGGCCCGGTGAAGTGAGCGTGGGGGAGGTCACCGGTCATCGCGCGGAGCGTGTTGTTCACCTCGTGCATCGTCTCCGCGCCGGTCAGCTGCACCCGGGCCGTGAGGATGGTGTCGGTGGCCGCGGTGAAGGACAGCAGTCCGGCCGGGCGGGCGAGCTGTCCGACGCGGCCCACGGGATCGGGATGGGTGTGGTGGAGCTGGGCCAGGGCCTGCCACAGGCCGCCCGGCAGATTCTGGGGTTCGGTCTCTTCTCGGTTGCGTCTCATGCGGCTTGTGTAGGGCCTGCGGTGAGCTGGTGGCGCCGGATGGGCCCGTCCGTCCCACGCGTTGGCACGAGGTCTTCGGTGCCCGTTCCGCTCACCGGACCGGAGGTGCTCTGCGAACTGGTCTTGGGACCGCCTGCTCTCGCTCGGGTCGATGGGCCCCTGTCAGATCGTGCTTCTGCAGATATCCCGTTTCAAGGGGCTCTAGGAGAAGTAGTCAGCGCGATTGCCACCCCTTGACTAGCGCTCTGACGTGCAGGTTCTCGCGTGTCCGGAAATTCTGGGGGCAACTTGTAGAGCAACCTGTAGGGCAACCTGAAAGGCAACTTGAAAAGCAACCTGTAAGGCAACCTCCGTCGCCGCTTCTGTTTGCCACCGCTCAGGGCGAGCCTCCCGTCCAGCACTTCACCGACGGGAGGCTCGCCCAGGAGTCACCTGCGGAAGCGAGAGAGCCAGGTTCCGCCGGCCTTCTGCTCGGGCAGAGCCTGCTCCTGGTGCTGGGGCTGGGGCTGGGGCTGGGGCTGGGGCCCGGCTGTCCAGCCGTACTCGTCGAAGGACCGCGCGATTCCTTCCTCCTCCTTCCGGTCGCAGTCCCCGCACAGCTTCGGACGGGCCTCCATGGGGACGGGGCCCCAGCCGGGGCGGTTCACCGCCTTCCACCGCTCATTGGTGAACGCCGCCTTGCACTCGGTGCAGCGTGGGCGATGGGGGTAGCGCAGGAAGTCCGTCTGCTTCGCCCAGTCTGGGAGCGGCTCCGGGCGGTCGGCTTCCTGAGCGTCGGCGACAGCCTGTTGCTTACACCCGTCGCACAGCCGCGGGTGGGTGTCGACGGGGACTCCCCAATTCGTCTTCTCGGCGGCCTCCCAGCGTTCATCGGTGAACCGTGCCCCGCATGTGGCGCAGGCGGGCCGGCGGGCCTCGCGCTGGGCGGCTTGCTGTGCCGCTTCGGCGGCCTTCTTCGCGTCGTGTTCCTGCGCCGCGCGCCGCATCTGCGCCTGAAGCTCCGCCCGCCGGGCCTCGGTCTCTGCTTCCTCGCGGGCGTCGGCGGCCTCGCGGCGCGGATTGCCGATCGCCTCCAGGAGCGGCTCCAGGTTGTTACGGCCGAAGCGGACGAACACGGCACCGGCCGGTCCGTGCGCACGAAGGTTCTTCAGCGCGACTGCGACGATCGGGATCTTCCTGTCGTAGAGGTGGTGGCCGCCGCGCTGCCGCTCCCCCTGCCACAGGTGGCGGGTCAGCTCTTGCAGGCGCGGGATGGTGTGGAGGGGGTTGCGTTCTCCGATGTGGTTGAACACCAGGAGCACGGGCGGATGCGGCGTGTCGCCGTACCGGCCCTGGGGGACCGTCCAGCGCGTACGCCACATCGGGCGCTCACGGCCGTCGGTGTCCTTCACCTGCCGCTTGAAGAAGCGGGCGTACTTCTCCAGCTTGGCGGCGAGCTCCTCGGCGGTCTCGTGGCAGTTGTCGACCTCGATGAACAGCAGCGGCACTCCGTCCTGCGGGGCGGTGAGCACGATGTCGGCCTGGGCGCCGCCCTTGCCGGGCGCGTTCCAGGTGCCGGTCGCCGGGAGCGGGACCTCGGTCCAGTACGAGGCGATGGTGCCGATGCCGTCCGGTGAGTCGACGGCGGCCTGGGCGGCGGCCTGGACGTGCGGCGGGTCGACGGTGAGCCTGGCCATGTTCGGCTTCGGGCGCAGCATCGCGATGACCGTCTCGTTGACGGCCATCGGGTGGGAGGCGCCACTGGAGCCCGCGCCGCGCGCGGTGGAGCCCATCTCCGTCAACGGCCGGTTCAGCTCGTAGGAGGCAGCCTGCAGGCCCTTGGGGGTCAGGTTCCGCAGGGCGTCGCCCGTCTCGGTGGAGCCGCCGTTCTCGGATAGGCCGTGCCCCCGCATGTCGGAGAGCGCGGCCGTGTGCGAGGCGGTGCGGGCCTGCTTGCGCTTCGACGGGGTCGGCTTGTCGGCGTGCCGGAAGGTCAGGTGCGGGGCGCCGATCCGCTGGATCTGATCCGTCGTGGCGACCTTCAGCGCTCCGAGCACGCGCAGCACGTCGCCGCGGTAGCTGTTCGTCGACCCCGCCGGGTTGTTCTTCCGCTTCCCCGCCATCAGCTCTGCTCCCTCGTCGCTCGCGACCGGCCGCCGGCCGACCGCCGCCGCTGCTGCCGCTGGCCGCGCCCGGCCGGGGAGGGCGTCCCGGCCCCCCGGAACCCGATGCTCTCCTCCCATGCGGACATGTATAGGAGAGAAGGGGTTTTGTGACGGCGCAGTTTTCGCGCCGATTACGCCGCTGACAAGGGCTTTTCCCACGCCCCCGGGTGCCGGGCACCAAAGGGGGATCCCAAGGGCCCTCCCAAGGGGGCACCCGGGGATCCCCCTTGGGCCTGCACCACGCGGGCCAGCCTTCCGGGAGGATCGGCCCGAGCGGCGGTGCTGCCCGGCCTCCGGATAGGTGGTCGTCATCGTCTGGTCTCCTTCGCTGCCCCGGCCGGGGTGGTCGGGGCGAAGGAGCAGCGTGCAGCCGACCCCCTTGACCGCGGCCTGACCGGTGCCGGTAGCGGACGCTGTCTAGGGGAAACGTGGCCGTGGTTGGGGCGGTAGCGGAGGTGGACAAGGGGTCAGAGCCGGGTTCGAGGTCGGGCCGACCCTGCCGGACAAGGGGGCCGCGTTTGCCCCTTGCAGCCCCGATTCGTCCGGTTCGATCGGAGGGGGAGAGTTCTCTCCCTCGGCGGCCGGACTCTGTCCACAGGGCCGCAGATCGAGGGTGTCTTCGAGGCCGCCGCGATCAGCGGGGCGGCCCGAAGATGAGGAGCCACCCATGCCCGAGAACACCGTCGCCACGTCGCTCGCCCCGATGGAGCCGCAGGACGTCGCCGACGCCTTCGCCTTCATCCAGGCGATCCATGCCGCCGACATCGACACCGCCGGCGCGGTCGCCGACGAGGTGGGCCCGGAGCTGCACCGGATGCTCCTGGACGTCGCCGCGCGCGTCTCCATCCCGGTCACCGCCGCGGACGACCACGACGGGGAGCCGTGCGAGCACTCCTTCCTGGCCGCCGCGCTCGGGCGTCTGCTGCTGGAGCTCCTGTGCCACAGCGTGTGCCTGGCCGGCGCGCGGGGCATGGCCGAGACCATCGTCCGCTTCACCGAGAACATCCTCACCGAGGACCACGGCGGCGTCGGCGAGGTCCTGCGCCAGCTGGAGGCCGCGGGGATGAAGCAGGCGATGGAAGCGCACCCGGTGCGCCTCACCGCCGTGTAGCGCGCACCATCCGATGCCGGTGGTGCGCACCCCGCACCGCACCACGCGCACCCGGTGCGCACCAGGTGCGGTGACGGCTTCAAGTGGTGCGCGCACCGGCGCACCACACACCCATCGCGGTGCGCGCCACCGGCCCCAGCGCACCGCGCCGGGCGCCTGCCACGGCCGGGCGAGCTCCTATATCACACACCCCCTTGACCGCGACCTGACTGAAAGCCCGCACCGGGCCTGGCAAGGGGAAACACGCGGGATGGCGAACCTGGTCCAGGAGTTGATGCGCGCCCGTCGGAACCCGGACAAGGGGTGGGCCGGTGGTGCGCGCACCCGGTGCGGTGCGGGGCATCGGGTGCGGCGCACCGGGTGCGCGCGAGTGCCGGGCGTCGTCGGGTGGTGCGGCGCACCGGGCGCGGTGGCGCACCATCGCGGTGCGCACCACGGTGGAGTCCATCGTCATCCGGCGCACCAGAGTGGGCTCCACTCGGTGGAGCCCACTCGGTGGAGCCCACTCGGTGTTCTACATCCGGTGGCGATGCGCGACATCGGGTGGACTCCATCGAGTGGACGGTGCCCGACCTCGTCACCACAGCCAGGCGTTGGAGTGCCGCACTCGGGACAGTGCGCGAGCATCGCGGCGCGCGGCCGCGTTGCCGATCCGGTTCTGCCGGGAGCGAGGCCGGCGCGAGTTCCTCGCGGCGAGGCGGCGCTTGGCGGCTTCCTGGAGTCGCTTGCGCTGCTTGCGCAGCTCCGCTTTCTTCGCCGCCTTCGACTTCGGCTTCCGCGGGCGCTTCCAGATCGGCTGCCACCCCACGGGCTCGTCGACTTCGGGCTCCTGGTCCTCGTCGAGCGCGGCGGCCATCTGCTCGCGGGCGGCACGAGCACGGGCGAGGGCTTCGTCGGGGTTGGGCTGGTCTTCCGGGGTGCTCACGTGACTCCTCCGATGGTTCGGCCCGGCATGTGCTGGGTGCCGGGTTGTTGGGTGTGCGGCGGCGGGACTGCCGCCGGAGCGGGCTGCGGGCGCAGGTTGTGGGCGGCTTCGCGCGCCCGCCGGCTGTCCTGGAGCGTGGCGGCCACCTGCGCGGCGGCGGCTTCCAAGGTCTGGCGGGTCCGCTCCACCGCGTCGACGCCGGTCTCCGGCTCCAGGGCGCGGCCGTCCTTCCGGCCGTCGCGGAACGGCCGCGGGCGCGACCTCGAGGTGGCAGGCACGGCGACGGCGTACGGGCGGGGGCGGGAGCCCAGGCGTTCCGCACGGCGCGCAGCGTGGACCCGGGCGGCCAGGGCATCGGCGGCGATGCGGGCCCGTTCGTACTGAGTCGCCGTGCGGCGGCGGGTCAGCGGGCGCAGCACGGCCTGGTCCTCGGTGTCGCGCGGGTACAGGGCGCGCAGGTCGGCGGTCACCCTGCGGCCGCGCCCGACGGGCCGGGTGTGGTCGTCGAGGACCGTCTGCACGATCCGTTCGTCCAGGCCCGGTTCGTGGCGGCGGCCGCGCAGGACGTAGGAGAGGTGGCGGCGGGCTTCGGCGAGGAGGTGGTGGCGCGCGAAGGCGCCGCGCATCACGTACACCACCGCGACGACGTCGACGGCCGCCAGGACGACGTCGACCACCGGCCGCACCCGCGCCCACACCGCCGCGGCCGCCGCCCGCGCCCGCTCGGCGAGCCGGTAGACGGTGCAGGCGCCGAACGCCCGGATCGCCGAAGCGCGCCATCGCGTCCGCAGCTCGGTCAGCGACAGCAGCTCGGTGCGCTTGGGCGGGCGGGTCTGGTCGGCGGCCTGACAGGCCAGCGCGTAGGCGGCCCGCTCCCCCGGCTCGTGCCCCTGCCGCTCCTCGTACCTGGCGGTGATGACGGACAGCGCGTCCTCGATCTGCTGGCGGCGGGTCGACTGCCAGCCGATCAGCCGCCGGTCGATCCCCGCAATGTCCATCACGGGCCGACGGCCGGGCGTCACCTCGCGCGGCTCCCACGCCCACCCGAGCCGCGCCGTCACCTCCTCCATGAACAGGAGGGTGTAGAGGGTGTCGGCGGCGACGATGTGGGTCATCAGCGAGTCCGCCGACAGGTTGCCCCACTTCCCGTCGTGCGGCCGCCGGGCGCGGACCGACACCACCGCGTGGCTGTGGAGCAGCGGCCGCGATTCCGTGGCGCGTGACTCGTAGTGCCGGAACACCGCGACGACCAGCCCGTCCTTGACCCGGGCCCGCTGCTTGCCGCCGGCCTTCGAGCGGATCTCCGCGACCGACGCCTCCAGCCACGCCAGGGTCTTGTCGCGGGCGATGCCGTCGCACAGCTCCAGCACCACGCGGTGCTCGTCGTCCATCAGGGCCCACGCGATGTGTGCCGTCGGCGGGGGCCGGAACACCAGGTCGAAGGCCAGCCAGGGCGTGCGCTCCTTGGCCTTGTCGGTCTTCGGTGAACGGTTGTGCTCGATGGGCCTGCCCAGCACGGTCGCCCGCCTCGCCTGCTCCGAGGTCTTGCCCTGCGCCAGGAGCTCGCGCTCGATCCGGTCGGCGTCCGGGTGCCGCCCCTCCCCCAGGAGCAGCTCGGCCTGCCGCTCGGTCACCACGTCCCCGGCCTTGAGGCCGAGGGCGGCCAGGCCCCGGCCCTTCCACACGCCGGGCGGGACACCGGCCTCGTCCTGGGCAGCGCGCAGCGGCGTGCCCACGGCACGGTGGCCGTCGCCGACCATCACGCCACGGAACAGGTAGCGCACCCCGGCCCCCGGGCGAACTGGCGACATGCTGATCATCGGCCCATCGAACCCCGGCGCTGACCTGCGCAGAAGTGTGATCCGGGGTCCATCCCGTCGGGCGGGAGGGCATCACCAGATCTTTACCGGAGCGCCCGCCAGGCGGGCCGCCGGGCCAGCCCGAGACGGTAAGCCGCCGGTGTGTGCACAGTCCGCCGCATGAACACGAACCTGCTCCACGGAGACCTCTGCCCGCTGTGCGGCCGGCCCCTCACGCTGCGCCCGACCGTCACCGTCCACTCGAACGTGCCGTACCCCACCCGGACCGACTACCTGCCCCACTGCACCAGCTGCGCCAACGACCTGCCCAACATGCAGAGGTGGAACGACCTGATGAACAACCGCTACGGCCTCTGACTCGGGCCGTGCGAATACTGCGCCCCGACCACCCCAACAGCATCCACCACGCGATCCGCCCCGAGCCGACTCCAACGTCATCCAACGCGCACCAACGCACCACTTCCCCAGCCGCCCACCACCGCTGAGCGCACCCCGTCACCGACGCCCTTCAACACGAACAGCCACCACCGCCCCCGGCCGACTCCGGCCGGGGGCTTCGTGCGTCCTGGAGGTTCACCGTGCCCACCTACGAGACCCTGCCGCGCTTCGCCGCCGACCTGGACCGCCTCACCCCAGAGCAGCGCCGTCGATTCCGCCGCACCGTGGCGGCCTTCGTCGAGGACCTGCGCACCGGCAGCTTCCGCGCCGGCCTCCGCGTCAAGCGCGTCCAGCGAGCACCGGGCGTCTACGAGCTGACCTGGTCCATGGGCACCGGTCCCGCAGGACGCGCGACGTGGGAGTACGGGCCCGCGTGCCGCCCCGGCACACCGCACATCATCTGGCGCCGCATCGGAGGCCACGACATCCTGACCGGGCCGTAACCCGGGACGCACGGGCGAATTTGCCCGCGAGCGCTCAAGTCAGCTCGAGCAAGGGCGCTTCGACCCCTCAGAAGATCCGTCGGTTCACCCGGCGCGAGCCGCATGAGATGCCGCAGGATGCTGAGCGAGCGAGGGCTTGCCTAGTAATGTTCGGCCGCATGAGCATCCCCAACCCTCGGGGAGAGCGAGAGAAGCTAATTACAGCCCTCACTCCCCAGCTACGTAGGCATCTAAAGATCCGCGCCTTTGAGCACGGCATGGACATCCAGGACGCGACCGAGCACGCGATTAACGCCTGGTACTCAGCAGAAGGCCTGCCCGAGGTCAAAACCGATGGGGCGAAGACCTGGGGCACGTTCCTCCCGGTCGGAGAGCCGGACAAGTTCAAGGCGACCTGTTCGGAGCGCGGCGTCACCTACGTACAAGGGCTGGCACAGGCTCTCTCTCTGTGGCTCGACAACCACCCCTCCCCCACAGCTCCGTTGGTGGCTCAGCCCGTGGTGCGGGTGATAGTGGCGAACCAGAAGGGCGGCGTCGGGAAGACATTCCTGTCCTCCGGCATCGCGCAGGCTCTCGCAGAGGCCGGCCATCGGGTTCTGCTCGTCGACTACGACCCACAGGGGCACCTGACGGCGGAGCTGGGCTTCGAGGACCTCATGTACGAGGACGACGTCGAAACCCTGATGATGCATATGGACGGCAGCGCCAAGGGCGACATCCGTGACTTGCTGGTGGCTTTGGACGGCGAGCGGTTCGGGGAACGGCTTCACTTGCTGCCGGCGTCTGACGACGCGTTCCTGCGTGACGTGGCTCTGTCCAAGGTGAGCTTCAGCGAGGCCGCGCTGGAGCGGGCGCTGGAGCCGCTGGAGGCGGACTACGACGTCATCATCATCGACGGACCGCCCAGCCTCGGGCTGAACATGGACACCGCCCTGTACTACGTCCGGCGTCGCGACGGTGAACTCGCCGACCGTTCCGGCGTCATCACGCCCGTCTGGGCAAACAAGGCGTCGCACCGAGCGTTCCGGCTCCTGAAGTCCCAGATGGACGATCTCTGTCGGAAGGGTCGCATCCAGGTCGACTACCTGGGCCTGATCATCAACGCCTACGACAGCCGCCGCGGCAAGCTTGTGAAAGAGAACAAGGATCAGTGGGAGAAAAGCAGCTCCCCGTCTGTCCTTGCCGTAATCGGTGATCTCAAGGAGGGGCGTGAGGCGGCAGACGGTGAGATCCCGCTGCTGGAGTACGCACCGGATAGTGAGCACGCGCAGGTGATGCGCGATCTGGCAAAGGAGCTGGCCGTATGACGCCTCCGACGCAGCGGGTCACCCGTGGCTTCAGCATCGACGAGGACGGTTCGGACTCGAAGCCTGCGCCCCGTCGGGTCCGGACTCGGCAGCAGATCATGAGCGGGGAGGGGAAGCGTCCGCCGGCGGCTGTGCCGCTGTCCGTGCTGGCTCACAATCCGCTCAACCCTCGCGATGAGCTGACCGAGATCGAAGAGACCGCGGCCTCTCTGAAGGAGAAGGGTCAGCTTCAGCCCGTGGCGGTCGTCCGGCGAGCGGCCTTCTTGACAGCTCACCCCGGCCGTGAAGAGGAGATTGGGGCGGCTGAGTACGTCGTCATCGACGGCAACAGGCGACTGGCGGCCGCGTCCGTCGCGGGTTTGGCAGAACTGCGGATCGACGTCAATGACGATCTCGCTGCCAGCGCGGAGGACATGCTTGAGAGCGCGCTGATCGCCAACGTTCACCGGGTCGACGTCCCCCCGCTGGACCAGGCGAAGGCCATCCAGGAGCTCCTCAGCAAGCACGGCAGCCAGGAGAAGGTAGCCAAGAGGCTCGGGAAGTCGGGGGCCTGGGTGTCGCAGCGCCTGGCGCTGCTCGGGCTGAGTGAGGACCTGCAGGAGAAGGTCGAGTCCGGCGAACTGACCGTCAAGGATGGACGCCGCATTGGTCGGCTCCCTGCCGACCAGCAGCAGACCGAGGCCGCCGCCGCCCTTAACCGGGTTAAGACGCCCCGGAAGCCGCGGTCCAAGGAAGCGAGTGTCCCGTCCGGGGACGCGGTGGCTTCTTCGATCCCATCGCAAGCGGCTGGCGCGAAGGAGGCAGAGGGGACGGGCACCGTAGGTCTTAACCTGGTTAAGGGGGAGCGGGCGAACAACAGCGGGCCGGACCTCCCGTGGAACGACCCGAAGTGGTTCAACGACCAGCTTCGCGCTCACATGTCGGCCGAGCATCGCGAGGAACTCGTGCTGCTCCTCATGGCGGACAGCTGACCCTCGGGGTCTTAACCGGGTTAAGGGTCCGAAACGCAGAAAAGGCCCGGCACCTCCCCCAGTTCGGTTTGGGGAGGTGCCGGGCCTTCGGTTGTCAGGCTGCCCAGGTCGCGGGCGCGCCCTCGTCGGGGTTGGGGATGCTGGCGGCGGTCGTCGGGGCGGCCGGGTGCCGCATGGCGGTGATCGGGACGGCTCCGGGTTCGGTGGCGGGTGCCCAGATCATTCGCCAGGTGTCATCCCACTCGCAGGCGCAGCCGTGGTCGGGGTGCGGGTGCCGTAAGAAGACGCCGTGCGTGAGGACGGCGCGTGGGATGCGGGGGATGAGCTCCGACGGGTCGTCGCCGGGGTAGAGGTGCAGGTTCCGCCACCCGTGGACGCGGGCCATGTACGCGGCGGCGGCCTCGATGATGTCGGCCCACCGCTGGTGTCCGAGGACGACGAAGCCGATCGGGAAGAGGCTGTCCTCGGTCGGGTCGTCGATGCCGGTGACGTACAGGTTGCGATGGACGATGAAGCCGTTCTCCGCTGCGTCCTCGCCGGGCGTCCAGAGCTGTTCGGCGGGGTGCATCGTGCCGTCGTCGCCCTCGCTGGTCACGAGGTCGTACAGGGGCGTGGTGGTCATGCGCTCGCTCCATTGCTGGTGTCGGCCGCCTTGAGGACGCGCGGCAGGTGGACGTGGAGGTGTTCGACGTCGACCTGGCGGCCGCGGTCCCGAAGTGCTCGGGCCAGGAGTTCGGTGAGACCACTGGCACGGTGTCGGCCTCCCGCGCACCCGATGGCGATGCGGCGGGGCCCGGCGGGGAGGTCGGCGTAGTCGGCGAGGTTGGCGAGCAGCTCGCGGGCGCCGGGGGTGTTGAGGACGACGTCCTGGACGCGGGGGTTGAGGCCGTCGAGGTCGAGGATGTCGCGGGCGGCGGCCGGGTCGCGGAGCCGGTCGCGTACGTCCTCGATGCGGTCGGCGGCGGGCGGGGCGGGGGTTCCGTCGGGGCCGGTGGGTAGGTGCAGGTAGCCGAAGGAGATCAGGCGGATCGGGTGCAAGGGTGCCTCCTGCTCAGGGGTGAAGGGCGGGAACGTGTGGAGCGCCGCGCCCGGCCGGGATGGGCGGGGCGCGGCGCTCCGGGTGGTGTTACTGGGTGGTGGTGTCGGTGACCACGAGAAACTGGTCGGTGCGCAGGTCCATCACGACCCGGGCGTCCGGCCTGCCCTGGGCGCGCTGGGCGGCGGCGTACTCTTCGGCCGGCCAGGAGCCGCGGGGGCTTCCGGCGGGGAATCGCTCGAGGACGGTCCGGGGCGGCGTGCTGGTGTCGGAGGTGGTCATCAGGCGTCGCCACCGTTCACGCGCTCGTGGATGTCGATGAGGGTGGAGATGGCGTCGGGGTTGTCCGCCAGGCCGACCCACTGCCCGTGCGCGGTGAAGACGGGCACGGCGTCGGTGTCGGCGTTGAAGATGACGCAGTAGTCGCCGTAGCGGTCCATCACCATGTCCCGCAGGATCGGGACCAGCGCGGTGTCCAGGACCTCCAGGGCGTCGACGGTGAGCCGGGCGGGCTCGCCGGGCGACGGCGGCTGGACCAGGGTGCCGGTGACACGGACCAGGTCGCTGGGCTGTATGCCGGTCAGCAGTTCGTGCGTGATCCGAGCGGTCTCGCTGGTGCAGGACACGATCGTGTCGGGGGCGTCCTTGGCGACGGTGTCCGGGTCGTCGGGTCGGACGACCAGGTCGAAGGTGGCGGTGCCGCGTGGGCCGGGGGCCGGTGGCACGTCGACCCAGCCGTCGACGGTGCAGTGCTTGGTGGTCATGAGTGGGCCTCCGCCAGGGTCTCGGTGGGGCGAGGGGAGCGGGGTCGGGTGGTGCGCTGGGCGATGTCCAGCAGCTCGCGGTTGCGCCGCTTCTGGGCGTCGGTGAGCGGGCGGGCCGTCGCGCCGCCGCGGCGGTGCCAGAGCGGGGAGGCGGGCGGCTCGGGGTAGGCGAGGGCGTGGTCGACGTCGCGTTCGGTGCTGCTCATGGAGGTCCTCCAGGTGGAGGTCAGGCGTGGTCGCCTTGGCCCTTCTTGGACTTGGGCTTGGGCTTCGGCGCGAGGTCGGAGGCGAACCGCCCGAGGCGGGCCTCAACGGGGTTGGCAGTGATCCAGTCCTCCGCGCATGCCTTGTGCACGGGCTCGCCGGCGTGGGAGCGCATGGGCGTGGGCTGGCCGCACAGCGTGCAGGGGAGGTCCTGCCACCGGTCGAAGTGCTGGCTGTCGCGCCAGACGAGAAGGTGGCCGGGAGTCGGGATCAGGCCCGGCTCGAACGACGGCTTCTCCTTCTTGCGTCCCCTGCGGGTCACGGCCGGAAGTTGGGCAGCTGCTGGGAACACGCGGTGCAGCAGGTCCGGCGACGGCTTCCAGGGCACGACCTGCCCGCGGGCGGGGACCGGCAGCGGCAGCTCCTGGACGTCGTCGAGCACCAGGTGCCAGGCGGCCGGGTGCGCCCACTGCGAGCAGAGCGGCGCTCCCTCGGGGTCCTGGTGGCAGTCGGTGATCCGGGCGACGCCGACGACCGCGCCCGTGACCAGCTGGCGGCCGCGGATGGTGCGGCCGATCAGCGGGATGCGCAGGGCGGGCTGGTCGATGGTCTTGCTGGTGTGCAGCAGCACCCAGCCGGTCCGCCACCGGCCGAGACGGTTCTCGATGGTCTTGACACCGGCGAGGATGCAGGCCGTGTACGGCTGCCTGATGCTGATGCCGCGGATCCAGTCGCCCTCGGGCAGGGTCGCGAGGCTCATGCGGCTCGCCCCCACACGGCCGTGCCCGGACGGCCGGCCCGGCGTCCGTTGACGGACGGCACCGCGACGTGCGCGGCGTCGGCGACGATCGCGCGGCCGGAGTGCTTGCCGTCGTACAGGGCGGCGTCGGCGGTCCGCTGCAACAGGCTCAGGTCGCGTGAGCCGACCGCGGCCGGGGTCGCGGCGCCGACCGAGGCGGCGACGGCGACGGTGCGCCCGTCCTCGAGGACGACGGGGGTGTGCAGCATGCGTACCAGCTGCGCGAGGCGCTGCTCCAGGCGGGCGGCGGGCAGCTCCAGGACGACGGCGAACTCATCGCCTCCGAGCCTGCCCACGGCCGCGCGGGGGCCCGCCCACGCGGTGAGCCGGGCGGCGGTCGCGGCCAGGACGGCGTCGCCGGCGGCGTGACCCATGGTGTCGTTCACGGCCTTGAAGTGGTCCTGGTCGATGAGAACCACGGCCACGTTGTCGCCGTGGCGGGCCAGGAGCCGGCGGGCGCGGGCGGTGTAGGCGTCGCGGCGCATCAGGCCGGTCAGCGGATCCTTGCGGGTCGCCGCGAGTCGGCGGTGCAGTGCCAGGGCGTGCACGGTCCAGCCGGTCAGCGGCAGCGCGGCGGTGGTGATCAGGAGGGTGCGCGGGCCGATCCGGCCCTGAACGCGCAGGACGGAGTCCATACTGGGGATCTCCCTCTCGTCTCGTACGGGTTGGGTGGGCCCGGGGCGGGCGGTTGGTTTGGACGCCGTGTCGTCCGTCCCGGGGCGTAGCTACAGCTCGAAGTCGCTGCGGGTGGTCCAGCTGTAGGGGCTCTTCCAGGGGCCGGCCTTCGCGGCGAGCCAGTCGAGCTCCCAGCCGGGTCGCAGCCCGTGCGCGGTCCAGCTGTCCGGCTGCCGGCCGGGGATCTCCAGTCCGGCCTGCTGCGCGGCGAGTGCGGCGTCGTACACCTCGTGGGCGCGGCGCAGGGCTGTACTGCGGGAGTCCGCCTCGCCGGCGAAGACGTGCAGGCCCCGCAGGGCGGGGTTGCTGGTGTGGTGTATCGGGACGTCGACCTCATAGACCTCGCGGTGCGGCATGACGACCCATCTCCTCTCGCTCTCGTGGTTGAGGGGCCACTGCGACCGCCCCGGCCCCGGCGGGTGCGGGGTCCGGGGCGGCACAGAGTGCGCTCAACTCGAAGGCGTGGGTTCAGCTGGCCGTCGTGACGGCGTCGCGCAGGTGCGTGCGTGCCCAGGCCAGCAGCGACGCCTGGTCGCCGTCCGTGCTGGTCAGTGCGTCGGTGAGGTGACCGGCGGCGCGGTCCAGTTCCTCGCTGGCCTCCCGCCAGGTGCCGATGCTGGACGCGGCGAGGACGTCGCGGACCTCTTCGACCAGGTCGATGAACGCGTTCGGCGTGGTGCCGCGCGGCGACTGGTCACCGATGAGGGCGGCGAGGTCGGCGGCGAAGCAGTCACGGAGCGCGGCGAAGGTGTCCGTCCGGGTCTGGGTGGCCATAAGGGCCTCCTTGTCAGAAGTCGAGCTCGATCGTGATGGGGCGCCGGGGGTCCCCGGAGTGGGTGTGGACCGTGCGGCGGTGCGCGGCGAGGCCGGCGGCCCCGCCCTGGATCGGGAGGTGGCACTCCCGGCAGCCGTGCCACCAGTCGTCTCCGGCCGGGAGGTCGGCCGGGGTGAGCGGATGCGGGTGCGGCGGCTGGGCTCTCATGCCGTCTCCCTCGAGCCGGGGACGTAGTCGATGGCCGTGGCGACGTGGTGGATGTGCATGAGGCTTCCGGCGTCGTCGATCCGGTCCCGCAGCCTGTCCAGCTGCGCCCACGCCCGCCGCAGCTGCTGCGTGAGCCACTCGGTGTCGCCAGGGGCAGCGGCGACGAACTCCCCCAGCGGAAGGCGTTCGGCGCCGCTGGTGCCGAGGACGGCGACAGGCCGGCCGTCGCCGTCCTCGATGACGCCGGTGTCACCGCCCCTCTGCCGCCAGCCGCCGGGAACGGCCTTCAGCCGGGCCTCGATGGCGGTCAGCCGGTCGGCGTCGGGGTGCTGGGCGGCCAGGTACGCGGTGGCCCGGGTGGCTTCCTCGTCGGTGAACAGTTCAGCGAGGCGGGCGCTGTCGGCGTACCGGGCGCGATGCAGGTACTCCTGGGCGAGCTGCCAGTCCGTCCGGTCCGGCTGCGCGCTGGTTTCACGGTGGGCCTGCTGGTTCGGCATGACGTCCATCCCTCTCTGGTCCTGGTCCCGGGGCTTTTTGCTGCTTGAGGGACCACCGCGACCGCCCCCGGCCTCCGTCGTACGGAGGCCGGGGGCGGCACGGAGCGTCCGTCAGGCGCGGTAGACGGGCGGGCGGACTCCGGCACGCAGCTCGCGGATGATCGAGCAGGGGCCCTTGGTGGCGCAGAACGCGTCGTCGGTGTCCGGGAGGGCGTTGCCGGTGGTGCCCCACATGTCGCGGGCGAGCGCGTTCACGGTGCGCAGCATGGCGCCGTTGTTGGGGCGGCAGGCGCTGTTGGTGTCGCCGACGCCGTGCCGGTGGGCGCTGATGATGTGCTGGCGGGCCTGGCGGGCGGCCCAGCGGCGGCTGCTGGGGCCGGTGTTCTCGTGGACGTGCCCGCTGTCGTGGAAGGTGTCGAGGTGGCAGGCGGTGCAGTGGTAGGTGACCAGCTGCTCCGGCTCACTGTCGGGAAGCCACTTGCCTTCGAATTCGTAGACGATGACTTCGGCGCCCGGGGTCTCGGTGTGCGCGAAGGCGGTGACGAGGCCGACGCCGTCCGCGATCGCACCGCGCGCCTGCACGTTCCAGAAGGTGCGGGGGATGAACGTGTCCCAGCCCTTGCCGTGGGGCCACTGGGCGTACAGGACGCCCTGCGAGGCGTCGAAGGTCGCCTTGCCGTCGACGTTCTCGCGCTTGTACTGCTCGATCTGCTCGATCGACCCGAAGTACGTCGCGGAGAACTCCTCGGACTCCAGGAAGATCAGCCCGTACCCCTCGCAGGTGTCGTGGCCGTTCTCCTTGAGCATGTCGACCATGTCCTCGTAGCCGGGGGTCGTGGGGGTGATGGTGGCGACCAAGGACAGCCGATAGTAGTCGCAGCTCGTGACGTGGGCCGGGTGGTCCTCGCTGACGTGGTGCGGGGTGCCCGTACGTGTTCGTGATCGTGATGCCCATGACGGGGTGTCCTTCCTGGGAAAACGGCGGGCGCCGGGTGTGCCCGGCGCCCGTGGGGTGGGGTTGTTCAACGTGGTGGCGTACGCCTCACGCGCGGACCGCGTCGGCGTACTGCGCTTCGAGGTCGGCGCGGCCCTCGGGGTCGTCGTCCTGGAGGTCGTGGTCGTCGTCCTCCTGGTCCACGCCGTCGCCGTGGACGGTGCAGACGAGGTCCGGGTCGTTGTCCATGGCGCCGGTCAGCGCCCGGAACAGGCAGCTGACGCTGTAGGCCGGCGCCCACGCCTGCCCGTCGCACTCCGGGTCGAAGGGGCACGGCAGCAGGATGTCGAAGCCGAAGTCGCCCTCGCCGTCGACGTCCTCGCGCAGCGCGAGGGTGAGGTACTGCTGGCCGAGGCGGATCTCCGCGACGCGGTCCCGGCCGGTCACCAGGTTCGAGCCCGGCCGCCACCGCCACAGCGGCAGGATCTCCGGGCCGAAGAAGCGGCGGGCCAGCCACAGGTCGCCCAGGCCCTCGCTGCCGTCACGACCGAGGTCGGCCTCCCGCACCTGCGAGAGTCGCTCCAGGAACGGCTCCAGCCGGTACAGGGCGTCGGCGAAGACCACCGTGTTGAAGCCTTCGGCCGCGAGCCGCTGATGGGACGCGACCATGGCCTGGTGCTGGGCGCGGACGACGTCCTCGGGCACGCGCCGGTTGGCTGGGCGCGGGCCCTGGCGCTCCAGGCAGACCGGCAGCGGCGTGGCGACGATGACCGCGACGGTCGGCATGCCGTGCCGCTTGGCGGCCATCACCAGTTCCACCCGCACGCTCTGTTCGACGTTGGTCGCGTCGATGACCGTGTTGAGCTTGCGGGCCATCCGGCGTTCCAGGATCAGCTTGAGGACGTCGGCGGCATCGGCCGTGGCGTCCTGCCGGCCGGGGTCGTCGCTGACCGTGCCGCGCAGGTCGTCGAGGGAGAGGACCTGGGAGGCCGGCCAGGTGCGGGCCAGCGTCGACTTGCCCGAGCCGGAGGCACCGATCAGGACAATCAGCCTGTTCTCGGGCAGGTCCGGGTACAGCACCGAGGTCATGCGTCGTCTCCTTGCGGGTCGAGGGAGCGGGCCGCCCAGTTCAGGCGCTGCCCGGCGTTGTCGGTGAGCAGCGCGGCGGCCTCGTGCAGGGGACAGGAGGCATCGCCGTCGCGGTCGGGCTCGAGCTGCTCCGCCCGCCGTGCGGCGGTACTGACCAGCTGCGCGAGGGCGGGGAAGAGGCCGCCAGGGTGGTCGATGTCCTCCTGGAGCTCGCGCAGGATCGCGGCGAGCTCGCGGGCGTCGACGTCGGCGGCGTTCAGGTCGTCCTCGATCTGCTGGAGGGCGAGCTGGGCGATGCCGAGCGAGGCCCGTACGCGGTCCAGGCGGGTGCGGCTCACCGGCGGCCGCCGGGGCGGGTGGTGAGCCAGGTGGTGACGGCGGCGGCGCCGATGCCGATGGCACGGTGAAGGGCTGCGTCCAGCTCCATCCATGCGCTACCCGGCCCGGTCACCTCCTTGGTGACCACGCCCTCGTCGTCGAGACGGACCGCCTGGCAGTGCTCGATGTAGCCGGTCTTCTTGGTCTTCCTCGCCAGCCACAGCAGTAAGGCGCCGCGGTCGATTGCGGCGTGCGTTCCTGCATTGATGGCCGCACCGGCGAGCAGCGCGGTCGGCGTGAGGCGGTAGCCGAACACGCGGGTGATGCCGATGGTCGCTGCGACCTGCACGGCGGTGTATGAGGCGACGTGGCGGGTCACGTGGTGGCGGCCAAGGATGCTTGCTCCCCAGACCGGTTCACCGCTCTCCTCGCGGGTGGGGTTCTGGTCGACGGGGGTGCCATCCCGGTAAACGAGATGGTCGCCGTACAGCCGCTTCAGGGAAGCCGACGTGGATCCCTGAGCCCAGTGGTCGCAGAGGGGATGCAGCTCGCCGAAAGTGGCCAGCAGGGTGCTGAAGACGGCGAGGCGCTCGGTGGTGAGGTGACGGGGCATGCTGGAGGTCTCCTGATCTCGAAGGGGTGAGGGAGCGGGCGGCCGGCCTTTTGCCGGTGCTGCGGCCGCCCGGTGCGGCCCCGTCCCGGCCTGTATGGCCGGGACGGGGCCCGCGTTACGCGGCCAGCCGGTGAGCGGCCAGGGCTGCGGGTGCGAGGTAGCTGCTGGGGTCCACGGGCGTGCCGTCGAAGCACTCGATGCAACAGCCGAGCTTCTTCGAGAGGCAGAAGAAGAACCGTCTCCCGCAGTCCCCGCAGGTCTGGCGTGCAGCCATGGCCCGGTCCAGGGCCCATTCCTAAGCGCGCGTCGGGACGCGCTTGGGCACGGCCAGGTCGACGCGGAGCAGGAAGCCGCGGGTGGGGTGGTTGCACGACCACTGCGGCCGGTACGAGCACCACTTGCAGCGCAGGATCGCGACAGGGCCGTCGTTGCCGCCGGGGCTGAGGCCCATGTCCCTGAGCTGGCGCCGCGTGACGAGTCCTTCGGGGACCGTGCCGCGATCGAACTCCGGCAGGAACGCCTCCGAGCGGGGCACGCGCTTGATCTCGCGGCGCCGCTTCCTGCGCCTCCTGGGCATCAGCGGCTCCAGGCGCCGGGCAGCCGGTCGGGGCGCTGCGGGTAGCGGGGGCCGGGACGCTGCGGGCGGGGCCGGCCGATCCGGCGGCGCGGGCGGGGGATGAGCACGAGTGATCTCCTCCAGTCGTCGGTGGGCAGCGCTGCGCCCCGTCGACGTGGTGCTGGTGTCGGCGGGGCGCGGCGGGTGGTGCGTTCGGCCGGGCGGCCTGTCCCGTCCTCGCCCGGCCCCTGGGGTGCGGGGCGGGCGAGGACCAGGCAGGGCGTCAGGTCTTCAGCGGGTGCGGAGCGTGCGGTCAGCGCTGGAGCGGGTGGACGTTGTCGTCGAAGTCGTCGCCCGCCGGGGCCGGGGCGGGGAGGTTGGCGTGCAGGTGGAGCTCGGGGTTGAACTGCGGCATGAACTGCGGCGGGTGGTTGTGGACGATGGGCCGCAGGGTCAGGCCGCGCAGCGCGAAGGCGCTGGCGAGGGCCCACATCAGGGCGGCGAGCCCGGTCGCGGCGGCGCGTCCTCCGGCCGGAGCTGCGGACCAGATCATGGCCAGACTCGCCAAGCCCCACAGCGTCCAGGCGATGCGAGCGCCGGCGTTGCCGAAGAACCCGCCGATGAGCCCGAGCAGTCCGGCCAGTTGCCAGAACGCGTACAGGGCGGCGGGCGCGACGGCGAGGTGGGCGGCCTGGTCGGCGAGGAACGCCCGAATCGGGTGGTCGACCGTGCCCCACAGCCCGCTGCCGTCACCGGCGTCGGTGGCCTGGACATCGGAGAGGCCCGCGAGTGTGGCGGAGGCGATGTCGCCGGCGGCGTCGACCATCATCACGATGAGGCTGAGCCCGGCGAGCAAACCGGCCGTTTTGATCCACACGGCGATCTCGTGCCATCCGGCGTGCCGGGCCTGGAACAGCTCCTCCCACCGCTGGTAGAGGAAGCCGCCTTCCTCCCAGGACTTGCGCCAAGCGGTACGCAACCGCGCCAGGCGCTGCGTGCCCTTGCGGGCGGGTGGCAGTTCGAGCTGGTCGAGGATGCTGTTCGGGCGGTGCTGGCCGTTCATCTGCCTGTCGTTGTGGGACATGGGGCAGTCGCTCCTTCGTCTGGGAAGTCGGTGGCGTGCGTGGGTGTCCGGCCGGGTGGCCTGCCCCCGCGTCCGGCCCCCCGGGTGCGGGGTTCGGGCGCGAGGCAGTGGACCCGGAGCGGTTACAGGCCGCGGGCGTCGGCGAGGCCGGCGGCCTGGTCGACCATGCGGATGGGGACGCGGCTGCTGCCGTGGGCGTCGTTGAAGGACGGCACGGAGTCGACGTCGCCGAACTTGCGGCGGATCGCGTCCAGGAGCACGGCGGCCGCGTCGGCCTCCAGGCCGCTGTCGCCGCGGGCCTCGGCTCGGATGGCCCCGAGCATGCAGCGGGCGCCGTCCTCGTCGACCAGCGCGCCGGAGCACCAGCCGCCGGTGAGCAGCCGGTGGTGGGCGCGCTGCAGAAGGGCCGCGACCGGCGTCGGGTAGGACTCCGGCGGCGGCTGGAGCGTCGGGGTCAGCGGGACGGTGACGACGTCGGACAGGTCCACGGACTCGGTGGGGATGTGCGCCGTGTTGACCTCGTAGGCGACGGCCGCTTCGTCCAGACGCGCGGTCATCGCCGCTTTAATGAACGTCAGGCGTTCCTCGAGGGTGAGCTCCGCCGGCGACGCGGTCGAGGCGGGCTGGGTGGTCGGGGCAGGCGGGTCTATGGCGGGGCTGGCCGGGGTGTGGGACATCGCGGGCTCCAAGCAGGGGACCCCGAAGGGCGCCGCCGGATCGTTCTCCGGCGGCGCCCTTCGGCGTCGTGCAGCGGGGGAGGGGGAAGGGCGCTAGTCGTCGGGGGTGTAGTTCAGCGCGCCGCAGTTCCAGCAGTCCCATTCGTCGGGGACTTCGACCAGGTCGCAGCAGTCACACCCCACGCCGTGCACCACGCAGTCTTCGCCGCAGCGCCAGCAGGTGTAGTGCAGGTGTGCCATGCCCTTGTCCCTCCCCGGGTCTGTGGTGGGGCCCGACAAGAGCATGCGCCAGATACCGGCGCTTTACTGCTGCGTTGGCGAAACTGGTGATTAGAGGCTGGAGAGCAGTCCGGCGATCGAGGCGAGGCCGCTGTTGATGGCCGGGGCCAGGCCGGTCGCGGCGAGGGTGAAGCCGAACAAGGTGCAGGCCAGCATGGAGCCGAAGCGGACGTGGCCGCCCTTGAGTAGGACGGCGACGATGATGCCCAGCAGCACGGCGGCGGAGAGGGAGAGGGCCACGGCGGGTGGTGCTCCTTCGAGTGTCGGGGTGGGGCCGGCCGCGCTCGGGCGGGCCGGCCCCGTGGATGGATGGGGATGGGGTTCAGGCGTCGGTGAGGCTCTTGATGGCCTCCAGCGCCTGGCGGGGAGAGGCGACCTGCGGCTCCGAGCGGCGGCTGCCGCGCTTGCCGCCGCCCTTGCCGCCTCCTCCCCCTCCGCCGCCGCGGCGGCGGCGGGACTTGCCGTCACCGTCGTCGTCCTCGTCGGGCTCGGGCCAGAACTCGCCGGGCCGCACGGGCTCGTTCCAGTCGAACCACAGGCCGCGCTTCTCCAGCTCGCTGATCTCGTAGTCGGTGAGCCGGTTGACCTCGTCGGGGAACAGGTTGGACAGGTCGGTGTCGAAGTCGGCGTACAGCGACCGCATGAGCACGGCGCGGCCGTTGTCGAGGACGATGACCGCGACGCCGCCCGTGCTGACACCGTTCTCCGGGTCGGCCTCGCCGCGCATGGCCCGCTCGATCGCGGAGCCTTCGCTGCGGGAGTAGCGGGCCGGGATGGTCGGCACGTCGTAGGCGTTCTCCATGGTGCCCTCCGCCGCCTTGCGGGTGGCGCCGGGCGAACCCATGTTGAAGATGACCGGCCTCGAGTTCTGGCGCAGGTTGTCCTTCATCTCGGTGGAGAAGCCGTTGTGCGCGAACGGCGACTGCCCGGCCGGGTTGAAGCCGATCCCGTACTTCAGTCCGGTGACCGTGAGGTCCTCGCCGTCCTTCTGGATGAACTCACCGAAGTCCGCGTCCTGCGCGGCGGTCATGAACTCATCGCCGTAGACGTTGAGCTGCCGGTACGGGCAGCGCGGGTCGCCCGGCTTGTAGTCGTGCGGCTGACCGTCGTGCGGCCAGGGCATGTCCGCCCGGATCTCGCACAGCGCCTTCGCCGCCCGCAGCGAGCGGGCCATCCACAGGGCGTTCGAGCCCTGCCGGTCGATGTACCGGCCTAGCACGCTCGTCTTCTCGTCCTTGCGGACGGTGCCCAGCCACACGACCTGGCCGTCCAGGGACTGGGCGGCCATGTGGATCGCGAAGAACTGCGTCTTGCCGGACCGGGACACCCCCAGCGTGAGGCCGTGGGCCGGGGCGTTCTTGTCGTGCTGGTACACCATCGTCTTCACCGGCTGGCCGGTGATGGTGAACCCGCACACGTACATGCCCTTGGCGTCCGGGGTGAGCAGCTCGCGGGTGGCGGGGAAGATCGCGGACAGCGGCGGGGTGTCGAACGCGCTGATCAGGAACTCCGAGCCGTCGATGAGGACGAAGACACAGGAGTCGTCCTCGGGCAGGTCCAGCGCGCGGCAGACCTTGGGCAGGTCGATGCGCGGGGACTCGGTGGAGTCGCTCATCTTCGCCCGGTAGAAGGTCACCTCGCGCTCGTTGTCGCGGGTCTTGTGGACCAGCTCGGAGCCGGGGGCGCCGCCCTTGGGGCCGGCGACCCGGTCGATCCAGCGCTCCTGGTCGGTCGGCTTGGTGCGGCGCCGGGCGTTGGCCTCGGGGGTGATGCGGGCCTCCATCCAGCCGGGTCCGCCCTGGCGGCCGGGCTGGGCCGGAATGTCCGCGAGGACGACGTCACTCGCGGGCACGGCGAAGGCCGCGCCGACGGCCTCGGGGGACAGACCGGTGATGGGCCGGCCGGTCTCCGAGGCGCGCAGCAGCAGGATCATGTCGTGTCGCATGCCGGGCATCCGGGTGGCCTTGACGACGTGGGTGCGGGCGGGCATCCCGGCGCGCTCCCACATCATCCGTGCCTCGCGGGTGAGCAGGTCCGCGCCGTCGTCCGGCATGGCCGGGGACGGCTCCGGCGCTGCGGCGGGCTGAAGCTGCGGGGCCGGGGCGGCGACGGCGGGACGGTGCCGGCGGCGGGCGTGCCGGGAGAACGGCAGCACGAAGGAGCCGGCCGCCGCCCATCCGGCGGCGAGCAGTCCGTCCAGCCAGTACGGGCCGAAGCCGCCTGTGTGCCCGGCGGCGACGTCGACGGCGGCGGCCAGGACCAGCGGCGACCAGCGCAGGATCTTGCGTCCGGCGCCGGGCTCGTCGCTCTTGGCGGCGAGGAAGATGCCGCCGATCGCGGCGGCGCCGGCCAGCTGCACGACGGAGCTGACGGGGCTGTCGGGGTAGACGTTCGGGGCCACGGCCAGCACGGGCGCGGCGAGGGTGTAGGCGAGGCGTTCGAGCGCGACACTGCGCGGCGTGGTCACCGGTGGTCTCCTTCGCGGAACGGGCACGGGCGGCCCCGCACTGTGTGCGGGGCCGCCCGTGGTGAGGGGTGGTGGGTGGGGGAGTGGGGTCAGCGGTTGAAGAAGCCCGGGCGGGGCGTCTTCTCGCGTCGGTTGGAGCGGATGTCGTCCAGCGCGCCGTAGAGCTTGGCGTGGGTGCGCCGGGTCTCGTGGGTGAGGTCGGCGGTCTCCTGGGCGGTGTCGGACAGCGTCTTCGCCTCCCGGGCGGCGCCGTCCAGGGCGGTGGCCACGTTGGCGGTGAGGCTGACGAACTTCGGGTCCAGGTCGGCGTTCTCAATGTCGGTGGCGACGCTGTCGGTGTGCTTGGCGTTGGCCTGCATGCTGCGCCGCAGTCCCTCGAGTTCGAGGGTGGCGTCGTCCATGGCCTTGCCGAGCTTGTCCAGCTTGGCCTGGACGGCCTCGTACCGGTTGTCGTCGTCGGCCACGGCGGGCGCCGCGCTGGTGTTGCGGGGTGCCAGGTCGCTGCTCATCAGCGGGTTTCCTCCAGGGCTTAGTCGTGGTGGGCGGCGGCCGACGCGTGCTTGAGGCCGGCGTCTTCCTTGACGGCCATGTCCTCGCCGTAGACGCGGGCGACCATCCCGGCCGCGAGCTTGGCGGCTTCCTTGGCGAGGCCGCACTGCTCGGCACAGCGCTGGGCCTGTCCCTTCATGCGGGCCGCGGAGTCGGCCAGGTCCGTGATCAGGTCGGTGACGGCGGTGGAGATGTTGTGGTCGCCGACCAGGTCGGCGGCCATGTCCCGCAGGGCGTCGGCGACCTTGGCGAGGGCCTCCATCAGGGCTTCGGCGCGCTCCTGGTCGGAGGCGGCCTTGATGGCGATGTTCGCCATCTCCACCAGGTACTGGTCGAACGTGATGTCGGTCCGGTGCTGGGCCCCGAGGCCGCCCGCGCCGGACGGCCTGCTGATTTGCGAGCTGCTCACGCTGTTCCCTTCCGTGCTAGTGGGGGGTCGGCTGGTGCCGGGCCGCGCGGTGTGCTTCTCCGGCGCGGGCGGCAGGCCCTTGGCACCGGTGGTCACGGCCGCGGGGGCGTCGGGGACGATGTCCGCGTCGACGATGTCGTCCTCGCCCTTGGCGGCGGGCTTGGGCGGGCGGGTGTCGTGCTCGGGCCACTCCACCGTCGGGGTGGAGTCCTCCGCACCGAACGGGCTGTCCGCCGGCCGCTCACGGCGCCCGGTCCGGCGGGTACGGCGAGGGCCGCGGGTGCGGCGACGCCGTCCGGCCTCGTCGGTGTCGGCGGTGCGGCGGCGACGGAACCGGCGGCGCTTCTTCTTCGAGCCGTCAGACGGCTCGTCACCGGCCTTGGAGGCCTTGCCCGGCTCATCGGACGCCTTGTCGTCCTTCGTGGCGCTGGAGGCCCCGTCAGGTCCGTCCTTGGCGCCCTTCTCGCCCTTGCCGTCGGTGCCCTTGTCCTTGGCGGCCTCCTCCTTCTTCGCCTTGTCCTTGTCCTTGGTCAAGCTGACCTTCGCCGTGCCGGCCTTGCCGTCCTTCGCGGCCTTGGCGGCCTCCGTGTCGGCGCGGCGCTTGTCCCAGCGGCGCTGGGCTTCCTCGCCGACGGCCTTGCCGAGGGTCGTGCGGCCCGGCTCGGAGGACGCGGCGGCTTCCCGCTTCGCCTTCCGTGCCGCGTCCCGCTCCGCCTTCTTGGCCCGGCGGTCCTCCCAGGCCTGCTGCCGGTGCGCGCGGGCCTGGTCCCGGTTCTTGGTCCGGTCGGCGACGCCGGCGGCGTGACCGGCGGTGCGCCGTTCCTGCCGTCCGGCCTGCCGGGTGCCGGCGCGCTCCTGGCGGCCGCGGGCCCGTTCGGCACGGGCGTTGGAGGCCGGGCCGTGCTGGCCCCGGCCGCCGTCCCCCTTCGAGCTGCCGCTGCCGCTCCGGTGGGAGCTGCCAGAGCCCTTCTGAGAGCCTTTCGGACCCCCGGCGGTCCCGCCGCGCCCGGAGTTGGGTGTACGGCTGCCAGAGGAGCGGTCAGGGCCCTTCGTGCCGCCCTTGCCGCTACCGCTGCCCCCGGAGCCGGAGCCGGAGCCGGAACGCCCGGCGGTGCCGCCGGAGTTGGAGCCGCGCGAGGAGTTGGGCCGGTTCGTTCCCGAGCCGGAGTTGCTGCGGGACGGCCCCGTGCCGCCCCCTCCGCCGCGCGAGCCGCCTCCGCCGCCGGCCTTCGAGCGGCCCTTGTCCGCGCCCAGGCCGGAGCTGGGCGACTTCATGCGGTCGGCGTCGGCCTTTCCGCGCGCCGCCGCTTTGTCGCCCTTCGCTTTCATCATCGCGGCGTGGAGTTTTCCGTTCTGCTCCATCATCGCGACTTCCTGCGCGGTGCGGCCCTCCAGCAGCGCGGCCTTCCGCGCTATTTCGGCCTCACGGAAAGGCGCTTCACCCTCGTGAAGCGCCCGCGCCCTTTCCAGCCGGAATTCCAGCCAGTCACCGAGACGGTCAGCGAGAGAACGAGGCTGCTCGTATTCGCCTTCCTCGTATTCGCCGTCATCTTCACCGGTTTCCGGTGCCGTAATTCCTTCCGAACGCAGCGCCGTAGCCGGGTCCGGAGCAGCCGGAATCGGCGGCAATTCCATCGTCGTCTCCTCCGGGCTCTCCGGGGGAGCCTCCGGAATGTCTTCCGGCGGGGGAATGGTGTCGATGAAATCCGGGATCGGCGGCAGCGCGTACGAGGAATCACCGCTCCAGGGGCCATGGACCAGGGTTCCGCCGCCGGCCTCATCGGAGTCGTCGGACACGGTGCACCTCCCTCCAGGGGGACTTGACAGACAGTGGGGTCTCGTGTGCACGCGCGTGCACGTGCACGTGTGCACGCTTTACGCGCGCGAGGCCCCGCCGGAGCCCGGCGGGGCCTTCGTTGGTGACGCTCAGTTACGCGGGCCGTGCTGCTTGAGGACGGTGTCCGCGTACTGCATGAGGTGGTCGAACAGCCGCGGGTCGCCCGCCTGCCGCTTCTCCAGGACCAGCTTGAAGAGGCGGCAGACCTGCGTGAATCCAGCGATGACATCGCCGCGACCGACTTTGACTTCCTTGGTGATTTCGGACCGAGTAAGGCGGAGCCAGAATTCCATCCGGCCGATTTCTCCGCGACTCTCGATCGCCTTGCGCTCTTCTTCCTGCAACCAGCTCATCCGCCCTTGAATGGAGCGTTCGACGCTGGTGAGGGGGCGCGTCACGCCGACTCCCTGTTACCCATGTCGTAAATCGACGTGGGACCACCATAGCCGAGATTCTGACTCTGCGCACCCTGCTGCGGCGGATTCGGCGCGACCTGGAGCGGCTTCGGGTTCTTCTTACGCTGCCTTTCCAGCTCCTTTTCCTTTCGCTTTCGGGCGGTATTTGCGACCGCCTCATCGTGGGCGCGGCGCTTGTAGGCGCCCTTTTCGAGGCCCTTGGTGACGGCCTCGACGTTCTTCAGGACGTCCTTGAACGCCCTTTCCACGGGCTGAGCGCGCAGCCAGGCGTCGTAGAACCGGTCACCCTCGACGTGGGTGTCGCGGCAGTGGACGCGGACCTCCTGGGCGAGGGTCTCCAGGTTCTTGCCGATGTCCAGCAGGACCCGCTGAACGTCGGCCAGGTAACGGGCGGTTGCCTCCGGGTTCTGCGCGACGTCGCGCAGAGGGGAGTAGTTCGGGTCGTTGCTGTTCACGGCGGGGTTTCCCTCCTGGTGTACTGGTGGGGCTGTCGACTGCTTCCGGCAGTCGCAGCGAGGGCCAGCCCGCTTCCTTCGGGCTGGCCCTCACTGGTGTGTGCCGGACGGTGCGGTGCGCCGGCCTTTCCGGCGGTCCGTTGAGTGGCGCGGTGCGTCAGGGCGCGAGGCCCGTCGGCGGTCGGTTGCCGCCCTGCGATCTCACGAGACGTCGCGGAAGCGGGTCCGTGCGATCTCAAGGCGGCGGCCGGCGGTGGCGCGTGAGACACCGAGGACGTCCTTGGCTTCGTCCACTGAGACGGTCTCCGCACCCTGGCGCCGGTACATGAGACTGAGCAGCGAGGTGATCTGCCCCTCGATCTCAGCGTCCCGGGCGAGCGCGGGGCGGCCGGTCTCACCGGAGCGCAGCGGAACCGGGGTCACGCCGGTGTCCGAGGAGTCCGTCTCACCGTCTGACCTGCGCGTCTCACTCGCGTGAGACGCCGTCTCAGTCGTGTTCACCGGGCCGCTCGTCTCAGCCGAACCGGTCTCAAGCTCCCGACGGGTCTCACCCTCACCCATCTCAGCAACGAGTGCCGGGGCGGTGCGCGGGTGGGGAACCGTCTCACCGAAGCCGGTGAGATCGGCGGCCCGGGTGTGCTCGGTCTCACCGGCGGGCGCGGTGCGCGTGGTCTCATCCGGCCCGGCGCCGCCCGCGGTGCCGGTCTCACCGGAGTCCGTCTCACCGGGCTCCTTGGTGATCTGGTGGATGCGCCACATCACCCACGGGGCGATGGCGGCGACGCCGACGATGAGCCACCACAGCGGGTCGCCCTTCTTGTCGACGCCGACCAGTCCGGCGTCCGCGAGGTGGTAGATCGCGTTCGCGGCGACCATGAGGATCAGCGCGCCCGCGACGTCGCGGTGCCGGCGGAACGCCTGCACGACGTAGACGTCGATCGCCAGCGGCAGCGCCCAGGCGACCTCCGCGGGCCAGCCGCTCAGCTTGGCCAGGGCGAATTCGCCGGAGGCGGTGAGGACGATCGTCGCGCCCAGGGCCACGCGCGGCCCCCAGGTGTTGACGAAGTTCTTCCTCTTCTCCTGCTTCGCGATGAGCGCCTGGGCCTTGGCGACCTCCTCGCGGGTCGCCTCCAGCTCCTTCCACGCCGACTGCTGCTCGGTACGGGCGCGGTTGCGGACCTGCTCGGCTTCCCGCTTGGCGTCGGCGACCAGGCGGCCCGCCTCCTTCTCCGCCGCGGTGATCCGCTCGGACGCGGCGGCCTCCGCGCTGGAGATGGCGCCGGCCGCCTTGGCCTCCGCGATCGAGCGAACCTTCAGGACGTCCTCTTCGGCACGGGCCTGCGCGGCCTCGAGGACCTGCTGCGCCTCGCCGCGCGTGTCGTCGGCGTCCTGCTCCGCCTCGCGCAGCACTTCGGCGGCCTGGCCGCGGGCGTGGTCCAGGATCCTCGCCGCGTCCTCTTCGGCCGTGGCGAGGTCCTCGCGGGCCTGGGTGCGCAGCTGCTCGGAGTCCTTCTCCGCCTGCTGGCGCATCTCGGTCGCGGCCTCGCGGCGGGCGCGGGCGTCGTCCTCGGCAGCGGCCACCAGGTCGGCGGCCCGCTGCTTGGCTTCCTCCACCAGGTGCGCGGCGTGCGCGGCGGTGGCGTCGGCCTCGGCCTGGACGCGGTCCTTGTCCTGCTCGGCCTCGGTGCGCAGCTGCGCGGCGCGGGCACGAGCGGCCTCCACGATCCGGGCGGCCTCGGCTTCGGCCTCGGCCTGGAGCTTCTCCGCGGCCTGGCGGCGGCGGGCGAGGGTCTGCTCGGCCGCCGCCAGGTCGCCGTCGGCGATCGTGCGGGCGCGCTGCACGGTCTCCTCCGCCGACGCGATCTGCTCCTCGGTGAGCTTGCGCATCCGCATCGCCTGGTCCTTGGCGACGGCGAGGATGCTGTCCGCCTCCGCCTGCGCCTTCTGCGCGGCGCCTTCGGCGTCGGCGCTCTTGCGGCGGGCCTGCTCGATCAGGTCCTCCGCCTCGGTGCGCGCGGCGGCCAGCAGCTGGTCGGCCTCAGCGCGGGCGGCGGTCACGATCGCCTCGGTGTCGACCTCCGGCACCGGCGCCGGGGCGGGGGCGGGCTCGGTGCCCACCGTCGTGTCGGCGGCCTCGCTCGAGCCGGCCGTCGCGGTCGTCTTGGTGGCCGGGGTGGTCTTGGCCCTGGCCGTCGTCTTCTTGGCAGGAGCCTTGCGGGCGGGCTGGCGTCGGGTGCTCACAGGCGGGGTCCTTTCCGATGTATGCCTGCCGGACCGCCGTCTCGGGGGAGGGACGACGGCCCGGCAGGGCTTGAGGGGGCGGGGTCAGTGGGGCGGCAACTCCGGACGCCGGTTGGCGGTGGCGGCCTGCTGGGCGAGCCAGGCCATCGCGGCCGCCGTCATGCCGTCGGCGGCGTCGGCGGTGTTCAGCGGGGCGGTGTCGATGTCCCGCATCGCGTCGAGCGGCGGCAGCAGCCGCATGTAGTCGCCCTGCGCGTTACGGATCAGTCCGCCCGTCACCGGCGTGAGCGTGTAGCGGATCGTGCCGCTGGTGTACCGCTCGGCGTAGGTGACGCGGCAGACGACCGTGTGGCCCGGCTTGCCCGCCCAGAACATCTCGGGGTCGCGGTACAGCACGAAGTCGTCGACCTTGAACGTGGTGGCCGCCGCGGTGGCGGCCGGGGTGGAGAAGGGCATCCGTAGCTCCTTGACGATCACGTGGTCCGGACTGTCCGGCTCCCCGCCGCCCTGTCCGCGCCGTCTGGTGCGACGGTCCGGGCAGGGGAGGCAGTCGGCAGGCCGACGCACATCAACGCACCCAGCGGCCGTCCTTGATGACCTGGCGGCCGTCCTTGAGCGTGAGGTTGGTGATGAACGCGGACAGAGTGGTGCCGTCCAGCGCACGCCGGGTGTAGTCGGTCGCCCACACGCTTTCGCCCTCGTGGGTGGCGAAGAGGTAGACCTTCGTCTCGAAGGCGGGCTCCAGGGCGGCCGCCGCGTTCTCGGCGCGTGACTCAGTGGGGAACAGGATCGTGCCGCAGTCGTCGTTGAAACCCATCAGGAACAGGTTGTGCAGCGCAAAGCCCCGCACGTCGAGGATGCTCAGCACGGGCTCGAGCGCGCCGAAGGTGTAGACGTGGTTCGGGTGGGTCTTCACCCAGCGGCTCTTGCCGTAGCTGGACATGTCCAGGGTCATAAGGAACTCCCGTTCAGATCAGCTGGTCCGGGCTGTCCGGCTCCCCGTCACCGCCCGACCCGGCCGCCACGGTGATGGGCGGTCGGTGCGGGCGGATCAGGCAGCCGTCAGTCAGGCCGCGGCCGCGAGGGGCCGGTGCGGGGCGACGACGCGTCCGTCGGGAAGCAGCTCGCCGGTGTCCTCGAAGAGCACGACGGCGTTGCACAGCAGGCTCCAGCCCTGCTCCGGGTGGCCAGCCACGACGACGGCGGCCTCGCGGTCCGGGCTGTCGGCCGACGGGCACTTCGGGGTGTGCGTGCACAGCGAGTCCGGCAGCCGGGTGCCGGTGACGGTCGGGGTGGTGCAGTCCATGAGCTCTCCCGGAGAGGAAGGAAGCCCGAGACTTTCCCGGGCTGGAGACGTGCGAAAGACCGGCCGCCCGTCGTACGGGCGGCCAGTCGATGGCAGTACTGCGGGGCGGGCCAGAAGTTGCCCGCCGGTCCCGTCCAGTGGTCAGGCGTCGGCACGCTTCCGAGCGGCGCGGCGCTTCATCCGGCGCCGCTCGTCCTCGTCGGTGCCGCCCCACACGCCGTGCTCCTGGCCGCTCTCCAGCGCCCACTGCAGGCAGCGCTCCATGACCGGGCAGCGACGGCAGGCCGATTTCGCCGCTTCGATCTGCAGCAGCGCCGGGCCGGTGTTGCCGATCGGGAAGAACAGGTCGGGGTCTTCGTCCTTGCACACCGAGCGGGCCCGCCAGTCGGTGTCGACCGGCAGGTCGGCGGAGGGTGCGTAGGTCGTGCGTACGATGGAGCGGTTCATCAGGGCCTCCCAGAAGGTCCGTACGGCAGCCCCGGGGGCGCAATCCCCGGGGCTGTTCACGTGTTGGCGGCCGGATGGCCGGAGCGGGGGTGAGCTCCCGACGCTCTCCGCCCGGAACGGGGCGGGTACGACGGGCAATGCCGGGGGAGTCAGCGGCGGTTGTTCTCCGACCGCTTGTTCTGCTCAGCGTTCTTGCGCGAGAGCTCCTCGCGCTCCGCGTCGGTCAGGCTGAGGACGGCGTTCACCGGACCGTCTCCATCTCGGAGAGGGTGCGGCGGGCGCGGCGGCCGGCCTTCGCGGCCCGTGCGTCGCCGTCGGCCACCAGGTGGCGGACCAGCCGGTGGAGAGCGACGGTGCGCTCGCGGTCCGGGCCCTTCGCCGGGGCGGGGATGGTGCGTGTCATGCTTTGCTGCATCAGGTCCTCCGAGTCAGGTCCTGGACAGCCCCGGGGGCCCAATCCCTGGGGCTGTCGCCGTTTTGGCGGGTCGTACGACCGGCCACGACCAGCGGCCACCCCTTGGTGTACTGGGGTGGCCGGTGATCGTGGGCGTCCGTCCGGGCTGTTCAGGCGGCGAGTACGGCCCCGCGGCAACGGGCGGTGTACGCGGCGGCGGTCTCGCCAGGCATCACAGCGGGCAACGCGGCCTTGACCGCAGCCACGAGAGCCGTGTGCGCGGGCTGGTCTGCCGGGGTCAGCGGACGGCCCCACATCGTGGCCAGGTGCGTGTAGGCGGCGCGGGTGACGTGCTCCGCCAGGGCATCGCTCGCCGACTGGTCCGTACCGGCGTGGGCCAGGGCGTGAAGGATGCCGATGGCCAGGGCGCGGACGGAGCGGTGGTCTCCGGCGGTCTGGGGGATCAGGGCCGGCGGGGCGCCAGCGGGTCCGTCGACGGCCCGACCGCGAGTGGTGGGGATCGCGTCGGCGGGGATCGTGCGGGCGGCGTCGGCCCGGCGGGCGGCGGGCATCGCACGCTCCCACTGGGCTCGCCGGTCGGCGGGGCGCTCCTGCGGCCGGGCGACCTTGAGGGTCTGAACGGTGGCGCGGCGGTGGCGGGTGAGGTCGACCGCGAGGCGCTCCTCGCGCGCCCAGTCCCTGTACTGGCGGCGCCAGGCGTAGTCGGTGATGTCCACGTCGACGAGGCGGTTGCTGGAGCGGCAGCGGATCGCGTCGGCGACGCCGGCCTTGCCGGTGTGGTGCGGAACCGTCTTGAGCAGGTAGGTGCCGCGGTGGGGGGTGACGGCCACCCAGGTGCCGCAGTCCGGGCACACCAGCGAGATACGGCGGGTCTGCGTGGTCTCCACGGTCCGCATGTCGATGTGACCGGGCGACAGGGTCGAAAGGACGATCGCGTCGAGGGAGCTGAGGCGGGAGGTGCGGGTGCGGCCCTTGCGCATAGCGGCTTTGGGCATGGCGAGCTCAGGCATGGCGACTCCTCGGGAGGAAGAGAGAAGGAGGGTGTTCGCGGGCGGATGCTCTCTCCGCCCACCAGGCCCACGAGCCAATGCCCGAGTCCTGGCAGACAGACAGCGCATCAGCGCTGATGTCGTGCAAGCAGTCCTGCCGACCGGGGGGTTTGGTTGTGCTACCGCCTCCGACCACCTGCCTGCCTCCGAAGAGACGAGCCGCAGGAACCGCGATGGTGCAGTCGTACTGGTGCGGAAGGCGCTTAGCGCTGGCCGCAGACACCACCATGAAGTCTTCTAGAAGAGATGTCAAGGTCTTCTAGAATGTGGTTGACTGTTCGGCACAAGCCGAGCCGAGAGGAGTCGCCATGACAGCTCCGGTCCCGAAGCCGCCAAAGTGGCGGCAGATCGCGGATGAGATCGCGAGAAGAATCGAGAATGGCGACTACGGCCCTGGTGATCGACTCCCGTCGGTCCAGGCCCTTGTCGCCGAAGGCAAGGGAGCCACGGCAACGGTCCATCGCGCCTACCAAGCCCTGGAGGCGGAAGGACTGATTCGTACGACACAGGGCAGCGGCACCACCGTGCTTGGCCCGAGCGACATCCCGCCGTCTATCCTCACGGGCGCCGCACGTTTGGAGCGCCTTCGTCGCACCGGCAGGCCGCTGGCTCCCCGGGAGACCTACGTGAACTCTCGCTCCGTTCTTCGCTCCTGCGCCGATTCCGAGGTGGCCAACCTTCTCGGGATCGACCTGTACGACGAGATTCTGCTGAGGAGCCGAACGTTCTTGCAGGACGGCAAACCCACGGTCTTGGCTCTGAACATGATTCACATGCGAGCCCTGGTGCCCTTGCCGGAACTGCTTGACGAGGGACCGATGCCGAAGTTCCGGCACGACCTCTACACCGAGCGCACTGGCAAGACGATCACCGCAGGGCCAGAGCAGAGCACGGCACGGTTGGCCTCCAACAACGAGCTTGATGAGTTCGGCATCGACGTGCCGCCAGAGGTGCCTGTACCGGTTCTTGTCCTGCGGACCCTCTACTCCGACGACGAAGGCCCGTTGGAGGTGTGGGAGGACATTCTCCGACCCGGTGTGTGGCATGGCGGTCGCGTCTGACCCTCGGTGAATGGCCACTGATTCGCCCCTCCAATCCCTTCGTTTGTGTAGGGGCCATCACACCGCCTGTAACTTTCGTGCGACATCACAAGTACTTGTCGAAGCCCGTGCGCACCCTCGTTCACGGGTTTTCAACATCCACGTACACATGAGATTTGGAGCCCGAGCCCTAGGCTCGCGACCATGACGATGACGGAGGGGCACGGGGTGGGGAAGCAGCGAGCAGGGTGGCGGCCAGACCGGTTGCGCGAGCAGCGGGAGGCTCACGGCCTGACCCTGGAGAAGGCCGGCGAGCGGCTACGGAAGGTCGCTGAGCAGGCCAAGCTGAAGGGGATCCCGGCCGCGAATCCTCAGACCCTGTGGCAGCACGAGCAGGGCGAGGTCTACCCGGGCCCGCACTACCGTCGCGCCTACTGCCTTCTCTACCGGGCCACCGAGCCAGACCTGGGCTTCCGAACTGCTCTGCCCGGCGAAGAGACGTCGTTCAAGCTCACGCCGATGGAAGACCACCTCAACGGCGCGCACGTCCTGGCCGTCGAACGGGCCATCCACCGCATCTCGCCCGGCAGCGAAGACGCAGGACACTTCGCTCTCCAGCAGCGCATCATCGACGCCTGGAAGCGGAGGCACACCGGCGGCGACCCGCATCGCCCCGTGCTGATCTTGGTCGGGGGATACGCCGGGAGCGGCAAGACAGAGCTGGCGAGGTTTTTCGTCCAGCTCACTGGCTGGCCCCTGCTCGACAAGGACCCGCTCACACGACCGCTGGTGGAACGGCTCCTGGTCGCGCTGGGCGGCGATCCGAACGACAGGCATACCGAGCTCTACCGGGAGCGTGTCCGATCGGTGGAGTACGACTGCCTCATGCAGTCAGCCATGGCGAACATCAAGTGCGGGATCAGCACCGTGCTCTCCGCTCCGTTCATCGCGGAGTTGACCGACGCAGCCTGGATGCAGCGCCTGACCAACAAGGCCGCGGCTATGGGCGTGGACGTCTTCCCGGTGTGGGTCCGCTGTGATGAGGAGTCGATGCGGGAGTACATCACCTTCCGCTCCGCTGCCCGGGACGCGTGGAAACTCCAGCGGTGGGACGAATACATGGCGACCATCGACCTTGAGCTGCGCCCGGCGGTGCCGCACCTGGTGGTGGACAACCGGCTGGGCACCGCCGTGAGCCTCGCCGACCAGGCCCGGCAGGCAATGGGGGCGATGTACACGTGAGTCCGAAGCAGGGCGTGATCCTGTACGGCCCGCCAGCGTCGGGCAAGGACACCGTCACCACCGCGCTCACCGAGCTGCACTCGAAGTACGCGCAGTTCGCCCGGCTCAAGGTCGGGACGGGCAAGTCGGCCGGCTATCGGATGGGCACTGCTGAGCAGCTGCACGAGCTGGAGGCCGCGGGCGACGTCGTCTACGCGAACGCACGGTACGGCAACACGTACGTGATCGACCGGCCCGGCGTCGACGCCGGGTTCGCGGCCGGTGTGCCCGTGGTGCACCTCGGGCAGGTCGACGGCATCCGGGCGCTGGTCGACGGCTATCCGGCCGACTGGTCGGTGGTGCTGTTGTGGTGCCCGCGCGAGGTGACCGAGCAGCGGTCGGCTGGGCGCGGCGACAGCGACACTGCGGCGCGTCTGGCGGCATGGGACGCGACCCGCGAGGACCTGGACGCGCACCCTGGCATGGCCTGGGACCTGACCGTGGACACCACGACGTCGGCGCCGCAGGACGCGGCGCGGCTCATCGACCAGCTGCTGGCGCAGCAGGCAGGAGCGGCGACGGCATGAGCGCGGGCTACGGCTGGACGAGTCGGTCCAGGGCGTCGGTGAGCGTGAGCTCGCCGTCGTCCTTGGCGTCGTTCCACCGTGCCAGCGTGGACGCGGCCGCGCGCAGCATCTCCGGTGGGAGACCGGCGGCCGCGAGGGTTTCGGCGGCTTCCCCCAGTTCCGGGCCCCAGCGCCAGGCGCGGGCCGCGGTCTTGGCTACGTATTGCGGCTCGGACAGGTACGAGTCGGTGCGCCTCGAGACGACCTCGATGAGCTCCTGGTCGACACCGTGCTCGCGTGCCATGCCGACCGCGAGCGCCACCAGCACCCGCGATGCTTTCTGGAAGCTGGCGTACGACAACTTCAGCGCGGACGCCTTCCCCACCTCTGCGCCCAGCACTGCGGCCTGGACGGCGGTGTCCGTGAACAGCGCCTCGATGCGGGCCGTCGCGTCAGCAGCCCCGGACAAGTACAGGGTCGGCGTCTTGCTACCGACCGGCGGGGAGCCGACGACGCCGCCGTCCACAACGGTGGCGTGGGAGAGCAGCGCGGCGATCCGCTGCGTGCGCTCGGGGTTGATGGCGTTCGCCTCCACGTACACACCGGCGAAGCGGTGCCCGGCGACGTCGCGCGCCAGGTCCTCGGCAGCGGCCGGCGGGCAGAGGCTGATGACGATGTCGCTGCGGTCCAGCAGCTCATACAGCGTGGCTACGGGCGTCAGGCCGAACTGGTCGGCGCGCGCAGCGGACGCGGTACTGCGCCCGGCCTCGCACCACAGAACCGCGGCCGCGTTGGTCGCGGCGCAGGCGGCGACGGCGGCGCCCATGCTGCCGGGGTGGAGGATGCCGACGGTCGGCTGGTCCACGGTGCTACTCCGTCTCGTTGAGCAGGATGGCGATGGCGTCGGTGACGTCGTCGACGACGTGATGCGCGGAGGGAAGGCCGTCCGGCCAGGGTCGACCGCGCAGCCAGATGGTGCGCAGGCCGGCCTGGTGACCGCCGCCGACGTCGCCGGTCGGGTTGTCGCCGACCATCCAGCCGCCGTCCGCGAGGCTGACGCCGCACCGTCTGGCTCCGAGTTCGAAGAGGCGCCGGTCAGGCTTGCGGATCTCGAGGTCGCCCGAGGCAGCGACTCCGTGCACCAGGTCGGCGAGTCCGGTCCCGGCGAGCTTGGCGCGCTGGATGTCGCCAGCCCCGTTGGTGATGACGCCGATCGTCCATCCAGCCGCGCGCAGGTGAGCCAGGCCCTCAAGGACTTCGGAGCGGCAGGTGACGGCTGCCGCCATGAGGTCGACGTACTCCTGCCACAAGTCCGCGGCCGACACCTCGAGGCCGAAGGCCTCCCGCAGTCGGGCGAAGTCGCCGGCGGTCGCGCGGTCGGCCAGCTCGGTGCGCAGCCACTGCTCGGCATCTGGGGAGAGCGCGCGGGAGCGGCACAGTCGAGTCAGCGCGTCGCTGAGCGCCGACTGCCGGTCGGCCAGCGTGCCGTCCAGATCGAAAAACGCGAGGCGGGACATGGGCACGGACCCTACCGGGCGAGGCGCGGAACACAGTTCGCGGTGACAACGCATGCCGAACCTAGATCACGTGGTGTATCTTTTCACGATACGTTGCCTGAGATGGAGGCTGGAATGCCGGATCCGATGCGTCGAATCGGCGCCGTCGTGGACGCCGACACGCTTCCCCCGCCTCGCGTTCGACAGCAGCTGCGTATCGCTGGGGGTCTCACTCAGGCGGAAGTCGCCAAGGCCATCGGTGTCCAGCGTGTCGCCGTCGCACGGTGGGAGGCAGGACTCACCCAGCCTCACCGCAACAATCGCCTGAAGTACGCCGAGCTCCTTCGCCAGCTAGCCGAGGAACATCCGGCCGCCGTACAGGAGGTGTCGGATGAGGACTGACCTCGCACCGGTTTCGGGTACGCCGACTCCGCCTTCGGTTTCGAGGGGGTCGGGGTGACGTAGCCGCCACCGGCCGCGCGCGCCAAACAGCGGACTGACAATCCACCGGCCTCGCGCGGCCCTTCGCTCCGACCGGGCTTGACACCCCAGTCGGCTGCTCAGTCCCGGTTGACGCCGGTCCTGAGCTTCGGCTCATCGAGCCGCTCTTCCAATCGCAAAACCCGCCTGACAAGCGGGTCAAGCCCCTTTGACAAGGGCCACCAGCAACACCCCCGGTCGCTGACAACGACCGGTGCTTCACCCCACCCGAGGGGCCCTGACGGGGGCCCCGCAGCAAGACCGAGATGAGAGGAGAAATCTCCCCCCACCACAGGCCGTGGTGGTGACGCTCACCCGCTCCTCCCGGAGGGGGCTCGGTGTCTCCCAGGCAGTTCGTCGGCCGTCCCGCTTTCGCGGGGTGGTCCGGCTCGCATATGAGAGTTGGTGTCCCCGCCATAGTGCACGACCTGGCGTCCCCTTGTCAGCTCGACCGTGCCCGATTCACACCGGTTCGAGCCCTCCACGCTTCCCGCGTGACGGGATTCGCACACCCTGTTTGCCCTGTTCAGGGCATTAGTCACGAAGATTCTTCGGGGTGGAGTGTCACACCGCCTCCGGTCCCCGACGCCTTTTCCGAGAGGGGGACCCCTGTCCTCCTGGCGGCGCCGGTCGCCGCGGTGCTGCGGGGCTGCGTCCCGTGGGGCGGGACGCGATCCGAAGTTGTTGCCCGCCGGGCGGGAGGGATCGGGGGTCTCGCCGGATCCCGGCCTCTGTCCACAGGCGGTCCGCGCGAGGCTGCCGGAATGATCTCTTTCTCGTGCATCCGGGCGGGCCGGTGAGCGCCGTGGCGGCACCGGCCGCCCTGATGCTTCCCGCTCCGCGTTCGTCGGTCGATGACGTCGACGCGGTCGCCGTGCTGCCCGGCCTGTTCGTGCCGGAGGCGTCGCAGTGGCTGTCGACGTCGGCGGGCCGGATCGCGGGCGACGGCTACTCGTGGATGCAGGCGGTCCACTGGGTCGCCGGGTCCGGGCTCTACAAGCCGCGGCGGCACCGGTCGCACGGGCCGCGGTCGTTCGGGCCGACGACCGTGCGCGTCGCCCAGGAGCTCGCGCAGCTCTTCCCGTGCCGTCCGGGGATCGAGTACCTGGTGCGCCGGACCGGACTGTCGGAGCGGTCGGTACAGAACCACCTGCAGATCCTGCGGGAGACGGGGCTGCTCGCGTGGATCGTCAAGGGCACCCGGGTGTCCGACGGGCCGGCGCAGGCCAGCGAGTTCGCGCGGATGATCCCGGTGGAGTTCGACGCCGCTCTGGGGATCCGCACGGTGCAGCGCGATGAGGACGCTCCGGCGTACACGCGGGCGATGTCCGGGATCGCGGAGGCCGGCCGGGAGCTGATGGCGAAGCTGGCGAAGAAGGCGGCCCGGAAGGTGCGCAAGCCGCGCTCGAAGACGTCGTCGAAGGTCCCGGCGAAGGCCTCTGCGGGGGGTGCTGAGCAGGGGGTTGTGACGGCTGTTTCGGATGAGGTCCGTTGCACCCCAATGCAGGTCGGTACCTCAACTGCTTCTTCTGCGGGTGGTACTTCCTTCTCCCCTGAGAGCAAGCTCGCAAGCGGTGATGCCAAGTCCCCCACCCCGAAGAAGTCCAAGGCGAAGGCCGGCGGTCGCCGGAAGCTGAACGTCGTCGGCCGCCGTTTCCAGCTGGCCCGTGAACTGACCCAGGAGCTGGACTGGCTGCGCGGCTGCTCAGTGCCCCGGATCGCCTGGGTGGCCCGGAACGTGGCCGATGCCGGATGGACCGTGACCGACGTCAAGGGCTGGCTGCACCTGCGCGGCGAGGCGGCAAGGGTCCGCCGGGGCTCGGGTCTGCTCGCCGTGCTGCTGGCCGGTGCCGAGACGGTCCTGGACACCCCGCAGAAGCGGGCCGACGCCGTCGAGCAGTGGCGCGGCGCCCAGGAAGCGGCCCGTCGGCACCGCATTCAGCAGGTCCGCGCCCGCACCGAGCGGTACGAGGGCGACTGGGACGCACCCACCAGCCGCGCGGTCCGCAATGAGGTGGAGGCCGCCTTCGCCCAGGTCAGGGAAGCGGCGAACGGCGGTCGCCATCACGACCAGGCCCTGGCCACTGATGACCAGCGTGAACCGCAAGGGCTGGCGGACCCGCAGATCGACCAGATGCGCGCCCAGGCACAGGGCGAGCTCATGCGAGGCGAGACCGACCTGATCGAACTGACCGTCGACTCCATGGGCCCCGAGGCCGCCGAACGCATCTACGGCGCGGACATGATGCGCCGCGCCCGCCAGCTCGCAAGTGCCGCACGCAGCTCGCTCATGACCATCACCCACCGGTAGGAGGCCCAGATGACCGAGACCACCACCCTCACCGAGCAGGCCACCGTCGACGGCCCGGAACGGACCGGCGTCGACCTCGCGCGGGTCGCGCTGCACGCCGCCCGCGAGGCCGCCCGCAAGCGCGGTAACACCGAAGACCGGACCCCGCGCCGCCGCCCCGAACGCCGCGCCGTGAAGCGCGACGGCCGCGAGCCGAGCGGCTTCGCCGCCGTGCTCCAGGGCCTGATGGCGGAGCGGGCCTGGGCGATCCCGGCCGCTGGCGGCAGCGTGCTGGACCGCTGGACGGACATCGCGGCCGCGGTCTCCTCCCGGCTGCCCGAGCACGTCCAGGCCGTGGCGTTCCACCCGGCCAGCGGGCAGCTGGACCTGCGCCCGGACTCGCCTGCCTACGCCACCCAGCTCCGGCTGATCACCGCCCGGATCATCGCCGCAGCGAACCAGGAGGTCGGCACCGACGCCGTCCGCGCCGTGCGGGTCCTGGCCGTCGGCGCCGCGCATGCGCCCCGTGCGGCGGAGCCCGCCCCACAGAGTGCGGCCGAGCCCCAAGCGCCGGTGAAGACCCGCGACACCGCTTCGCCGGGCTATCAGCAGGCGTTGGCAGCGCACCTGGCCGTCGTCACCGACAGGCGGGTGGACCCGGGCATCGCGGAGGCCGTTGAGCGGCAGACCAGGGCGATGCGCGAGCTGAGCCGGCGGGCGTTCCCGGAGCCGAAAGCACCCTCGGACGACCAGCCGGCCTGGATCGGGACGGCTCGCATTCAGCGCCGACGCGAGTCCGAGGCCACCCGCGCCCTGGCACTACGCCGGGCCCGGGCGGAACGTGCCGCCCGGCAGGAGCAGACAGTGGCCGACATAGCCCACCCGGCTGCACTGCGCACCACCGCGTAAACCGTCGTGCCGCCGGGACAACGACTGCGAACCTCGAAGCACCGAATTCTCCTCGAGACAACCACCCGACGCCCGACGGCGGGGCTGCCCGGTGGAGGCAGCCGTCGTTGGGCATGACCAAGGAACCCTCTTGCACGGCGCGCGCCGCCATGCCAGAACTGGAAGGCCAAGGCGATGGACATGGAACGCCCGGACTGGTTCGGCCAGGCCGACGACTGGTGGCGCGCTGCCGCGGGAGCCGATGTGGCCCGCCATGCCCAACCGGTTGGTGTCTCTTCCGACGGAAAGCTCTGCGTGCTGTGCTCCGACATGCCCTGGTCCGTCAACCTGCGCCTTCTTGCACCGCATATAGCCAGCCGCCTCAACGCCCAACGTCCTCCAGCTGTACCGGAGGTATCGGGGATCGCCGTGCTGAAGCCTTCCCCTCCCGAGGTACTGATCCAGCAGTGGGCGGACCTGGTCGGCGCGGACCTGGCCGACCAGGTCCGCCCACGCAGCCTGGCAGACTGGGGCCAGGAACTCGTCACGGAAGCGGACACAGCTCAGGCACGCGACCTGCTGGCCCAGCGCGCCACCGTTGTCCTCGATCGCCTGCGCTCCGTCCTGCCCGAGACGTCCATCGTCCGGCTGCGCGAGAGCAGCCTTCGCCCTGTGTGGGTGCTGGTCGCTACCTCACCCGGCTTCTCCGACCGGCAGTGTCTGGAGAACGTCCTCATGGACGTATGGCATGACGCGACGCAGACGGCCGGCCCCGAACACCCGCTGTGTCTTCTGCACGCTAATGAGACCGCGGCCGACCAGATGATCGAGGAATGGGCAACGTCTGTCCGATCGACTGATCTCCCAGCCCCACCACACGTCGACACCTTCACGTACCTCGGCACGGTCAGCCAGGGCGATGCGGACGCGCATCGCCGGCGCAATGAGTGGCTGGTGGGCACAGAGCGCGATCTCTGCGTCGCCTTCGTAGTCCGTGAAGGTGAAAAGATCCCCCTCGCCGAACTCGCCCGCGAAAGCGGAGCAGCCGTCTTTCAGGCTTGCATGCCGTGACCGTCAGACTCATCGGATGTCCGAGAAGGCGGCATGATGTCCTCATTCACCCCTGCAGGCCGAGCCTGGACGTTCCGGAAACGCCGCAGTCACCGTTGCATAAGGTGTGCAACTGTGACTGATGAGATGAGCGCGGTGCTGGCCGGGCTGACTCCCACCGTTGTTCCGGTCGACGGCGCCGACCCCGAGCTGATCGCGATCGGCGAACGCTACTGGGCCATGGCCGGTTTCCATCCTGAGCTGGGCACGCCTGTCTGGTGCGAGAAGACCGCAGACATCGACACACTCGGCTGGGGTGGCCCTCTCTACGTGATCGCGGCAGGTGGTGTGCGCGCCGTCGTCGACCACACCTGCCCTGAGTGCCAGCAGCAGCTCAGCCTGACCTCCCGGACCGCGCTTGCCGACCTGGCCAAGGGCGAGAGACCCGTGTGCGTGGCGTGCACGGAGTCCCTGATGTCCGCTCTGCAGACGCTCAACGACCCGAAACGCAAGGCCAAGCGTGAAGCAGCCCGTGCCCGCGCTGCAGAGCAGCAGGCACTCGATACAGCTGCAGCTGCCTGGCGACACGCACAGCGCGAGGTCATGGAAGATCGGTACCAGCTCACGTTCTCCAAGACGGTCCCCAGGGCCTCGGTGCGCGAGATGGTGGCAGCCTTGGCGTTGCTGCGGTACGCGCCGTCGACCACGCCGATCTCCGCGATCGGGTCCTGGCTCGATCCATTGCACCCCGCCCAGCGCGAAACCGTCCAGCTCCTGGGTGCACTGGTCCGGGCCGGCCTCATCAGGATCCACCCCACCACCTCGGTCACCGCTATGGAGTGGGAACCGGCCTCGTTCCAGGCCGCCCTCGCCGCGGCGGACGGTGCTCCCGACTCCGTACATGTGAGCCCTCAGCTGACATCGCAGTTCTTCCCGCTGGACAGCTGCTTCTACGCCCCGTTCGCCACGAGCGCGGGAACCGGGGCCCAGCACCTGGACACCGTGCTGAGCGAACGACTGGCACCGCAACGCCTCACTGCAGGCCAGCACAACGACCTCCTCGCCCTGACGCAGGAATGCATCGCTGAAGAGGCGCTGCGCTATTTCACCTACCGACTGGAAGACCTCAACCTTCCGGCCGTGACCGAAAATCACATCGCGAGATTGCGTGAGGCCGCCTACAAGGTGGCACGGCACCGGCCGCTGGGAGAGATCTACAACCTGGTCTGGCGCTCCACCCGGGCTGCTGCGGAATCTGCGCAGAAGAACCCCCGCGCTCCGCGCGTCAACATCAGTACACACGCGGTCAACCAGTTCGAGACCCACGCACTGCGCGCTGTCACCGAACCCACGTGGCCAATCAAGGCGTTCGGCGAGGTGACGGGCTGCGGACTGAGCGCCATGACCCGCACCCTCTTCTACACGGTGCTGGATCTTCAACCGCTGGAGACGTCTTTCTGCGACATCGAGCAGGGGCTTCCCCAGCCGGCCTCTGAGCCGGCACCCCCGGTTACTGAAACCGGAGTCCAGCCTGATGAGGCAGGCGTCCCGGACGATGACGACGAGCTGGCGTTCTTCATCCGGTGGCTCCACACCTACCCTGGCAGCTGGGACCCGGAGGCCGTCTTTCGGTGCCTCGATGACTTGGAGCAGACCGCTGCCGGGATGGAGTACGACGTTGAGCAGCGGGTCGCCAGGCGGGCGGTCGCGCACCTCAAGCTGCTGCACGAGCGTCTGGCCGTTGTGCTCGACCCGCGTCAGGCCGCTCTCGCAGTCGTGGCGGCTACCGATCTTCTGCAGCACCCGGTCACTGGCAGAGACCCGGAGTCAATGCGGCCCATCGGAGCCGTTGTGCGCCAACGCCTGGTGGAGACCGTCCTCCAGACGATGCCGGAGGCCTCGGCTGATGAGTGATCCGGCAATACACCGAACCTTCCAGGGTTCAGACCTCACGGCGAAGGCCGCCCGGATCACCCGGCGGCCTTCGCGCTGCATCGAACCTCCGTGCCGCTGCGTAGTTGGTTGTGCCGCTATGGGGTGCGGTAGCGGTCGTGGAGGATCTTGACGGTCTCGGTCCAGGCGCTGTCGGCCTGCTGGGGCAAATGATGGCCGGCGTGGTCAGCGAGCTGCCGGTAGACCGGGTGCATGGCCCCGTCCTCCGTAGTGATCAGAGCGGTGAGCAGGGCCGGACGTTGGGGTTTCGCGCTACGGGGGCGCGCGGTGGGCCTGACCCGGCGCAGCACCTGCGCCTGATCGGATTCCGTCAGCTCGCCCAGGCCCTTGACCTGGGCACACAGGTCGGTGAGGGGCACGGTCTTGCCCAGTCGGGCTGCGTGTTCCAGAACGTCGCGTACGGCGTCAGCGAGGCCTGCCCCGTTGAACGGTTCCGGGCGGGAGGCCGGGGGGCGCGGTGAGCGGCCGCGCGGCGGCTGAGGGGCCCGCGGCGCGGGTGCGGGTTCCGGATCGTTCTGCCACTCCTGCACCTGGAGGCGTTGTTCGTCGGTGAGCCAGGCCGAAGCCTGCTCCGCGGCCTTCGCGAGTTGGTTGAGCTGGCGGAGCGTGACCCCCATACCGTGCGCCTTGTGCTGTGCGAGAACCTGCAGCAGTCGTTCGACTTTCTGCAGGGCCTTGCGCTCCTGGAAAGTCGGTTCCCGTGGCGTCGGCACGCCGACTCCGCGCTCCAGCCTCAGCAGCGCGTCGGCAGCCTTCCTGATCAGTTCGTTTTCTTCCGCGGTGGCCCCGCCGTGCGTCACTTCCTCTGCCCTGTTCAGCCAGCGGCGGATCTCCGTACGGCTACGCCCGTCACTGACCGCCTCCTCGAGGGCGGCCATGACAGCGTCACGGTCCTGCGACGGGACACCGTGCGTGGCGTCGCTGACGGCCCGCGGGGTCGGCCGACTCTGTGGCGGTGGGGCCTTGGGCGTCCGTACACCGATGGGCCGCCGTATGGTGCGCAGCCGGCGGATTTCTTCGACCGCCGGGGTGGTGAGCCCCGAGTCGGTGAGCTCCACCTCGTCCAAGTCGAACCAGTCGGTGGTCCCGCCATGGCGTTCGGTACCTACCTGGATCCGGCGGCGGGTGCCGTCGGGGACGAGCTGGATGCGGTTGACATAGCCCTGCCGCAGCAGCACGTCCGGATCCGGCGTCATCTCCGGGCCGAGCACCAGTCGGGCGGGGTCCTCTTCCTCCGATGCGGAAGAGCCGGGTGATGAGAGCAGCACCCGAAGGCTGTCGCGCCCGGCGGGGTCGAAGAGCACGTCCCGGCCGATCGAGCCGTCGGCATCGCGCGCGATGGTGGCTGTGGCGGTGATGTCCTGGCCCGCCAGCCAGTCCAACAGTCCGTGCTTGATGTACAGGTGGTCCGCGCTGGAAACCCCGGATGCCTTGCGGGCGCAGGTGGAGGTGTGCTCGGGATCGGGCCTGTGCGCGAAGTGGCAGGCGCGGTCGGTGTACAGCTTGGTGAAGAGCTGGTGGCCGCACCCGCCCAGCCACGTCCCGCACCAGTAGGTCTGGTTGGCGTGGCGGGTCCGGAAGTCGTCGAGCTCTATCGCTTCCATCGGAAGGACCACGGGGAGCTCGGAATCGGGGTTGCCGATCACTGCGGTCTGCACGCGGCGTTTGTCCAGGGCCATGCAACCTCCAGCCGTACTGGAGACGAGATCCGCCTCCGGCCGGCACCCGGCCACACTGCCGGGCACCCAACTGATTGACAGTACCCCCCGCCACTGACAACGCTGGAGCCGCTAAGCACGATGTTCGGCCCGACAGTCTCCCCTGTCGAGGTAGGGGCCTCGGCTGTCGGTGCCACGCCGTAGCGTGCGCCCATGAGGTACACGTTCACGCCGCCGGTTCCGGCGGAACAGATCCGGCAGCTACCCACCCGAGACGTTGCGATCCTTCTCCTGCAGCACCTCGCCGGCGGAACCGGCTTCCTGCAGTACGCAGGAACGATGGGCTCGGCCCGCCAAGCGTTCCAGGACGAACCGGACGCCGAGAACCTCGTCGACCGCCTCTCCGATGCCTGGGCCTGGCTGGAGGCACACGCGCTACTGTCCCGGGTGCCCAGTCAGTCGGAGGGTTTCCGTCAACTGTCACCGGTGAAGACCCGCGACATGGCCCCGCCCGGCTTCCACCGGGCCTTGGCCGCCCACCAGGCCGTCCCGCGTGTCCAGCACGTCAGCTCGGGCGTCACCGAGGCGATCGAACGGCAGAACAGGGCCATGCGTGAGCTCAGCCGGCGCGCGTTCCCCGAGCCCGACGCCGCCCCGGACGATGCGCCGGCCTCGATGAACGATGCTCGCCTCCAGCGACGTCGTCAGGCAGCGGCGACCGAGGCCGCCGCCCTGCGCCGGGCCCGTGCCGAGAAAGCCGACCGCCCGATGGCCGCACCGCAGCAGCTGGAGCGGACCGCGTGATCCCGCAGCCGTCTGCCCAACCCGACCGTTTCACTCATGTGCCGCCGAAGAAGGAGACCGCCATGGAGCCCACATCCCCTCTTGTGCCGGATCAGCCGAGCCGGGAGCGCGCGCGTGCTGCTGTTCATGCAGTCCTGAACGGCCCCGGCCTGGCGGGTGAGCTCGATGCCGTACGGCTCGCCGCGGTGGTCTTGCAGGCCCTGATCCCACCCGGGGAAAAGTCAGTGACGCTGCGCTCACAGAGCCTGGGGGAGTGGGTCGGGGTGTCCCTCTCGCATGTGGCATCGCTCGTGACTCCCGGGCTGCGCCGGGCGGCTTGGCACACCGCTCCGGACGCGGACCCGGGCCTTGTGTTCACGTCGCCCACCGCGGCCGCCCCGGACGGGGCCCTGCGGCCTGTGGTGTCTGCGCTCTTCGCGCCGGGCACCGGGTTGATGGGAACGCGCACGGGACGCGGGGCGGCCACAGACCGGCTCGCGTTCCTGCTGCTGGTCCTGGATACCTCGGCAACGGGCGAGGTCCGGCTGATCGACGGACCAGTCGACAGCCAGCGCGGCCGTATCTCCGCGACGATCGCGGCCCTGCTGGGGTGTGGCTTGCCGGGAGCATCGAAGATCGCAGACCGGCTGGAGGCGATGAACCTGGTGGAGCGACGGCGGGAGGAGACCGCGTCTGGCCTGTATCAGGGCACCCGCCTGTTCATCCCCGCAGCCCGCCAGTAGGTGCTGCCGCCAAGCCAGGCCGACCCGAACATCTGCCCCCGGGGCGCGCGTTGTTCGTTCAGTGCGGGGTGTGACAGTTCGGGTCGGTGCAGCTGCCGGCCAGCGCCAGCGTGCGGTCCTGCGGGGGCGCATCCAGCCACTCCGCACGCATGGCCTGGAGCCGGTCGATGTCCGAGGCGAGTTCTGGCACCTTGGCCCGCAGCGCGTCGGCCCATTGCTGGGTGAGCGCCCGCCCGTTGACGTACAGCTCCCCGTCCCGGCCTCCGACGGCGAACAGCACGCCGCCCCTCTGGGCGGGGATCACCATCGCGCCCACCGGCTCGGCGACCTTGCCCTGGCGTACCAGCACCGCGGTGGCGGTTTGAGCCTCGGCCAGGGCTTCCTCGTCCACCGTTGGCATCGGGTCGGGGCCGGCGGGCGGCAACAGGGGCGTCACGCCGTCCTGGGGCGCATCGTCCAGGCCGCGGCCGGCGAACTGGTTGTTCTCGTAGAAGGTGACCATCCCCGCCAGCAGCGGCATGTCCTGGCGCAGCCGTTCGGCCACCGACGGCGTGAGCCGTTCGCCGTTGGCCAGCACCTGCCCGCTTCTGCCGACGGCGACGGAGAGCGCCTTGCCGTCCGGGGTGAAGTGGTACTTCACATCCGTGCCGCTGGCCATCAGCCCGGTGTCGATCGCCCGGTCCCACAGCCGCATGACCCGCTCGACTTCCGCCTGCGGGAACGGCGGCGCGGCCTGCGGCTGGATGCCAGGCTGGCGGCGCGCGTCACGTGCCGCGCGCTTCTTCTTGATCCGCCCCATCGGGGTCTCCCTTGCTCGTCGGCCGGCCCCCGCCGGTCAACGAACACCCCGTCGCTGCGGACACGACCGCGCCACTCGTCCGGCTCCGCTCGTGCGGTGTGCCGGACGCGGGTCAGTCAGGGCCGGGTACCTAGCAGGTCGGGGACACGGCTGGTCTGCCCCAGCCAGACAGCGACGTCCTGGTCGATGTACTCGACCAGGCGCAGGACCTCGGCGTGGGCCTCGCGCAGGGTGAGCCGGCGGGTCCGGCCGCGGCGGTCGCTCTGGCCCGGGAGGGGAACTCGGTCGATCAGCGGCTCATGGTGGGCGGCCCGGTTGCGCAGGGAACGGACGTGGCTGGCGGTGGTGAACACCGTCGTCCGCTTGCCGCCGCTGTTCGGGAACGCCTTGTGCAGGGCCTTGCGCCACAGGGTGGAGTCGTAGTCGACGTTCTTGCGGTACGGCCCGTCGCCGCGGGTGCCGCCCTTGTCGAGCAGGTTCACCCAGCAGCCGAAGGTCGACTCTGCCACGATCTTCCCGGCCGGGACCGCCTGGAGGGTCTTCTGCGCCGGCTTCCCGGTCGCCAGGTCGGCGGGCATGGTGATGTTGCGCCACGTCGTCTTGAAGCCGCTCATGGTCCGGTCGTCGAACAAGTCGGTGCGCGCGTACCAGGTGGCGCCGTAGGCGGCGGCGAGCTGCTCCGCTATGGCGTTGCGCAGGATGACCTCGGCAAGGGCGATCACCTCACCGAACGCGGCCGACAGACGCACGTTCCACAGGTACAGCTCCATCGCTGCCGCCGGCGTAGCCGTGACGGTGAGGAACGGAGCCAGGCGGGGCCGGGAAATCAGCGGCTCCAGGAGCTTGAGCTGCTCCGTCGTCGGTTGTATCTGCACCCCCCTGATGTATCATGGTCGACAGATTCCCCGGTTCAGCCTCTGGCTTACGTCACGCGACCGGGGTCAGACTTTTGAAGGCCCTCACCAGCTGGTGAGGGCCTTCAGCTCTGCGCCGGGCAGGCATCCACCACCAGGCTCCGAGGCCGCCCCGTTTCAGTGATCTCCGGCCCGACTGTCAGGATGTCTGCGCGCTGGCGGGTGCGGGGTCCAGAGAGTCGAGGAGCTCCCCGAAGGTGATCTCCTCGTCGTCGTAGTCGAAGGTCATGGCAGCGGCGAGCGCCTCCCACCGGTCGGTGCTGCGCCCGCAGCGGTCCAGCAAGATCGTCAGGGCGACGTCGGGTTCGTGGCGGGCGAGGACCTCGTCGGCGGGGATCTGGCGCAGGTGCTCCAGGGTGCGGTAGCGGGACTTCACGACGGCGCGGTAGACCTCGGAGCGGGAGAGGATCTCCCCGGTGGCGGGGGAGTCGAGCCAGGACTGCAGGACGGCCGCGGGGTCGGGGTGCTTGCCGAGTTCCTCGTCGTCCACCAGCCGCACCACACCGTCGTCCTCGTCCTCGTCCTCGGGCACTGGGATGGCGGCCGCCGCGGCCAGGAACCAGTCGGGGCCGCCGGCCTTCTCAGCGATCCAGGCCAGTTCAGCGGGGTGCAGCCCGTTCAGGACATCCGCGACGGCGGTGTGCGGGATGTGCGGGTTGCCGACGAGGACGGTCAGGGCCTGGACGCGGCGGTGCTCGTAGTGGCGTTCCAGGAGCCGGGCCGGGCGGTCGTGGTCGGGGTCGGTGTTGTCGAGGACGCGGATCAGGGTCCGGCTCGGCTTGGGGGAGACGACGGCCGGCTGATCCAGCCGGGCGAGCTGGGCACAGGCCCCGGCGAGGTGGTCGGGGTTGGCGCTGAGGAGGGCCAGGTCCTCGGCGAGACGCAGGACGCGGCCGTCGAACTCGTGGTCGCCTTCCTGCTTGTCGGACCAGGTGAGCAGCTGGCCGCGGGTGACGAGAGCGTCGGCGGCCGCGTGCAGCTGGTCGGCGGCGAGGTCGGCCAGGCGCGGGTTGCTGCGGACACGGTTGGCGATGTGGTACAGGGTCCGGCGGGCGGTCACCCGCGGGTTGGGCAGGCCGGCCAGCTCAGGCATGCACAGGGCCGGCAGGCAGGCGCGCAACAGGTCCTCACTGAGAGCGGGCGCCGGATCGGCGGGGAGTTCCGCGCCGTCGGGGTCGGCGGCGCGGAGGCGGGAGCCCTCGAGGGCCTGGGTCTCGGCTTGGTCCAGCAGCAGATGCTGGACGGCCGCCCCGAGCGTGGGGTGTGCGGCCAGCTCCGACCACCGCTCGGGACACCGGGCCAGCATCGCCCAGCCGCTGTGGCCGGCCAGGTCCAGCGACCAGTCCTTCGAGAAATCGGACACGGCCTCCCAGCCCTCTTCGGGCTCCGGGTGGAGCAGGTACGCGGCGAGCGGAGTCAGGCAGGCCTCCAGGACGGCGTCGAACAGTTCTGGCGGCACGGGCGGGGCAGGTGCGTCCGCTTCGGTGCGGGTGTAACGGTCGAGATCCCAGGACCGGACGACCTGCTCCACCTCGTAGCTGGAGAGGCGGGGCAGGAGAGCGATAGCGGCCTCGACCTGCCCAGGGTGCCGTGCCAGAGCGGAGACCAGCCCGGCCCAGGCCCTTCGGTGCCGCAGGATGGCGGGCACATCGGCGGCGGTCACCGTGCCTGCGGCGGCCAGGGCGGCCAGCGTCTTGTCGTCGGCGTGCACCAGGAGCCGGCCGCGCAGCCGCTTGGCCGACGTCCGAGTCAGCAGCGTGGGCAGTGCGGCATTGAGGGCTTCCTTGGAGAGGTCCTCGCTCATCGCGAGTTCCCGCCACAGCGGGTACGTACGGGCATTGACCATCCTCGGATCCCCTCCCACGCCTGACCTGGCGTCACCGCCCGGTCGCCGTCCGTGAGACGACCGTACGGCGCATCCGGGCCCGGGTGGGGCGCGATCCACAAAGTTCGTCGGATCACGACGCCGGTGGCGTCACACCCAGAAGGGGCCGCCGCGCTGGGACAGGACGGTGGGGGTGAGCGTGTTCTCGAGGACGGCTTGCCGCCACAGGGTGCGGTTCTTGTACTGGGCCTGGTCGATGTCCTGGGGGTTGTGCTGCCACTCGGCCAGATGATGAGCGACGGCGGCGAGGACAGCAGCGTCACCGTCCGCGGCCTCCTGCAGCCTCGCCGCGTGCAGAGCGGCCACAGCGGCAAGGGCAGGGTGATAGCTCAGCCCCATCACGGGCTCCGGCGCGTCAATCCCCTGCCGGAGCGCGGTGATCGCCTCCTGGAGGTGCTCGTCATCTTCCGGTGCGGGAACCGTCACCAGCGCCTCGAGGAGCACCGCGGCCTCGGTGGTGTTCAGCAGCGTGGTGGTACTGCCGCTGAAGGCGTGGTGGAAGACCCGCAGAAGCACGTCGGTGAGGCGGGGCTTGGCCCGCCGGTCGAACAGGCAGTGGGCGCACAGCCAGGCCATCGGGACGTACGGCCGACGCGGGTGGGGCATCCGGCCGATGAGCTCGCCGGCCACCACCGGCGCGGCGCACAGGTTGCAGGAGGAGTCCGCGACAGCCGTCTTCGTGCGCATCGGCGCGACCAGACCGCCGGGCGCGGGCGGCTCGGGGTGGCTGTAGGCGCGGTACGAGTCGGGGTCCTCGATCCAGGCCCGGGCCTGGATGATGGCGTCGCGCAGCTGCTCATCCGTTGCCTCGGCACGGCTGGGCGCTCCCATCCAGTTGTTCAGCTGCGTCTGGACGAAGGGGATCGGTTCGCGCAGTGCTCCCGCTAGCGGCCCCACGTAGGTAGCCAGAAGCTTGCGCAGCTCGGCCCGGTACAGCTTGTCGGGATCCTCGTAGGAGGGAGCAGGAAGCCCACTCGGCATGGACGACGGGTCCTCCAGCCACCGCTCGACATTGGTGAGCGCGACACCGAGCTGAGCCAGCGAGACACCTGACCTCGTCTTCGCCCCGATCGAGTCGTTGACGATGCCGTTGATCCGGCGTCCGTGAATGCCCGTCGCGGCGGCGAGCTGCTCCACCCTCCAGTTGAGCCGTTGCCTCGCCTGGCTCTCGGTGAGCAGGACGACCGGCTCGCACGTCCGGCACGGAACTCCGGCCGCGGAGGCCGGCCGTTCGCCGCACTGCCCGCACACGAACCCCGGGCACGCCGAACACAGCGTCTCCAGACCCTCGCCCTCCCCAGCCGCCGGCGGACACTGCTCCTGGCGCAGCTGCTCGGCGAGCGACCGGCACTCGCCCGCGCAGTTCTCGGTGGCGGCCGCGGCGCCGGGCTGATGGACCAGGGCCTCACGCACGGTAGGCCACAGCACGGTCGCGTGGGGGTCGGTGAAGTCGTCGGCATGCCACTGCTCCAGCTGCGCGGCCCGGTAGGCGGCCAGCAGGCGTTTGTCGCTACCGTTTGCAACCTTGCTGTGCTCGCGGTCATCAAGGCAGCCGCAGCGCAGCCGCTCGGCGTATCCGCAGAACTCGGCGCCGAAGGACCCGCACTGCGGACACATCGTCCACTGATAGGGCTCGTCGTCGTAGGTGCGCATCCCCGTCACCTCGTGAAACCGCCAAGGCCCGCCCCAAGGGTCGGGTCGCCCCCAGGAGTCGATGCCCGGATCGTCGTCGGGGAAGAACGGACCCTCGGACAGCAACGTCAGCCCCTGCCACTCCTCCGGCACGCCTACCGGCAGACAGCGGCCGGCCTCCTCCCCCCAACTGCCACCCCAGTAGTCGCTGCCCTCGGCGGCCATGGCGAACCGGCCCCACCACACCGGGGCCTCCCGCTCGGCCGCGAACCAGATCCGCTGCTCCGGCAGCCAGAACGCCGGCGTGCACGACGAACCCTTGCTGTCGTAGAAGGTCACCGGCTCGTACGCCCAGGGCACTCGCAGGTGGTCGAAGAAAACCGACCAGCGGGCATGGAGTTCCGTGCGGAACTCTGTCGTGACCACCTCGTACGTCATGGATTTACGCCCCGCCCGGTCTGTTTTGGTCTGCCGTCACACGATGGGCCCGCCGGGCGGGGGCGGCTGGCCGGGGTCACCGGTTCAGCCCAGTGAAGTCGCCCGGCAGAGGGCGTGGCGAGCTACGAGTTGGACGCCGATGCTGACGGGTCTGCGGCATGCGTAAGTTGGCGAGGGGCGGCTATGTGGTGTCGACGTACCTGATCTGGCCGAGCCAGGCGCGGACGGCGTAGGTGAGGGCCAGGAGTCCGGGCGAGAAGATACCGGCCCATGCTGCGCCCAGGGCGATGGGGTCGAGGTGTACGCCGTGCATGTCGCTGAAGCTCACGGCGCACAGCACAGTCATCACAATGATCGCGGGTGGTAGCACCACGGCCACAAGAGACAGGGGCATTTTGCGGTGGCCGTAGAGGAGACCGATCACCAGATGGAAGAGGGTGATCACCGGAGGCAGGAGCCAGGAAGTTGGTCCGGCGAAGTCGTCGGAAGAGTAGGCAATGCTGCCGGTCACGAAGGCTACGAGCGCCAGGTGGGCGAGCCCCACGGAGGTCAGGACGGCCCGTGCAACCGGGCTGGTGATCGTGTGGACATGGACAGTCTTGGTACTGCGACTGCGGTGCGGTGAGGAAGCGGGGGGCAGTGGGGCCCGGGAGTCCGGGGCCACGGTCTGCTCGTCTTCCGGTCCGTCCTCGTCTTCGTCTTCGGTGTCGGTGCCCCAGTCCGCTTCGGCTTCTTCCCCGTCGTCGACGTCTTCGTCCAGGTCGTCATCGTCGTGTCCGGTAGAGCCCGGCTCGGGCGGCGGTGGGGGCGCGTCGGCGGAGGCGAAGTAGTCCTCGAACCCGGTTTCCAGGTGTGTGAGGGAAGCACTGACGACGCCGACGGCCCAGGCGGAGGTCGGCTGGTCGGCGTCTGGCTGCTGTGCCTGGTCGGTGATGGCTTCCTGCAGTCCCAGCAGCCACGGGCGGGCGACCTCGGGGGCGAGTTCGGATGCGACGGTCCTGGCCGCCAGGGATAGAAGCTGCCTTGGTGCCGCGGCTACGGCGCGGGCCGCGCCCGCGGCGAGCGCAGGCTGGTCGGGTGTGGCCCGGGCGATGACGGTAAGGCCCTGATGTCGCTGTTCTGTCGAGAGGTGGGGGTGGGGCAGGAGCTGTTCGATGAACTGCTGGTCGCTGGCTTCTTCGACTTCAGTGACCAGGGCGGCCCCGAGGAGGTCGGGGCCCATCGTGCCCCAGCGGGCTCCGTCGCCGGAGGGGTAGGCGGCGGTGAGGATGTCCTCGTACGCGGCGAGCCGGGCCCCGTCGTGTGGTGCCGTGTTGGGGAAGCCGCTGTAGTGCACGTCGAAGCCGGCCGCGACGGCGGCTCGGGCGTCGGACCGTCTTCTTGCGCCGGTCAGGGTCTGGACGGAGACGAGGGTGCGCATCAGGTTTTCGTCGAAGAACAGTCCGCGGGCCTCCACGATCCTGCGCCAGTAGCTCATCTCGTGGGCGATCAGTACGTCCATGGGGTTCTCGTGGCGGGCGAAGGAGTCGTTCAGCGTGGTGAGGACTTCGGCAAGCGCCGCCATATGCAGAGAGATGACCTTGTCGTCGTCCGGCTTCACGGTGCCGGTTAAGGTGCCGTCCTTTTCGGTGTCCGGGGTCAAAGGGGAGGTGGCCCATTCGTGGCCGGCGTTTCGCAGGGCACGGATGCGCTCGGTGAAGGCTCGTTTGGCGTCGTCGAAGGCGGACTCCGTGCTGGTGTTGCTGAGTGCGTCGGCAGGATCGATCGCGACGGGGGCGCCGGTGCTGATCACGCTCGTGCCCTGCCGGGCGAGGCGCAGGGAGGGCCACCAGTTGTCGTGGCCGCGGGCCAGGAGGAGCACGCGCACCGGTTGGCCGCCGCGGCGTGCGGCGAGGATGTCGAGGATCTGGTCGATCTGGGTGCGGCGGGTCTCGGCGTAGTCGACGGCGATCAGCAGCGGGTATTTGCTGGTGGCGAGCATGCCGTAGGGCGGCGGTTGTTGGAGCGGGGTGTCGGCGAGGAAGCCGCCGGTCCATCCCCGTGCTGCGGGCTGGTCCGGGCGGGGCTGGGCCAGGCGGTGGAGTAACTCGGTCATCAGGCGGGTCTTACCGATGCCGCCCATGCCGGTGACGGCGGTGATGTCCGTGGAGCGGCTGGTGCGGCACCAGGCGTCGAGAGTGTCGAGCTGTCCGGTCATGCCGGACATGGGGACGACGGCCGAGCGGGCGTGGAGCAGGTAGGAGGAGGAGAGCTGCGGGTCGGGCACGTCGGTGAACAGCACGCTCAGGTCGGCAGGCTGTAGCTGCGGCGCCATTCCCGTCACGGAAGTGACCGCGTCGGTGAAGCCGGGCGAGGCGAACAGCCGGGCGGCCGGCATCACGTACAGCAGGCCGCCCTGCCAGTGGTCCGAGGCGAAGGTCGCCACGCCCACGAGCATGTCGTGGCAGAACGCTCCGGCCCCGGACATGCCCCGCCACAGTTCGGCCGAGCCGGTGGACGCATCGCTCAGTTCGAAGCCGTAGTGCCCGCCCCGGGATCCCGTTTCGGGCTTGATGTGCCCGTCGACGCTCTTTAGGTCAGGGACGAACGTCTGCGGGTCGTCGGGCAGCGCCAGGCGCATGGCCCTCGGGAAGCCGGTCATCGTGCACATCGGCCGGGCGGCGGGGTAATCGCAGGTCAGCTCTCCCCAGCGTGCGACAGCGAGGTCCGTGCCCAGCACGGAGTGGTCAGCGGACAGCAGGACGACGTCCAGCGCGGCATCCGCCCAGATGACCTCGGCCTCCGCTGTCCGGCCGGCCTTGTCCCGGACCGTGACGGGCTGCATGTCCCCGCCAGGGCAAGCGACATGGTGCGCGGTGAGGACGACTCCGGGCGCGACCAGGCAGCCCGACCCGAACATCGGGACACGCGGATTGATGACTTCGACAGTCCGCTGCTCCACCGGCTGCGCCGTTACATGCCGGCAGGAGGAGCGGGGATCGGGTCCAGGCCCCGTTCGTCACCGATGAGTGTCCGGCGACCATCCGGCGAGGACTCGACTTCCAACGTGACGGTCATGCGGTGGGTCGCGGTCCGGGCACGCTCCCCGCGGGCGTCGGCCGAGACGACGAACGCCTTGACCCCGCCGCTGGCTGACGCGGCATGGCGCAGCTCGATTCCAAGGTCGAGAGTGACGTCCTTGACGGTGAAGCGGACCGGAGAGCCGTCCCCATCTTGTTGGGCAGCCACCAGTCCGGCACGAACCGCCTTGATCGCTTCGGACAGCTCAGTTCCTTCTAACTCCATGTGTCCCCCCGGATTACTTCTGTGACGGGCCTAGTCTGCCGACCGGTGCCCGGATAGGGAAGGCGTCCCCGCGCCGAAGAGCGCAGAACGGCTGAAGGTGATGGACCTGGTGGAGCGGCGGGTGGAGGGGACCGCGTCCGGCCTCGGCCTGTATCAGGGCACCCGTCTGTTCATCCCCGCAGCCCGCCAGTAGGCGCTGCCAGCATGAGGCAACAGCCTCCTCGCGACGATCAGGAGCGGCGGGCGGTGACCAAGCGCCATCGCCACCGTGTGTGCTGTGCTCCGTCGATCCAGCGGGTCGGTGAGGCTTCCGGGAGGGGCAGGCCGGCCATGAAGGCGGCGATGTCGCTGTAGTAGGCGAAGTCGCCGCCGCGGGTGTCACGGTCATAATCCTCTTCGTGACCGTACTGATCACCAAGGGTATGAAGCCGGCCGACGCCGTCCTCGTCGTTGGCTGCACCGGTCTCCTCGGAGCCGTCGTAACGCGAGCCTGTACCACCAGCAGGCTGACCGCACACTTGCGCCCCGCCTGGGCAGAGCTGCAGGCCACCCCGGCCTGACTTCTCAGCATGTCCACCGTTCACAAGGTCCGGCGCCTCAAAGAGGTGCCGGACGGCGACAGCGCCATCGGCCAGTTGGCCTGTGCCCTGCGCAGGTCGCCGTGCTCGCGGACGTAGACGGTCGCTGCCTCGATGCCGCGCCGCCAGTGTGCGTGCTCGGGGTTGAGCGGTGCCGTCGGTGGCGACGCCAGCCGCGAACTCGGCGAGGACCCGGCGCCGGTGGCCCGGATTGTGGTCACCGCACAACCAGTCGGCCCGGACCGTCTTCGGGAACAGCCCGGGGTCGTTGGCGTGCAGTTTCGCGGCGACGTCGGGAAGGCCGGCCGCGAACGCCTCGGCTTCCTTGACGGCGTGGTGGAAGACGAGCGTGCGCCGAAATCCCTCCTCCGACGACGCCCTGAGCAGCGCGGTCTGCAGGGCGGCGAGCCGGGCTCCGCGGACCGCGTCCGAACGTGCCTCGGTGCCGAAAGCTGGGCGGCCTGGAGCTGGGTGTCGGTGATGTCCACACACACCACCTGGTAGGGCTCGCAGATTCCGCGGTCGATCGTTTCCGAGAGTCAGCGTGAACGTCCTGCTGCCGAAGGGTCCTGCGGGGTCGTCTTCCATACTCGCGACCAGCTCGCCGGGTGTGCCGGCCACGTCCTCGTCCCCGAGCTGCCACAGGCGGGGCGTGGCTGTCATGAACAGGCGCCGAAGCGACGGGATACGGGCGTTGTCGTGCACGACGGCCCACGGCTCACCGATCCGGCCCGAAGTTCGGTGGGCTTCGTCCACGACGATCAGGTCCCACCCCGGAAGGCCCTCCTGGTGGGCGCGCTCCAGCGTGCCCAGCCCGAGGGAGGCGTAGGTGGCGAACACGGTGACCTTGTCTAACGGCCGCACCCAGTCGACCAGCTCCGGCACGTCCGTGGTGTTGGGGGGACCCCACTCCCTCACCCCGCGCGTCGATCTTCCAACTGTCGCCGTCATCCCAGCACTGGACCCGGTAGAGGGCGGTAAGGCAGCTGGTCGAGTACGCCGGCCAGGTAGTAGTCGGTGCCGCACCCACGTCTACCACCGTGCCCTGCTCAGACACGGCGTCGGCCGCCAGACGGGCCCCGACTTCGCGAATGGGCGCGTAGGCACACCCGCCGGTGCTGCCGGGCCCCACCCTGCCGCCCTCGGTACCCCACGCTCGCGTCCGTCCCGTGGGCCGTCGGTTCAGGTGGCAGCGCCTGCTGCCGCCGCTGGTGGCGCTGACGGTCAGAGTCGGCCTCTTGACGGTCGGGGTTGTGGCGTCGGATCCAGCAGTGGGCCAGCAGTCAGTTGACGACGGTCTCCACCAGGGTGCCTGTTCGGTCAGCAACCAAGTTGATCTTGCCGTGCCGGTATAGATGCGGAGGTGTGATCTCTTCCCGTACAACCCTGGGTAAACGTCGGGTTCCTCACATGGCCTTCCGGAACTTGGCGTGTTGTTGTCCGTTTCCTGCCCGTTGACCTGGCGTTCTGTTGAGGCGTTAGTTACCCCTGGCTACTTTGTAAATCTTGTGGGTGGGGTGTGGCGGGGATGTGGACCCGGTTGCGGGATGGGCGGGGAGTGGGGCCCGGGCCAAAGGGCCGTGCAGGGGAACCTGGCGGAAGACGTGGACGTGGTCGCTGTGCCAACGCGGGCATGACCGCGGTGGTGTGTGCGGCGGTGCTCGCGGCTCTCCTGCCTGGTCCGATGGCCTATGCGGCAGGTGACGAGCCGCCCGCCTCGCCGTTGTCGGACGGGCAGAAGGCTCTCGAGCAGGCGCAGGAGACCGGCCAGCGGGTGGAGGTGACGGGGGAGCGGACGGAGCGGACCACGGTGTTCGCCAACCCCGACGGCTACACGTTCACGCTGGAAGAATCGGTCGTCCCGGTGCGTGTGCCGGCGTCGGACGGTGGCTGGAAGGCGCCGGACGCGACGCTGGAGAAGCGGTCGGATGGCACGGTGGGCCCGAAGGGTGCTGCCGTGCAGATGGTGTTCTCCGGCGGTGGTGACGCTGCCCCGCTGGCGCGGATCGAGGACGAGGGCCGGTCCCTGGCCCTGAGCTGGCCGGGCCAGCTGCCCGCCCCGCGTCTGGACGGCTCCAGCGCTGTGTACCCGGAGGTTCTGCCGGGTGTCGATCTGCAGGTCACCGCGACCCCGGAGAGCTTCCAGCACGTGCTGGTGGTGAAGACCCCCGAAGCGGCAGCCAGCGAGGAACTGGAGAAGCTCACCTTCGGTCTCAAGACCAGCAACCTCACGGTCCGTGAGGGTGCGGCCGGTAACCTGGCTGCTCTCGACGGCAACGGAACCACCGTGTTCAAGGCGCCACCGGCGCGGATGTGGGACTCGGCGGGCCAGGACGCCACGGGCGGCGCGCAGCCCCAGCTGCTGACCGGGGACGCCGCTGGCACCGATGATGGCACTCAGACGGTAGAGCCGTCGGATCCGTCGGAGACGGCGCCGTCCGGGTCGGGTCTGGAGCCGGGCCAGGGGGACACCGTGGCCCGGATGGACGTCGAGGTCGGCAAGGGCAAGCTGTCGGTGATCCCGGACGCGGACATGCTGACCGCCACCGACGAGTCGGCGTTCCCGGTGTTCATCGACCCGACCGTGACGTGGGGAGAGTCGGAACGCACCCTGCTGCGCAGCGACGGCTACGAGTCCTACGGCTGGGGCAACGGCGACGACGGCCACGGCAAGGGTGCCGGCAAATGCGGTTCCTGGTCCGGCTACTACTGCGGCCCGGGCTATGTACAGAAGCTGTACTTCGAGTTCTCCCCTGCCAAACTCGCGGGCAAGAAGGTCCTGGACGCCACCTTCCGGATTACGGAGCCGTGGGCGTTTCAGTGCGATCCGCGCTGGGTGGACCTTGTGCGCACGAACAACATCTCCTCGTCCACCACCTGGTCCTCGCGTCCCAAGGAACTGGACTGGATGGTCGACCGGTGGGTGTCAGCCGGCCGCGGCTCACTGTGCGACCCCGATTCGCCGGACGCGCCGATCGAGTTCAACGACAATCCGGAAGAGTCGAACGAGAACCTCACGCCGACGGTGCGGGACTTCGCGGCCGGCAAGTTCTCCCGGCTGACCCTCGAAGTCCGCGCTCACGATGAGTCGGACACCTCCGCCTGGAAGCGGTTCAAGAACGACGCCGTCCTCGCGGTGGACTTCGTCGGCCTGCCGGACAAGCCCACCGGCGTCGGCCTGCAGGGCGGAGGATCCAGCACGACGCCGGTGTGTGAGCCCAACGCGGCCGATCCGGCGATCGTGTCGTACCCGGAGCCGACGCTGAAGGCCACCGCACAGACCAAGTCGGGCGGCGACGAGGACGCGCAGCTGCGGGTCTACTTCGACGTCGATGTGCAGAACGCCGACAAGACCTGGACGGACGTCGCCCCGGGCAATGGTTCCCTCAGTCCTTCCACGGGCTACGTGGCGGACAACCGGGCGCTGTCCCTGAAGTGGTCGAAGCTGGCCGACGGCAAGCTGTACCGGTACCACGCGTGGACGTGGTCGTACTACGGCTCGAGCCATCTGAGCAGCACCGCCTCCGACGGTTTCTGCTACTTCCGGATCGATACGACCCAGCCCAAGGCCCCCCAGGTCACCATCGGGGCTCCGTACAGCGAGTGCACGACCAACGCCTGCGCGGCCGGAGGCGGACCGGGAACGCCCGGCACGTTCACCTTCAAGCCCGCCTCGGGGGACACCAACACCGTTTACCAGTACAAGCTGTCTTCCGCATCCGCCTGGTCCGCCGAGCTGAAGGGCGCAACTGCCTCGGCGAAGATCACGCCTGCACGGGCCGGCCTGCACCGCGTCTATGTGCGGGCCAAGGACACCCTCGGCTGGGGCTCCCAGTCCGTGGTCGACTTCCTTGTCGCGGCCGGTGACAAGCCCATCGGCAAGTGGCACTTCACTGAGACGAGCGGAACCGCGGTGGACTCCGCCACCACGGACGGCCGTGACGACGCGAGCCTGGCCGGGAGCGCGGTCCGGGACAACCGAGGCCGACGCGGAGTGATCACGCACAACGCGGACGACGTCCCGCTGGAGACACCGGTCACCGACAAGGGGATGGCGCTCAACGGGAGTACCGGATACGCGACCACCAGCACACCGGTGGTGGAGACCCGGGCCTCCTACACCCTTTCCGCCTGGGTCCGCGTCGATACCGGCGTCAACCACACCATGACGGTGCTCGGCCAGATACCGGACAACCCCAGCCCGTTCGCGAAGAAGTACACCCCGTTCGGCCTGTCCTACGCCGGCGGCGGAGCCAACACCTGGAGCCTGAGCGCACTGGACGCCGACGGAAACCTCCACAAGGCCACCGCCCCGCAGGCCACGCCACGCGGAGTATGGACCCACGTCGTGGGCGTACACGACGCCACGAACAAGGAGATCCGTCTCTACCTCAACGGGAAACTGCAGGCCACCACCGACTCCGGGACCCCCTGGCAGACGACCGGCGCCCTGCAGATCGGCCGGGCCATGTGGGCTGATGCCCCCACCGACTACTTCGCCGGCTCCATCGACGAGACCACAGTGTGGCAACGAGCCCTCACACCTGCGGAGATCAGCGACGAGGCACGTCCGATGAACTCTCCGAACCGCGCTGCCGTCGAACTCATCGCGGACTGGTCGGCCGACCGCGCCAGCGGCAGCACCGTTCAGGACACCACATCCGGCTACGGCAGAACACTGACGCTGGCCGGCGGCGCGTCGCTGGACGGGGAAGCGATCGTCCTCGACGGCGTGGATGACACGGCCACCGCCTCGGGGCCGCTGGTGGACGACACGGGTTCATTCACCGTCACCACGCTGGCGGCCCTGGACCCGGAGAAGCTCGCCTCCAAGCCGGTCGGCTACACCGGGCAGGTCCTGGGCCAGCGCACCGCGGACGGTTCGGCATGGGGAATCTGGTACAAGCGGACCGGCAGCACGACGGTGTTCGACGAGGAAACGCTGGAGGAGAAGACCGTCCCGGAGGGCTACTGGTACTTCGGCCGGCTCAACACCGACGGCACATTCAGCGCGGTGATCTCAGAAGAAAGCGCTGCTCTGGACGGCATGGTCCGCCTGACCGGTGTCTTCGACACCCGAGAAGGCACGATCAGCCTCTACGTCGGCAGTGTCGCCAACGGGGACACCCAGGCATTCACCGCGAAGATCGGATCGGGCGATTTCGCTGTGGGCACGGGCTTCACCACCGGTAAGTGGCAGCACTACCTGCCCGGCCGCGTGGGCGAGGTACGCATGTGGGCCGGTGCGATGGCCACCTCCGAGCAGGTCGGCGAGACCGTGGGCGACTGACGGGTGACCGGTGAGGACAGCCGCAGGCCGGCTGTCCTCACCTGACGACGACATGCCAGTCGCGGCTGTGGTCGGTGAACGACGTGCGGGACCTTTTGATTCAGGAACTGGGTGGGGCGAGAACGATGATATTTGGCAGAGGCACATCAAGGAGGCGTGGAAAGGCCCAGCGCCGGACGGGCCGTCTGCTGGCGCAGTCGCTGGCCTTGGCGCTGATCGTGCCCACCGGCCTGGCACAGGTGGCTCAGGCCGCCGGCCCGGATGGCCTGGGCCGCCCCGATGTGCCCAAAACCCCGGTCACCAAGGTCAAGGCCTTCGACGGGCCCGGGGCGAAGAAGGCACGCGCGAAAGTTGACAAGGAACGCAAGACCAACGCGGAGCAGGCCAAGCACGCGACGACGGACCGCAAAGCCGACTGGCCCAAGCGCGGTACCGCGACACTTCCGCTCAAACCCGGCGCTGAACGCAAGGCGGCGCCGGGCGGGGTCCCCGTCACCCTGAGCCCGGCAGCCGCACCCGCTTCACGCTCCGCATCGTCTGCTGCCGCGGCAGCGGGCCAGGCCCAGATCACGGTCCTGGACCAGAAGACGGCCCGCCGTGCTGGCGTGATGGGCGTGCTCCTGACGGCCGCAGCAGACATCCCCGGCGCAGCAGACGTCCAGGTCGACTACAGCGGCTTCGCCTCCGCGGTCGGCGGCGGCTGGTCCCAGCGCCTGCGCCTTGTGCAACTGCCGGCGTGCGCGCTGACCACCCCGGACAAGCCGGAGTGCCGCAAGCAGACCCCGCTGGCATCCGACAACGACCTCAACGACCAGACCGTCGCGGCGAAGGTCCGCCTGGATAAGGGGAACAGCGGCGCGTCCACTCAGATGCTCGGCGAGTCGGGCAGTGCCGCTTCCGGTGCGACAGTGCTGGCGGTCACCGCTGCTTCGGCGGGTGCGGGCCAGTCACCCAAGGGCGCGGGGGACTACTCGGCGACGAAGCTGTCGGAGTCCTCGTCCTGGCAGGCCGGCGGCAGCTCGGGCTCCTTTACCTGGTCCCACGACTTCACCATGCCGCCCGCCGCGGCAGGCCCAGTGCCGCCCCTGTCCCTGTCCTACGACTCGGGCAGCGTCGACGGCCGCACCGCCACCACGAACAACCAGACGACAACGGTGGGTGAGGGTTTCGCGCTCACCGAGTCCTACATCACCCGCACTTACGGCTCCTGCGACGACGACGGACACGACGACGTCTTCGACCAGTGCTGGAAGTACGACAACGCACGCTTGGTCCTCAACGGCAAGTCGACCCGCCTGGTCAAGGACGACGACAGCGACAAGTGGCACTTGGAGAATGACGACGCTTCTACCGTGATCCGCTCCACCGGAGCGGACAACGGCGACGACAACGGCGAGTACTGGACCGTCATTACCGGCGACGGCACCAAGTACGTCTTCGGCAAGAACAAGCTCGACGGCGCCGACACCCAGCGCACCAACTCGACCTGGACCGTTCCGGTCTTCGGCGACGACTCCGGTGAACCCGGCTACAGCGGCGGTGACGCCTTCGCCGACCGCGCCCTGACCCAGGCCTGGCGCTGGAACCTCGACTACGTCGAAGACACCCGCGGCAACGCGTCCACGTACTGGTACACCAAGGAATCCAACTACTACAAGAAGAACAAGGCCACCAAGGCCAGCACCTCCTACACCCGCGGCGGCTACCTCAACCGCATCGAGTACGGGCTGCGCCAGGACGCCCTGTTCACCGACAAGGCCGACGCCAAGGTCACCTTCACCTACGCCGAGCGCTGCACCGCATCCGACTGCGCCAGTCTGACCAAGGACACTGCGGAGAACTGGCCGGACGTGCCGTTCGATGCGATCTGTTCCAAGGACGACGACGAGTGCAATGCGGCCGGTACATCCTTTTTCACACGTAAGCGGCTGACCGGCATCGACACCTTCTCCTACGACGCCACCAGCAGCGCGTACGACCCGGTGGACTCCTGGGATCTGACTGGGCAGTACCTGGACGGCGGTGACATCGGCGACAGCTCCGACCAGGTCCTGACCCTGAAGTCGCTCAAGCGCACCGCGAAAGCCGGCGACACGGCCATCACGGGCGACCCGATCGCGTTCACCTACCAGATGCGACCGAACCGGGTCGACGCCACCGACGACATCCTGCCTCTGACCCGCCCCCGGATCTCCACCGTAACCTCCGAAACAGGTGCGATCACCGAGGTCACCCTCTCGTCCCCGGAGTGTGTACGCAGCGAGGTCCTGGACGCGGCACCGGACACCAACACCCGCTCCTGCTACCCCCAGTACTGGCACATCAACGGCGCCGAGAACGCGGCGATCGACTGGTTCCACAAGTACCGCGTCAGCGCCGTCGGCGTCCACGACCCCGCGGCCAGCAACCCGGCCGTGGAGCACGCCTACTTCTACAGCGGCGCCGCCTGGCACCACAACGACGACCCATTCACTCCGAAGGACGAGCGGACTTGGTCGGACTGGCGCGGCTACCGCCAGGTCACCGCCTACACCGGCGCCGCCGGCGGCATCCGCTCCAAGACCGTCTCGCTCTACATGCAGGGCATGCACGGCGACAAGAAGAAGGACGGCACCACCAAGTCCGTCACCGTCCCACCGCTGCTCGACACGGACGTCGACTTCTCCGCCCCGTACGACAGCGATCGGTACAAGGGAAGCCTGCGCCAACAGGTCACCTACAACGGCACCCAGCCCATCAGCAGCGTCTTCAAGAACTACACCTACAAGAACACCGCCACCCAGACGGTGCCGGACGCCGCCGACCACACCGCCCTGTGGGTCCGCAACTCCTCCACCTACACCAGCACCTACCTCACCGGCTCCAAAACCTGGCGCACCCACACCACCGGCCAGAAGTACGACGACCTCGGCATGGTGTACGCCGCCGACGACTGGGGCCAGGCCGGCCTGAGCGGCGACGAAACCTGCACCCGCACCTGGTACGCCCGCAACGCGGACGCCGGCATCACCAGCCTGGTCTCCCGGACCCGCACCGTCGCCAAGACGTGCTCGGTCACCGACGCCAGCCTGAACCTGCCCGCCACCAGTGCCACCTCCGGTGACGTCCTCGCCGACACCGCGGCCGTCTACGACAAGGCCGACGCCACGACCTGGCTGGCCACCCAGAAGCCCACCAAGGGACAAGTCACCTGGGCTGGTCGCGCCACCGGCTACACGGCCACCGCCAGCGGCGACGGGCAACGGCTGCCGTCCGGCTGGCAGACCACCGCCACCACCACCTACGACACCCTGGGCCGCCCGCTGGCCGTCACCGACACCGCAGGACGCACCACCTCCACCGCCTACACACCCGCCGACACCGGCCCCCTCACCAGAACGCTCTCGACCGACCCCAAGGGCTACCGCTCGGTCACCTATCTCGACCCCCGCCGCGGCTTGGCACTGCGCAGCTACGACATCAACTCGAAGAAGACCGAGCAGCACTACGACGCGCTCGGCCGGGTCACCGAGGTGTGGCTGCCCAACCGCTCCAGCGGCAGCCAAATCCCGAACATCAAGTTCACCTACCACCTCGACAACACCAAAGCGTCCTGGGTCTCCACCTCCACCCTGACCAACAAGGACACCTACACCACCAGCTACACCCTCTACGACGCCCTGCTGCGCCCCCTTCAGGCCCAGTCGCCCACCCCGCAGGGCGGACGGCTGCTGACGGACACGCACTACGACACCCGCGGCCTGGCCTACGAAACGTTCGCCGACATCTTCGACAGCGCCAGCACCCCCAACGGCACCTACACCCGCGCAGAGTACGGCCGCGCCCCGACCCAGACGGAGACCGCCTTCGACGGCGCCGGCCGGCCGACCACCAGCACCCTGTACGTCGGCGGCGTCAAAAAGTGGGCCACCACAACCAGCTACACCGGCGACTCCACCGCCACCACGGCCCTCGACGGCGGCTCCGCACAACGCACCATCACCGACATCCGCGGCCGCACCACCGAAACCCGCAACTACGCCGGCGAAAGCCCCGCCGACGCCGACTTCGGCACCGGCCCCGGCGCCAACTACACGTCGACAGAATTCACCTACGACCTCGGCAACCGTCAGAAGACGATCACCGGCCCGGACGGTGCCACCTGGTCCTATGGCTACGACCTGTTCGGCCGCCAGACCAGCGCCGACGACCCGGACAAGGGCAAGGCAACCACCCAGTACAACGCTCTCGACCAGATCACCAAGGCCACCGACTCCCGCGGCAAGTCGGTCGTGAGCGCCTACGACGAGTTGGGCCGTCCCACCGGCACCTGGGCCGGATCGAAGACGGACGCGAACCAGCTCACCGGCTACACCTACGACACCCTCCTCAAGGGCCAGCCGACCTCGACCACCCGCTACATCGGCGGCAAGAGCGGCGCCGCCTACACCAAGACAGTCACCGCCTACGACAGCATGGGCCGCGCCACCAACACCGAACTGCAACTGCCCACCAGCGACCCGATCGTCAAGGCCGGCCAACCGGCCACGCTGCCCTTCGAGACCCACTACAACATCGACGGCACGCTGAAACAGACCAAAGACCCGGCCCTCGGCGGCCTGCCAGCCGAAACCGTCGGCTACGACTACAACGACCTCGGCAACCTCACCGAGATCGGCACCTACCTCACCAAAATCGACTACTCGGCTCTGACCGAACCACAAATGCTTACCATGGGCACCGGCGAAGACCAGGTCTACATCGCCAACCGCTATGAAGAAGGCACCGGCCGCCTCACCCGCAGCTACACCCAGGACCAGACACACCCCTACCAGCTGCAAGACCTGAACTACAGCTACGACCAGGCCGGCAACGTCACCTCCATCAGCGACCCCACTACCCTCGGCGGCACCAGCAGTGCCGAAACTCAGTGCTTCACCTACGACGCCCACCAGCGGCTCACCGAAGCCTGGACCCCCGCCTCCCAGAAGTGCACCGACCCCCGCAGCGCCACCTCACTGTCGGGCCCGGCCCCCTACTGGACCAGCTACACCTACAACACCGCGGGTCAGCGCACCACCGAAACTCAGCACACCAGCACCGCCACTACCAAGACCACCTACTGCTACACCAACAAGGACCAGCCCCACACCCTGACCGGCACCACCACCAAAACCGACTGCACCAGCCCCGAGCACACCTACACCTACGACACCACCGGCAACACCACTAAGCGCCCTGGCGTAGCCGACAACACCACGCAGGACCTGGCCTGGTCGGAAGAGGGCAAACTCACCCGGCTCACCGAGGATGACCAGTCCACCGACTACCTGTACGGCGTCGACGGAACTCTCCTCATCCGCGCCACCGAAAACGGCGAGCGCATCCTGTACGCCGGTTCCACCGAACTTCACCTTCGTGCCAACGGCACCACCTGGGCCCAGCGCTACTACGCCGCCGACGGCGTGACCGCCGCCCTGCGCTCCAACCAGACTGGCACCAACAAGGTCACCTTCCTCGTCAGCGACCACCACGGCACCTCTAGCCTGGCCATCGACCGACTCGACCAGCAGTTCACCAAGCGTTACACCTCCCCTTTCGGAGAAACCCGCGGCAAGCCCAAATACGGCCCCTGGCCCGATGACAAGGGCTTCTTGGGAAAAACCCGTGACACGAACACAGGCCTCACTCACATCAGCGCCCGTGAATACGATCCCGCGACCGGCCAATTCATCAGTGTCGACCCCCTGCTCGAACTCGACAAGCCACAGACCCTGAATGGCTACAGCTACGCTGCCAACAACCCCTCGACTCACTCGGACCCGACCGGGACAAGGCTTGCCGATTGTGAAGGCGGCTGGAACGAATGCGGACCTGGCCCTAAGCCTAGTAGGGGCGGCGGCAACAGCGGTGACGGATCACCTGGAAATGACGGCGACTCAGGAGGCGGCGAAAAAGCTGACGAAGTATTTTCCATCGTCATCGTTCAGGGAAAGCCGAAGAGCGAAGGAGGATGCAACGACTGGGGATTCCTTTCTGACATCTGTAAGGGCGTTGGGGAGTCGTTCTACGGGCTCGTCAGTAACGCCCCACATATGGCCGAATATTTCGCCTGGCCATTTGATGAAGACTGCAGAGGTGACGGCGGCGGGCCAGGAACACCTGGCTGCGACTATGGCTCCCAATTCGACAACTGGATCGCAGAAGAGGGCGGCTACGACAACAGTAGCGACTCCTACCAAGTACCTAGCGCCCTGGCGGCGATCTTCGGTGGCCCGGCGTGGCGTAGCAAGAACAAGCCCTATGCCGGAACCCTCGTAGGACCCACCACCAAGAAGACACACTGGGCCGAAGTGGAAGTGCGCAATGCAAAGGGGGAATTGCTCAACGCATATACCGTCCGCAGTGGAAGTCAAACTCCCGAAGAAAAGGCTCTTGGGTACCCTAGAAATGCTGCGGCGAGTCACACTGAGGCTCGAGTGACTAGAATGTCCGGCGCAACACCGAAGGTGCAGATCGGCAACGACCGCTACGCGAACCTGACCCCGGTAAATCCCGGCGACACTGTGGCCATTTACGGAACCAACCCTGCCTGCACCGGGTGTCAGGCATCCATGAGGAGCGCAGCACAAGAGACTCGTTCCACCTTCTTGTACATCACGCCAGACGGGAAGACCTGGAGCAGTGCAGAATGAGCGGCATGACAAGTAGCGCGCAGTGGGTAGTCAGGGTCACGGTGGTGACCAAAGATGAGGACTGTTACACGGTAGGCATGGCCGAAGACGATGAGGGCGAAGGTAGTTACCTGACCCTTCAGTCCGGCGTGAACGATCCCGACGCGCAACAGCGTCAGCTGGGGTGGGACACCTACTGCGTGATGAACGAGACAGGCGCTGTATGTTACGGGGGTATTGAGAGGGCCTCTGTAACCAACCAGAAGATCTTTTTTCGGTTCAGCCCGGAAGCTGCAGTCGAGTTGTCCCTCGCCGATGAAGACCTTGAGCTCGAACTCCACGCGGACGCGGACGTAGAGGCTCTGAGGAGCGGGTTGCGCACTGTTCTGACGTACGGAGACAGCCGAAAGAGGCCGACCGTCCTGGACGTTTGATCAGGGTCTTTGGTGCGGCGACCTGAAGGCGCTTCTCTTCAGATCGCCGCACCGATGCGTGCAGTTTCGGCAGGTACGGGTTGATGAAAGAGAGGAATTCAAGCCCTGAAGCCGTCCCTGGCGAGAGAGGGCCGCAGTAACCCGACTTCTCTCGTCGGATCAAGAAAAGCCTCTCACCTCTTTTTCGAGTTCCGCCTTGTTTGCCCCCACTACTACGTTAGCCTGTCGCACGCCATCTTTGAAGAAAATGAACGTCGGAAAGGCGACGACACCAATCTCGGCACCGACTTCTTCAAACTTCTCGATGTCAGCTTTCACGAAAGTGATATGGGGTGCTTCGTTGGCAAGCTGCTCGATGGTCGGCTCAATGAGGCCGCATGCCCTTGAAAAGGGGGAGAAGAAGTTCACTACGACTCTAGTGTTGCTGCTCAGCGTGTGGTGAAAGTCGCTGGCATTCTGAAGCTCTCTAATCATTACCATCCCTGTGTAGACCAAGGGCATGTCAGTCGCTGTCTAGACGCCCCTTTTTTGTGCTTAGCCTATAGGGTGACACTCCCAAGTAGGCACAGGCCTGGTCGGCCCCAGTCGCCGTGTGAGACGTGACATGCGCTTCGGACCCGCCGGAACGCGACGGACACGGCAAGTCCCCCAATTTACCTGCGGGCCGGGACATCCTCAGCCTGGCAGCTGGCCCCGGCTTCCCACCGTCGCCTGCAGCACGGTCCGAGCGAGGCCGAGCGGGAGCAGCGTGCTGTCGAGGCGGCCCGCGAGATCGGCATCGAGTACACCGAGCAGGTGCAGCAGGTCGGCCAGGACGCCTGGGCAAGGGTTCGCGCCCATCAGGGCGGCGCCGCCGCGTGAACCTGACGGCCGTCCTGGACCACACGGCTCTGGCCGCCTTGTACCGCGCGGACTCCTTCTTCACGGGCCTCTACATCGAGGCCTCGCGCGGCACCGGCCGTGTCCTCATCCCCTCCCTGTCCGTGCTCGCTGCCGAACGGCAGGTTGCGGGCGCCGGCCAGCACGCGGCATCCCTGCGGTTCGCGGAGAACGTTCCGTTCGCCGCGGCGCACGCGGTGGACGCGATGGACTGGACAAACGTGGACTGGCCGGTGGCCCACGCTGCTGCGATCGCCTGGCACGCGGTCAAGGCGGGGGAGCCGCTCACCGTCCTGTCGCTGGAACCCAAGCTGTACGCGGGTACGGGCATCACTCCACTGAACCCCACCTGACCCGCGCCGCCTCAAGCAAGGGGCTGTTTCCCGTGGGAAACAGCCCTCTTCTGTGGTCAGCGCCCGGTGTGCAGTCGTCCCCGCGCCCGCGGGGGTCGGCGGCCGCCGACAAGCCGGTCATCGACCGCAGCGGTACGTACCCCTCGGTGGAACGGCGTCAGCCGCCTCCCCGCCGTCCGGCGGACCAGGGGCTGTCGCTGCTGGCCGCCGCACCGTCGGCGAACCCTGCCCGCGCCTGGCCGCTGGTCTCGCCCGCGCTGCTCGGCGGTCCGCGGTCCCGCCCGCCGGCGAAGGGAGGGCAGGTCAGTCTGGGGCTCGTCCTCGCACGTCTGGGTGGGGCTTGAGGCCGGTGGGTATGGGGGCGAGGGCTGGCCTCGCTTCGCGTGCGGCGCCGTACGCGGGTGCGGGTCGTGGACAGCAGCAGCGGCGCTGAGTCCCGGGTGGCTCGGGCCGTGACGGGAAAAGGGCGGGAAGTGTTGGCTGGGGTCGGTGTGGGTGCCGCCGTGAGGCCGTGGCCGGCCGCACGGCTGGGTGGCCTCCCGCCCGCTGAGGTAGACGTGCGGCGCCGTGGTGCTGCACGGGTTGTGGCCGAGGACGCCGTCAGGGTCCGCCGGGGCTGATCAACGAGGGAGGGCTGGGCGACGCGCCGGACGCTGTGGGAATGTTGCGAACGTACGACCCGATGGTGGGGCCGCTCCTGTACGCATACAGACAGAGTCACGCCAGGGCTCTGTGTGACCTGGTGTTTTGCCAGTCCGGGTACCGGTTCTAAGATCGGATATGCCGGTCGGTGGACCGCCTTATACGGGCTCGCGGACCTGTTCATCCAGGCCCTCCGGTCCGGATATCAGGACCAGAGGACCAGCATGCATGTACTGGAAGTACATGTCCTGTCAGTTCACGGATCCGGCACGAGGTAACGTGACACCTGTACTCATAGGACATGTCGAGGGACCGGAGACTCCCGATGCCGCGCTCCGCGCACCAACGGCACGACGGCCGCGGCGAGCCGCAGACCCGCTTCGGCTACATCGACTCCTACAGCACCATCGACAACGCCCGCCTCGAGGCCCTCGCCGCGGTACCCAAGAAGGACGGCGGCCTGACCGACCGGGAGTTCCGGATCCTGCAGTGGTTCGTGGGTGCCACACCGGGATACGACCAGCCCGTCATGAAGACCACCGCGTACATCGCCCGCCGCAACGGGATGACGGGCGACGCGCTGGGCCGGATCATCCGCACCCTGGTCAAGCGCCGGCTGCTGTTCTTCGCGGAGGAGTTCGGCCGCCAGAAGTTCTACAAGGTGACCCCCTACCTCGCCAGCCAGGGATCCTCCGCCGAGCAGCGCGAAGCCGTCCGGGCCTACAACCCGCCCGACATCCCAGGCCTTGCCAACGGGCCCGCAAGGGGGGACCAGTCGTGATGACCGCCGACGATTCGCAGGCACTGGCGCGACAGGTCCTGCGCCGCTCCAAAGCCTTGACCCCCAACCAGCGCCTCGTACTGCAGCTGTACGCGCTCATGCCGAAAGAGCCGGGCGGCGCGGTCCGCAAGACGGCCCGCGAACTGGCGGAGGACGAGCTGGGCTGGACGCCGAGCCTGTTCTCCCGCGTCCGCGGCCAGCTCGTAGAGGACGGCTGGCTGGAGTTCGTCGACAAGCTCTCCAACTCCCCCATCTACCGCCTCGGCGAGCGCGCTACCGGCCAGCGCACCGTCATCCAGCTCCGCTCCCGCACCGCCTGACTCACCACAGCGCCGAACTCTGCGGGCCGTCCGCAGCACCTGGTCAGCGGACGGCGAGCGAGGCCGGACTTGACCCGGGCGCGGGGGAGGGTGGCCGATTCGCGCTCTATTCAGCGCCTTTGCCTGATGGTGGGCTGGTCGAGTGTCGGGGGTCATTGCGGCGGCCATCGCCGTCATCGGAACGCCGCTCGGTGCAGTCGTCGCACACCGGTATCAGGAGAAGAGCGCCGCCCGATCCGCAGAACGCGCTGATCGTGAGCGAGGCCACCAGCGACTTCTCGATGCGTGCACCGACTTCATCGCCCTGGCGGAGGATTACCGGCGTGCGCAGTACGACCGGTGGACAAGCCAGCATGCAGGGCCCGATTCTGAGGCGGCCCTCGCGACCCGGGCTGAGTCATACCGGCTCTACGTCGAGATCCGCAGCAGTGTCTTCCGGCTCCGCCTAGCTGCCCTTAGCCATGAGGCTCAGCGCCTCGCCGAGGAGGCTGCTGCGATCCAGGTGAAAACACGGGAGATTTTCTTCGCTACTGACAAGGCCGACATGCTTGCCCGTGGCGAGGCAGCACAGCATGCCTGTGAAGCCTTCGTGGTCCGCGCCCGAGAGGTGCTCGCTGCGGGAGCCTGACGACCGGTCGGCGTCACGCGGACCGGGATCAGACTTGGGAAGGCCCTCACCAACTGGTGAGGGCCTTCTGCTCTGCTGCTGTGCCCGCCAGCCGCGAGCCTTGAGTGCCGCCCGTTCGGGTGTCGGGTGGTGCCGGTCCGGATCGATAAGTGAGCGCCATCGGCTCAGAAACTCATACTGCGCCACGAAAAGGGTTAAGTCGCCGATTTTAACCCATATCGCATTCCTGAAATTCCATGCTCTTTTTTCCGGTCGCACAGTTTGTGGCTTGAAAAAGAGGGTGTGCGTTTTGCTTTATCGGGTATCGAGAGCCTGCCTTGAATGCGAATTCGAGATAGGTGGTTGCGAGGTCGAGCGATAGATGCATATGGTCGGGATCGCTCGGCAGAAGCAAGGCAAGTCAACCAATCAGGGGGTGTGGTGGCTTTTCTCTTCGAACCCGCCCCGCGAAGGGATGACCGTGAAGAATAAGTTCGCAACTGTTCTCGCATCGGCTTCAGCGATAGTTGCTGCTGGGGTTTTCGCCGCTCCCTCGGCGTCTGCAGACGAAGGTCCCTCCCGGGCCCCGTCCGACTACGAGTACACCTGTACGTCGAGTGCGAAGGGCAACACGGGGTCTGCCAAGTGCGTCGACCTGTCCTCGCTCGACCGCTACCGCGTCAAGGTCACCTGCACTGACATTCGTGGCGTCCTGACCGTCTTCTACGGCCCGTGGAAGGGCGGCAGAAGCGGCGCCTGGTCGAGTTACACCTGCCCGGGGTCCGGACTCCTGTACAAGACCGGCTACCAGGTAGACCTCGGCTGACCCACTCGCGCAAGTCCGCCAACAGCGTCCAGCGAACAGAGAGGTGAGCAAAATCAAGAGGGTCGGTCTCATCGCAGCCGGAGTTCTCATCGGCCTGGGATTCGCCGCGCCAGCGGCTTCGGCGAGTGAAAGCGGAGTGCAGTCCGTGGACTGCAACACATGGTCCTCCGGCAAGACGGGGTACGCCTACTGCTCCGGTCTGGGCTTCGTCGGCGCCCACCGCGCCAAGGTGGTCTGCACCGACACCCGCGGCGTGGAAACTACATTCTACGGACCGTGGGTGGGTAACGCGAAAACGTCCTCTGTGTCGTGTCCTGGATCGGGCTTTCTTCTTCGTGTGGGTTCGGTGATACGGGATTAAGGACCTGCGAGGCAGGGTCGCCAATTCACGCGCATGGCCGCCTTTCGGTCGCATACTCCGCGCCTGAAACTACGCCACCGCGCTGTATGGGCGAGGCGAACCGCGAGGCCGGTGCATTTCTGCTGAACAGCGGATGCGCTGGCCTCGCGGCCGTTCGAACGTGACAGGGCGGATAGGGTTGGGGTATGAAGGTCAGTCCCGTACCGCCTGCCTATGGACGCGAAACCATGTTTTCACCTGTCCGTATTGTCTCCTCTGTGGCTGCTGGTGCCGTCGTTGCCGCTGCTGCCTACGTTTGGCATCTTTCGCGCAACGACTCGCATGGACTTCCCTCCTACGTTGCACTGGGGCTGACCTGCCTTGCCCTAGGCATTGGAGCAGCAGCCTGGGGAACGTGGGCCGCGCGCTCCCGGCTGCGTAACCCGTTGACCCAGCTGATGGCCGCTTCAGGGGCCCTGATCCTCGCCGTTGCGGCGACGTCAGGGGCGTTGCTCGGCTGGGCCTTCTCTGTCCCCGAGGGGCGATACGCGCGCTCCTATGGAGGAACTGATCAGTGCCTGGCCGGCACGGTCTACGCCAGCTCGCGCGTCGCCATCAAGGTAGGACGCCACGACACCATGACGGCAGCGCCTTCCCAGAGCGGCACTGAGCAGCCCGAGCTCCACTTCTCACATGCCTCGAAGGGCGGCTTGTCGCCTGCAGACAAGCAGACCCGGCGCGTCCTTGACGAGCACGGCTGCTAACAATCGCGAGTTCGGCGTTGCCCAGCTCCTGATGGCAACAGGTACAGGCGGGCCGCCGAATGATGGGTGAACCGCCCTGGCTCGCGTCTGGGGGTGCAGCCACGCTGATGGCCCAACGCCTGAGAGTGCACCCGCACTACCGCGCCCCCGACCGGTCCGACCGGCGGGGGCGTTGCCGTACCCGGCGTCCGACCCGACTCGTTGACCCTGCATGACCATAAGCTGAGCGGGAACCTGCGCCGTCCGCAGCGATACAACCGCCGCTTCCAACGCGTCTTCGACACCTCGGCGTTGTTCAGCATCCGGCACTGCGACGAGTCGCGTCGGTTCTACGACCGCAAACGAGCTGAGGGTAAGCGCCACACCCATGGCAGATGTGCGGCACTCCCCGTCACAGCAAGCAGGAAGCCGAACAGTACGTGAGCCGGCAGTAACAGGGCCCGGAAGCTGCATCAGCCTACCGGCTGGTGTACGCCTTCACCGACCACGACATCGTCCGGGTCTGGGGCACCCCGCCCCCTCGCCAGGTCGACCATTGAACGACCAGCAGCGCCCGGGCACCGAGGCACGCGTCGATCTGGCGAGGGTGGCTCTGCATCGGGCTCGCGAGGACGCTCGGCAGGGCCGCTTCACCGAGCGTTCCCCCTCCGCTCGCCAGCAGCGAGTACGAGGCCGACCCGCCGGGATTGCGCCGCCGGGGGTGGGCACTCGCGTCATGTCTGGCGGTGTGACCCTTCAGCAGGCCCCGCCAGACGTCGGGCGCCGCAGCTTAGAACAGGCTGCGGCGTCCGGCCCACCCGTCCTCGCCCCCGCTCGGGTCCATCGCATCCCGATCGTGGACAGTTGCCTCACCCGCTCCGCGCTCAGCGTCGTGGCCCGGCTCCGCTAATTCCCGATCCACGCGTCCATCTGAAGCTCCCGCTCGTCCTGGTCGCCGCCGCCGCTTCCGTCACTGCCACTTACCAGCAGGGGTTGTCGGGCGTGTTGAGGGGCTGGCGCAGGTCGAGGTAGCAGCGCAGCCGGACGCCTGGTTGTCCAGCCTCGCGTGTGGTGCGTTCCACCGACGTCGTCGCCCACCGGGCGGCCAGCGCGGTGTGGAAGGCGAACGCGGTCTCGTCGTCGGCAGCGGCGACGTCGACCACGATCAGGCCGGGTTCGGACACGTGCACATCATTGATCGCTTCCATGACCGGCACGACGCCCTGGCCTTGGTCGGCAGTTCTCCATCCGCTTCGCATTCACCCCTGCGAGTCCCTAGGTGATCAACTCCAAGTGATGCCTGCAGGGGTGGGCGGCGGCCGAAGCCACCGCGAGACGGTCAGGCGGCCGGCTGTCGGCCGTGGTTGTCGAGGTGGCAGCGGGCGGTCAGGCATCAGGGTCGACTTCGGGGCGGGTGAACCGCACGGGCTTGCCCAGCGACCGGGCGTAGGCGATTTCGGCTCGGGTGCTGTCTCCGATGTAGTCGCCGACTACGAGCACCTCATCAGCAAGCCGGATCTTCGCCCGGTGCAGACCGTCGAGCCGAGCCTTCAGCGCCTCGGCCTCGACAGGATCGGACCAAAGTTCGTGCGGCGACTTCATGTCACAGCCCGGTTTGACGACAATCTTTCCCGCTTTCGTCTCCCGCAGATCGGCCTCGGTCATCTCGGTCATGAAGCGGGTGGAGCCGCAGATCACGACGATACGCGGGAGGCTCAGCTGCTTCTTCGCGTCGGCGAGCCTCTCCTCGGGGGTGAGCAGTTGCGGGTATGACACTGGTTCCTCCTGGTGGTGTGGTCCAAGGGGTGCCTGCGGAGACGAGAACGAGGGTGTCCAAGATCGTTATGTGCCGAACGGCGATGGACACCCTCGCAACAGCACCCTCTGCGACGACCGACGACATCCTGCGCCCTCACCAGGGAGAACGTCCTGCTGCAGCCGAGATGTAGTCACACTTTCTTCACTTTATCCCCACTTGATGATCACTCCCGGTAGGCTCCGGACGCTCCATTCGCACCACTGAGGGGGGATTCCTCATGCGCATCCGTCGCATCCTGACCGCTTCCGCGACCACGGCGGCCGTCGCCGCGCTCGGCCTGGCTGGTGCTGTTCCGGCGCAGGCCGCCGAGTACTCCTCGGCCCTGAAGATCAAGGGCGTGCAGTACGACGCTCCGGGCCGGGACTCCAACAAGTGCTCGGGCGGGAACACCGCGGCCGAGTACCTGACGATCAAGAACTACTCGAAGACGGCGACCGTGAACCTGAAGGGCTACAAGGTCAAGGACGCCGCTGGCAACTCCTTCACCTTCACCAAGAACCACACCCTGCAGCCCGGTGACCAGGTGAGCCTGCGCGGCGGCCGCGGCACCGACTCGGACGCGGGCAACGTCGTCTACCGCCAGAACTGCAACTTCATCTGGAACAACGACAAGGACACCATCTACTTCTACAAGCCCGGCGGTGCCCGGGGCGACGTCCACTCGTACACCAAGAGCGCCAACGACAAGGACGGCAACGGCTACATCACCTACCACGGCTGAGTCGGCCGCTCATGTGAAGAAGCCGGCCGCCGGGCAGATGCTCGGCGGCCGGTCCCGTGCCCGCCCCGCCGCCCGGGGCGGGGGAGGACGCTACGGGGCGGGCTCGTAGGTCACGCTCTGCTCCGGGCAGCCGCTCGCCGCCTCCCGCAGCGCTGCCACCTCCGTCTCGTCCGCCGTCAGATTCCAGCGCAGCTTCGTGGCCACCCACTCGGCGACGTACTGGCAGTGCACCTCGGCGGCCGGCGGCAGCCACTGGGCGGGATCCTGATCGGCCTTGGACCGGTTGGACCGGGCCGTGACAGCCACCAACGACGCCTCCGCACCCTGGTCGTTGGCATACGCCTCACGCCGCTGCGCCGTCCATGCGGAGGCCCCGCTGTCCCAGCTCTCCGCCAGGGGCACCATGTGGTCGATGTCCAGGCCGGAGGCCGAGGTCGCCCACACCAGGTCGTAGTAGGACCACCAGCTCCCGCCCGACAGCCGGCACCCGGGCCCGACCGTAGGCGGCTCGACGGCCTCGGTGATCAGGACTTCGTTACGTGTGGAGCAGCCGTCGGCCGGGTCGTCACCGCGGTTCCAGTGGCGGAAGGCGTCACGGTCGTACCCGTCGCGGGACTCGGTGGCGACCGGCAGGCGAGTGACGGCTTCCGCGACAGGAAGCGTCTCCGCGGCGTGGACCGCAGGTGTGGACGCGGTGACGGACAGGACGGCGAGGGAGGCGGCGGCCAGACCGCGCAGCGCAGAGGTGAGCATGAGCTGTTGATAGCGGTCGGCAGCGGGGCGCTGTCAGCAGTTCTTCGAGTGCGCCGCCCGTGTGAGTGCAATGGTCATACCGGCCCCGGCCCGCCGCGGCCGCCCTGCCGATATGCGGCGGCCGACGCGAAGTTGTCCGCCAGCGTCGCGAGGACGAGGAACACCACACCCAAGCTGCGGTGGGCCCTGGCGGTGGACGAGGCCGAGGTGGCGAGCAGGTGGTGACGTACGAGCCGGCCGCATAGCGGGCGGCCGGCGGGGTGACCGCCGGCCGTCCTGCGGCCGTTGCACCGGGTGGTGCGGACGATTGGCCGCGGTGACGGCGGCGACGGCCGCGGCCCGCCGGCGGCCTGCGTCTGCCCGTCGACACCGGGGCGTAGACGGCCCCGGCCGCGGCGGTCTCCGAGGTTCCCGGCCGCGTACCGGAGGACGGCCCCGGCGGCGCGGCTTGGGCCCGGGGGTCCAGGGCATCGGCTGACCGCCCGTGAGATGAGGACGGCCGGCTCGTCGAGGACGACCAGGCCCACCGTGGTGATGCCGGCTCTTGCGGTTCCCGGCGGTCTCGGTCGCGGGTCTTGCGTACGGGCGTGCCTGTCAGTCGGCCGCCGTCCCGGGTGCAGGGACGGAGCTGCGGGACGGCACGGGACCGTCGCCCGGCGGGGCGGGTCGTTCCTTGTCCTTCCTGAAGTGCAGCCACGCGCTCAGCGCCGCCTGCAGTTCGATCACCGCCGCCCGGTCGAGGACCTCGCCCGTCGGGCCGACGCGCAACCGCACGCCCTGGCCACTCACCGACCATCCGACAGGCCGCCGGCGCGCCGGGGTGAGGGCGGAGCCGTCCTCGAGGGCACGCAGCATCGCGGCGACGCGGGGCGGGAGCGCCTTCTCGCGGGGCGCCCAGGTGATGTGCTCGGGCCGGGAGCGCAGACCGAGCGCGGCGCGGAAGGCGGTGATGGCCGCTTCGAGCGACTGCGGGGTGTTGGGCGCCGCGCCGATGAACGCCTGGAACAGCTCGCGTTGCACCGCCGGGGTTAGGGGCCGGGGCTCGTCGTAATCAAGGCACACGACGGACGGCGGGATGAGGATGCGGATGTAGCCCTTCTGCGTGTACGCGGCGTGGTGCCGACGCAGGTCGGCGATGGGGCGGGCGAGAGGGTGCTCGCCCTGGAGCGCCGGGATGGGGTTGTTCACCGCGGGGGACCGCTCGGGGCGGGACAGCCGCGCCAGCTTCCCGTAGAGGCCCTGGGCCCGGTGCAGGTAGCCAGCCTCGGTCACCAGGGCCGTCACCTGCCGGGTGGTGGTGTCGTTGCCCAGCCGGAACCCCACGGTCAGCGTCACGGCTGTGCGGGCGATGCGTTGTCGGCGTTGCCGGCCGCGATCCGGTCGTCCAGCCAGATAACCGCATCCGGGTCGCCCTGGCCCCGGGCGGCCGCCAGGTTTTCGAGGGCCTCGGAGATGGCCCGGCCGACCCGCCGGCCGACGCCCCGCTCCAGGTCGGTCTTGAGGACGCTCTGCGCCTCGAAGCACCAGTCGAAAAGCGCGGCGAGGGACGAACCCCCGAGCGCAACGGTGACGATCCCGTCGGCGCTGGTGGTGATCTCCTCACCGGTCGCCGGGCGGAACGCCTCCGGCCGCGTCCTGATGCTCTTCCCGTGATGCGCCTTTGCTTCCTCCTGCAAGTAGTCCCAGGTGGTGGCGTGGCAGCGGACGCGAACCACACCGACACCGGCCGCCTTTGCCACCTCGTCGATCCGGTGGCGCCGCCCGGGCCAGACGGCTGGCTCATCCTGTGCGGGAACGCTCCTGGCGCCGCCGGTGTCGCGCCGCTTGCCCAGAATGCCCACGAGGTCTCTCCTTCGAGACGCGATCGGTCCGTGACCGCGCGTTGCCGGACGGTCACCGTGTTAGATGTGACCGTACGACGCGGGAGATCACCGGCGGAGGGATTCCACGGACTCTGTCCGACATCGGTGTCTCGCCGTGGGGCAGCGCTTTGGGTGCGGGGCGGGCAGGCGGCGAGCGAGCCGACGCCCTGCGCCGGGCCCGAGCCGAGAAGACTGGCTGCCGGACGGAGCGGCGGCGCTTGAAGCAGACGTGTGAGGGGCGACAGGCCAGGTGCTGGCCTCCGGCTCGTGGGGCTCCGGCCGCGCGGTATCCGGCCAGGTCCGATGGCTTTGTGCCATTCGTCGGCAACCCGCCTCCGACATCACCAAGGTGCCGCTAAACAAGAGGGCTGGCGGCGACATCCAGCCGTCCCTGGGGTGAATGCCAGTCGGTGGGGAGGCCGGGGCGGTTGGTGACCATCGACGTGGCGGTGCTGCTCGTAGTCGTCGTCATCTGGCGGCTGCGGCGGCGTACGGAGGCCCGCAGCCGTTTCGACGAGAAGCTGACCGTCGTCATCGTTCTGGCGTTGGGCGTCCTGATCGCCCCCACCCCGGTCGGTGAGGGGATCGTGAACGTCCTGGGGCAGTTGGCGAGCGGCGTCACGCAGGCTGACCGATGAGCTGCCGCACCCGCAGGGATCCGGTGGCGCACTGCGGACCTCGGACCTGGGGAGCGGGGGAGTGATGGCGGCACGTCGACGGCGCCGGCGCTTGAAGAAGCAGACCCGCAGGCAGCTGCAGGGCTGGGGCGCGGTGGCGGCGCTGGCCGCAGCGGTGTGGGTCGCCGCGAACTGGTCGACGGTGTGGCCCGTCCTGGTGACGGCGCTCGCCGCGGCTGCGCTGGGCGGGGCCGGCTGGGCGCTGCTGCGGGCGCACCGCCAGGCGGTCAGCCGGGACCAGGCGTGGCGGGCACAGGAGGAGGCCCGGGCTCGCGAGTTGTCTATGGCCCAGGTCGACGCCCTGACGTGGCAGCAATTCGAGACGTACATCGCGGAGTTGTGCCGGCGGGACGGCTGCAGAGACGTCGTCGTCAGCGGCAAGAGCGGCGATCTGGGCGCGGACGTCGTCGGCTACCTGGCCGACGGCCGCAAGCTGGTCATCCAGTGCAAGAAGTACGCGGCACATCGGAGCGTGTCCTCGCAGGACATGCAGAAGTTCGTCGGCACCGCCCGTCTCGAGCACGGCGCGGACGTCGCCCTGTTCGTCACCACCTGCCGCGCGTTCACGAGGGACGCGCTGGGCCTGGCTCTACGCCAGGACATCGTGGCCCTGCACCGCGACCTGCTGGGTTCCTGGGTCAAGGGCGCTCACCTGGAGAGCCTGATCCCGCTGAACGGCAGCGGCGGCGGCACCAGGCGGCGCCCCTCTGCCTGACCGCGACACGCTGCCGTCGGTCTCGACCTTGGACCAGACACCGAGGATGGCCAGCCCGTCCGGACGGAAGCGGAGTACGACCTCGTACTCGACCTCCTGGTCCTCGAGGACCTCGCTGTCCACGACGTCGGTCCCCTACTGCCTCTTCGGGCGGCGAACCGGCCTGACGCCCGGAGCAGCTAGGCCGGGCGGTCAGTCGCTCGTCACGCCCCAGCCCATGTCCCGGGTAAGGCCCCAGCCCGGGGCCTCAGTGACTCCCCAGCCGACATCTCCGTATCCCCATCCGCTGTCACGGTCCATGACTGTCTCTTCCCGTCCTACGGGCGTTGTCCGTGCCTCGTAGAAAGCCGACCGTATGTACGGCTCATCTGCTGTCACCCCTGTTTCTCCCGCTCGGCCCACGGCTTCGCGGCAACGTGCCAGGATCAGAAGCATGGCGATCATCGGGGTACGCATCGAGTTCTACGAGAAGGTCGGCGAGGTGGGCGAGCCGTCCGAGAACATGCTGGGCGCGCTCGACCGCGACCGCGGGTTCAAAGCCGCGGCGGTGCCCAGGGTGGGGGAGCTATTTCGTCTGTCCTCCCTGCGGGTCGGATCGGACGCGCTCCCCGTCGGCTTCGGCTCCACGGTTCCCGGCCCGTTCCTGCCCGTGCGGGCGGTCGAGCACTACCCCGTCCCCATCGACAAGGAAGGCAACCCCCTCCAGTGGTGGGACCAGTCTGCGGAACCCTCGGCGTACGTCGTGCTGCACACGACGAAGTCGGATGACCCGCTTCCGTTCCGCACGATGCTGGAGCGGTTCGCCGCACCGGATTCCGGCTGGGACGGGGTTTTCGAGCCGGGCACAGAGCTGGACCGCCTCTGGTGGGAGCGGCGTGATGCCCACGGCCCTGCCGCCGGATAGGCGGTCGCCGGCTGCTCCGTCCGGGCCGTGAAGGGCTGGCGGCCGTTCCCCTCGGAAACGACAGCGCCTTTGGGTATCATGCCTGGTCAAAGGGTAGAACGGGTGTCCTCGGTCCGCGCGGCAGGCCTGTTGTCCGGTGCCGCCGGCGGCTGTCTTGCATTGACGTGAGGCGTTGCAGGTCGTACGATCTACACATACCCCGCCGGGTCTGCAAAGCCCCGGTTCGACGGCCCCGCAAGGGGCCGTTTTTGTATTCATAGGCAGGTTGTGCGCGCAGGCGAGCGAACCCCGGCTGTTCACGGCTGGCAGTACCAGGGCCCGGGCATCGCCTCCGGCTCTCGGGAGGGGCACCCAGCGTGTCTGAGCTGATCGTCTACGTCGACGGTTTCAATCTGTACCACGGGCTCCACGACAAGTACGGCCGCCGGTTCCTCTGGCTTGACCTGGAAAAACTCGCCCGGTCGCTGCGTCCCCGCGACCAGCTGGTGAAGGTCAAGTACTTCACCGCATCCGTCATGAACGACCCTGGAGCCTTGAGCCGGCAGGACGCCTACCTTCAGGCTCTTCCCGCGCACAGCGGCGACACGGTGGAGATCATCAAGGGCCGCTATCAGGCGAAGCAGAAGACGTGTCGGCAGTGTGGCAGCAACTGGACGCACTACGAGGAGAAGGAGACCGACGTCAACATCGCGGTGTCCCTCGTCGCGGACGTCGCGACGAAGTCGGCGACCTCGGCCGTCATCATCAGCGCCGACAGCGACCTCGCCCCCGCTGTCCGCAAGGCCAAGAGTCTCGCGCCGGGGACGCACATCATGGCGGCGTTCCCGCCCAGAAGGTTCTCCAACGAACTGAAGACGCTGATGCCGGCGTCCTTCCTGATCGGCCGTGCCAAGTTCGCCGGCGCCCAGCTGCCCGACCAGGTCGTCGACCCGGCGACCGGACACCTCATCGAACGCCCGGCGAAGTGGACCTGACGGAGAATCCCGGCGAGGCAGCAGCGGCTGTTCGCGGGCCGGTGGCCCCGGCACCCGACATGCGCGAGCCCGGGTCAGCAGACTCACCTGCTGACCCGGGGCCGCGTTGTATGCCAGGGCAGGTCAGATGGGCCGGGTGCGCAGGTAGGCCTGGCGGTTTTGGACGAGGCGGCGCCAGGCAGTGCGGACCTGTTCTTCGCTCGTGGTCCAGCGAATGGCCGAGAGCTCTGGGAGGGGCAGGCCGGCCATGAAGTGGGCAACGTCGACGAAGTAGGCGAAGTCGCCGCTGGCCGTGAGCTCCCGAAGGCGGCCCACGGTGGCGGCCAGCTCCTGGTGGTCGTCGCGAACGGCATGGTGGAAGGCGGTCGCGAGTTCCACGAACCGGTGGAGGAAGGGGAGTCCGGCGGCCTCGATGTCGCTGTGCAGGTTCTGGGCGCGGTCGGCGACGCCGCTGGTTCCGGCGTCCTTGATCAGGTCGGCGACCTCGGCGAGGAGGGTGTTGGAGCGCTGGTCGAGTCCTTCGAGGAGCTGGCGGGCCAGGACGAGCTCGTCGCCAGCCCGGGCAGGATCGGCGAAGGAGAGCGCCAGGGCGAGACGGACCTGCGTCATGGCGCGCTCGCCTGTGGCGCCCCGTTGTTCGGCTTCGGCGCGGCCGGCTTCGAAGGCGGCGACCGCGGCGGCGGTGTCGGCCTGGGACCAGTGGATGTCGCCCAGGACGCGGTGGTGGCGGCCCTGCCACCCCAGGGTGGGGACTGCGGCCAGGGCCGTGGGGAAGTCGCCAGCGAGGCGGGCCAGGTTGGCCAGCGCCCGGCGGGCCTTGACGGCGAGGCGACCCTCGGCGTCGACAACCTGCTGCATCCCGGTGCGGGCGGCATCGTTCTGGTTGAGGTCCTTCTGGGCCTTGGCCCGGTAGTAGAGGGCCATCTCGGTCAGCTCGGCGGGCAGCAGTCCCGTGTCGAGGACGGAAGTGAGACGTTCGGCGGTGCACCGGCGGTGTTCGTGCTGGCGGCGGGTGATCGCGGTGAGCAGCTCGGCCACGGCATCGGCCGAAGTGTCCGGAGCCTCAGCGGCGGCCAGGGTGAGGGGTTCCCAGACGGAGTCTTCGGTGTAGGCGTAGGCGGCGTCGGTGAGCCAGCCCAGGTCGCCCAGGCGTTGATCGCGGGCCAGGCGCAGGCCCTGGCGCAGACAGGCGACCAGGAGCAGGCGGCCGGGGCCGAGCGCGGCTGAGCCGGCCCACTGCTCGCCCAGGGCGGCCAGGGCGCGGGCGGCGGCCTGGTGCCAGTCGGCCGGTGTCCAGCGGTCGTCGCTGTGTTCGTCGTCGCGGACGGCGCTGCGGATCGCGCGGTGCAGGTGGTAGGGCCACAGGGCGTACGGGTTCTCGGTGACCAGGGGCCGCTCGACAAGGCGGCGGGCCACGGCCTGCTGGGTGAGGCCAGCTGTTCGGGTGGCCAGGTCGAGGTCGAAGGCGTCGAGCAGGCTGGCGGAGCGCAGCAGGTGGCGTTCCTCGGGGGTGAGGTCGGAGAGGGTGCGGGCGAGGAGGGCGGGGAACGTGCAGTCGAAGTCGGCTGCGGTGGGGGTGCGGCCGGTGCGGCGGATCTCCAGGAAGCGGGAGACGGCGAGGTCGAGATGGAGGGGCAGGCCGTGGGAGCGGGCGGTGATCGCGGCGCGGATGTCGGCGGCGATGAGGGGTTGGCCGTCCTGGACCAGGCGGCGGGCGAGGTGGGCCTCGCAGTCTTCGGGGGAGAGGTCACCGATCAGGAACTGCCGGGCGCCGGAGCCGGCTGCCCGGGGCTGCGGGACCGTCAGGGAAGACGGGGCGGAGGCCAGGCCGGGCCAGGCGGCGGGGCCGGTCCAGTCGAGTTGGCCGTGCAGTGCCGGGTCGGCCCACTGCAGCCGGCTGCGGCCGCCGATGACGAAGAAGACGTTCGGCATGAGCCAGACCAGGCGCTGGAGCAGCCGTTCGAAGTCGCGGTGGCGGTCGGCGGTGTCCTCGAAGGTGTCCAGCAGGACGACCGGGGTGAGCCGCTTCTTCGCGGGCAGCTGGTTCAGGTCCCAGGCCAGCAGGTGTGGGTAGTAGGACAGCGCCTCCAAGTCCGGGGTGGCTTCCAGCAGGGCCGCCGTCCGGGTCGCGCCGGCCAGGGCCCGGGCGCGCTCCTGGCGTTCGCGCAGCGCCGACACGAGCGCGGAGGTGAGCTGCCCGGCCGCGGAGCCGACCGGGCCGGGCAGCGCCAGAGCTGCGGCGATCTCACCGACCCCGGCCTGCAACTGGCCGGGCAGCACGTTGGCGAAGCGGCCCGCCAGCCCGGAGCGCCGGACGTACTCGTCCAGGGGCTCCCCGGGGTGCACGTGTTCCCAGTAGTGCCGCAGCGCCACGTCGAAGGACGGCACCGTGCGGTCCAGGGCCCCGGCGAGCGCGAGGCGGATCGTCAGGATGACCCGCTCGAAGTCCGAGCCGGTCGACGCGGCCCGGGAAAGGTCAATGCGGATGGGCAGGACCCGCTCGACCCAGGTGGGTGCGCCCCACTGCTCGGGGCGGTGCTCGGCGGCGGTGAGCGCGGCCTCGATCTTGCGGAGCAGGGTCGACTTCCCAGCCCCGCCGACCCCGTGGAAGACAATCAGGTTTGTGCGGGGAGCTTCGAGGTCCTCCACGTCGAAGGACCCTTCGGCGACGCGGCGCAGGTGCTCCTCCAGCGCGGCGGCCACCGCAGCCCACTGACTGTTGCGGTCGGTGAACGCCTCCGCGACATCGAACGCCGACGGGTCGTTGGAGCTGAACAGCGCACGCAGGTTGTCAGCCATGGTCCCCCCACAAGTGATCGTCTGGCCCCAACTTATGCCGCTCGGTGGCTCGTGGAGGACACTCCCGGTCGGCACGTCCGGTGCGCGCCGGTGGTGGACTGGATATCGGTCACGGCCCGAGAATGATCCTTTTTCCGTCATCCCGTGAAGGTTGGTTCCCATGCACGATCCGGCATCCCCCTCCAGCTCCTCCGAGCCGGCCGACGCGGTCAGCCCGCAGGCCCCCGCTGACGTGGTGGAGGAGGTGATGGCCTGGTACACCCGGGAGCTCCTGTCCGAGCGCCGCGCATCCCACCCCGCCCCGGAGCGGCTGGAGCACCTTCTCGCCCGACAGCAGGAATGTGTGCGCGACCGGGCGCGGCTGGAGGAAGCCGACGTGCAGGAGGCCGCCCGTATCACCGCGTCCTACGCGGCCCGGCTGAAAGAGCTGAAGACCACCGGCCCGTAGCCGTCGTCGCCGCGGGCCCGAGGCAGAGGGAGGGCGGCCACGGCCATGGGGCCGGAAAGCCTGCGCGGCTGAAGGTGAGCGGGCATCAGCGCCCGCGCCAGGCGGGCGATCTGCTCCAGGTCGTGGCGGAAGTGCGGGAGCTCGGTGTGCAGGCGGCGCTGGAGGGCCCAGAACCGTGCCGCCTCCTGGGCGGTGTAGGGACGGTTCTGCGCGGCGAGCAGCACGTCCGCCGCGGTTCCCGGCCGTGACCAGGAGCCCCCAGAGGCGCGGTCGTTGCGGTAGAGGACGGCACCGTCGCGCCCCCACACCATGACGGAGTCGGCCACCGCCTGCTGCTCGGCAGCGGCGACCGCGTCGGCGAGCACGGCGAAGTGGTGGTCGTGCCCCTGCGCGGTGGTGAAGCGGCCACGGCCGCCCAGCCGGTTCACATCGGCGCAGCGCACCGCGGTCCCCTGCCGGGAGTCCGCCGCCCGCACAGCAAGCACCACCAACTCCACCCGGTAGCCCGCCCGCCGGTAGGCCATCGCTCCCTCCACGAAACCGGCTGCGCTGCCGGGGGCGATCTCGATCGTCACATCTCCACGCCGCTCCCGTACGGCTGCCTCCGCCATGGCCTGCCAGGCCCGGTAGTCCGCGCGGATCCGCTCGCCGGCCGTACGCGGTTCCTCGTGCAGCAGGCTGTAGTAGTCCGGGTGGAATGCCTTGAAGGAGTCGCCGCTGATCCGGGTGGGTCGACCGCGCAGCGCCCGGCGCAGCACCCGGGCCGTGGTGGTCTTGCCGGAGCCGGGCTGGCCCATCACGTACACCGCGACCGGCCGTTCCTGCGGGGTGATGTCCTCCAAGAGGGTCGGGGCGATCAGCATGTCGAAGATCCAGCGGTGCTCTTCCGCGGAGAGCCGGTGGTAGTCGACGCCGGGCGCCTCACGCCGGGCCTGGGCGGTACGCCGTAGCGGCTCGGCGAGCGCGGCGGCTCGTTCACCATCGCGCCGTACGGCCAGCGCCCAGTCCTCGGGCAGCCGCGGATCGTGCGCACGCCGGTCGGCATCAGCGAGCTGGCGGCGGAAGACGCCGGTTTCCGCTGCGCCCCACGGACGTAACCGCTCGCCCAGCAGCGCCTCGCGCGCACCCGCCGGCTGCCGCCAGCGGCCTTCGGGCGCGAGTTCGTTGGCGTACAGAACCTCGCCGGCGCGGCGGACGACTACGACCCGGTCGGCCAGGCGCCCGGCCTCGATGTCCGCCAGGGCTGTGGGCAGCGCGGCCGCGCAGGCGTCGTGGTTGTCCCACCCCACATACCGGGCCCGGCCTTCCTCGGCGAGGCGCAAATAGCGGTCCAGCACGCCAAGCTGGGACACGGCCTCCGGCACGGCCAGGGCCACGACCTCGATCCGGTACCCCGCCGCGCGGTAGATGGCGAGCGTGGCCAGCCACCCGGCCGGGTCGGCCAGGGCCTCCTCCGCCACCACGTCGAACCGGCCGCTGCGGGCGTGTGCTTCGACTTCGGCCTGCCAACGGCAGGTCTCCGGCCGCACCCGCACCCCGGCCGTCCGCACGTCCTCCGCCAGGAAGGCACCGTAGTGCGGATGGACGGCCTTGTACGCGTCGCGGTCCACCCGCACCGCACCGCCCCGCCGCTCAAGGGCGGCGTGCACCAGGTCCATCACTAGCGTCTTGCCGCTGCCGGCCTGCCCGGCCACGAACACCACCACCGGGCGCTCCTGGGCGACCGCGCCCGCCGTCAGCTTCGGCACGATCACCGTGGCGAGCAGCTCGCCGTACTTGTCCACCAACATCTCCCGGCCACGTGCGCGTTCTTGTGTCCAATCCGAAAACGGCGAGGGGCCGGCTACTTGGCGTCCAGCTTCTGGCGCAGCTGGTCCAGGGTGGATCCGTCGGGCGTGTGCCACAGGGTCCAGCCGTTGATGACGTTGCCGGTGATGGCTTCTGCCGCCTTCGACGGGGAGGGGAACGGGGAGGAGTGGCCGTCGACGATGAGCTGGCCGTCGGCGGTCACCACCGCGCGGCCGGATCGGCCCGCGCGGCGCTGGTGGAAGGTGAGGACGGTGTCCGGCTTCAGCAGGCCGGCCTGCATCAGGGCAGCGAGCGGCCCGTGAGGGATGACGGGCGTGGCCTCCGGGGTGGCGGACCCGCCACCGAGGGACAGGGTGACGTGGATGGTGTCGTCGCCGCTCGCGCTGGTGAGGCGGGCGATGACGGCGGGGTCGAAGTGGATGCTGAGCGTGGCCATGCGATCTCCTGCCGATGCGCTCCGAAGAGCCTGATCACTTGCTTACGCTTCGATCGTAAGTAGCTTAAGCGCTTATTTCAACTCTCTTCTTCAGTAGTGCAGCAGAGATTGCCCGCCAAGGCCGCAGGCTCCTGGAGATCGGCCTGGGCGGGCTCGCGGACGCTCCCACCTCCCTCGAACGCACCTTGTACGGTACCCGTACGGTGAAAGTGCGCGATCCTTACGGTTGATGGGGTAGAGTGTGGGTCAGGAGGTGTTCCATGTCCGAGATGTTCGACGCGGTCGACGCGCTGGTCGCGTCCCGCTCTCCGCTGCCGCCGGCGGAGGAGCGCAAGCGGCTGCGCACCGCGCACGGCCTGACGCTGGACGAAGTCGCCGGCGCGCTGAAGGTGCGTCGGGCCACGGTGTCCGCATGGGAGTCGACGAAGAAGCCGACCGAGCCGCGCGGCCCTGAGCGTGAGGCGTACGCCCGGCTGCTGCGGCAGCTCGCGGAGCTCTACCCCGCACCCGCCACGCCGGAGAAGCCGGCTGCCCCGGTGCCCGCCACCTTCGCCGGCGCTGTCGACTCGGAAGGAATCGTGCCGACCGCTGTAGTCGACGAACTCGCCGCATCCCTCTCCCCCTCTCCCGGCGTGCCCCGCCCGGCGGGCTTCGCCGACCCGGCGGAAGCGCGGACTCTGTCCACAGGGGAGGCGTCCGAGGCTCGGGCCATGACTGCAACCGAGAACACCCAGACCCCTGTCCCTGTCGCCACTGCTCCGGCGGCCGCGCCGCGTCCGGCGCGCACCACCAGGACGTCGTCGACGTCGCGCCGCCCGGGTGCGAAGAAGGCGGCCCCGGCCGGAACCCCGGCGGGCGGCGCCGACCCGCGCTTCGAGAACGGCCCGTTGGCGGTCGTCGACGTCGAGGACGACGGCACGGTGCTGGCGTACTGCACCGGCGGTCTGGTCCTGGACGTGCCCGCCAAGAGCATCCCGGCCCTGGTGGACTGGACGCTGCGCGAGGCCAAGCTCGGGGCCCCGAAGCTCGCTGGGCCGGGCAAGGACGCCGACCCGCTCATCGTGCTCACCGAGGCCGCCCTGGAGCGCTACGGCCTGCCCGTCACGCTCACGGAGGAGGAGAAGCACGCCGGGCGGATCCCGGAGGGCCACAAGGTCATCAAGCAGCTGGCCCGCGCGGAGTGGAAGCTGACGAAGAGGGGCTTCGGCCCGTGGGCGCGGATCTACCGCCCCGCGACCGGTTCGGAGCGGGCCTGCGTCCAGCTGTGCATCCCGTCCTGGAACGCGCTCGACTCCCGGCACTGGGGCGAGGCCGGGCAGCTCCCGCCGGCGGAGCTCGCCCGCGTCCTGGGCGTGTACGCCTCCCGCGTGATGACGCCGCGCGGCTCCACGGCCGTGACCGGCCTGGAGCTGATGACCGCCCTGCACCCGCCGACCCGGGCCTCCGAGGCGGACGCCGACGGCAAGCGGCACTCCGAGCACAACTCCGGCTCGCTCGGCAAGGACGCCATCGACCCGATGAACTGGCCGCCGTGCGAGGTCCCCGACGGCCACCCGGTCCTCAAGGACCTGCCCCGGTTCCACGTGCGCGGCCCCGGCGAGAAGCTGTTCGAGGAGGCGTACGACTGGGCGCGGCCGATGACCGACGCGGAGTGCACCCTGCGGTACCTGGTCGGCATCGACGTCAACATGGCCTTCGCCGCCGGCGCGAACGGGTTGAACGTCGGCCTCGGGGAGGCGACGCACGTCAAGGCCCCGGAGTTCGACCCGAAGCTGCCCGGCTCGTGGCTGGTCGACCTGTCCCACGTCGACCTGTCCCGCGTGAAGGTCGGCAAGGAGTGGGGGGAGCTGGACGGTTCGCTGCTGCCCTCTCCGTTCACGCCGAAGGGCGAGCGCCCAACCGGCCCGGCCTGGTACGCGACGCCCACCGTCGCGTACGCGGCGGAACTCGGCTACGAGGTCCGGCCGATCGAGGCGTGGGTCCGGTACGACAACGGCCGCTACCTGGACGGCTGGTACAACCGGCTGCGCGACGCCTACCTCGCCACGATGGCCGACCTCGGCGTCGACGCCGACCTGGCCCCGGCCGACTTCCTCGCCGCGATGGACGGCTACAAGGCCCGCGACCCGGAGCTCGCGATCGTCACCACGGCGATCAAGGCCACGGTCAAGGGCGGCCTGGGCAAGCTCCGCGAGCGGCCCCGCGGCGAGGGCTGGAAGCCCGGCGAGCCGTGGCGCGCCCTGTCCCGCCCGACGTGGCGGCCCGACATTCGCGCGGCGGTCATCTCCCGCACCCGGATCAACCTGCACCGCAAGATCGTCAAGCACGCCGCCTTCACCGGGCAGTACCCCATCGCGATCCTGTCCGACTGCGTCGTCTACGCCGCCAACGGGCCCTCGCCGCTGGACTTCCTGCCCTACCGGGAAGGCAAGCCGCTGCCCGGCGGCTTCAAGCTCGGCATCAACCCCGGCCTGGTCAAGCACGAAGGCACCCAGAGCGTCCTGTGGGGCGAGGAAGTCCGGGAGCGGTTCAACGCCCCGGAGCTCAACCTCGCCCGGTACATCAAGGACGGCACCGTCACCGACGTCGACAACGGAGAGTAGGAGTAGGCCACGATGAGCCTGTTCGGGGACGGCCTGGAGGCCGCGGTGCAGAAGGCGTTCACCCGCCCGGCACCCAAGAGCGCGGGTGCGCAGATGCGGTACCTGGTCAAGCAGCTCAAGGGCACGAAGGCGGTCGCCCAGATGCTGCGGGTCTCCCAGCGCACCGTCGAGCGGTACGTGAAAGACCAGATCAAGAAGCCCCGCCCGGACCTCGCCGCGCGCATGGAGCGCGAGGTGAAGAAGCGGTGGCAGCCGCAGATCCGCGCGAAGGCCAAGGAGAAGGCGGCCAGCACGGGCGGCATCGTCATCGACACCCGCGCCCGCATGGGCTACACGGCCCCGATCGGGTCGACGGACCAGGACCGCATCCGGCACCTGACCGTCGCCCTGCCGCCCGCCTACGCCGCCCACCTCTTCGCCGCCCAGGAGGCCGGTGCCACCGACCAGCAGCTCCAGGAGATCGCGGCCGAAGCGCTCAAGGAGGTGTACTTCCAGGACGGCGGCCGCCGCGCCGGCTCCCTGGAGGAGGTCCGGTTCACGGACATCGAACACCTCGAGTTCGACCTCTAGCAGCAACGCCCCGAACAGCCCGCGAGCCCCGGACCTGAGCCGAAGCACGATAGTTGTCACATCGGCAGGCTTGTTGTCACCGACGCCGGTGACTTCGCGTCCTACAGCCTGAAGGACTACACCCGCAGGCACGTCGTGCCCTGGGGTCGTGAACGCACCCGTCGGTCCCTGACGACAGCCGAGCCGGCGGGTTCAGCGCAGTGCGATGAGCCCGATCGCAAGCGCCGCGCAGATGAGACCGACGGCCTGTCGGCGGTTCAGGCGTTCCTTCAGCAGTACGAGGGCGAGGATGACGGGAATGGCGGGGTAGAGAGCGGAGAGTACGGTGGCGATGGCCATGAGCTGTTGTCTGGTGGCCTCCAGATACAGCACGATCGCCAGTGTGCCCAGGGCACCGGCCGCCACCGTTGCCCCCCATGGCCTTCCCGTCAGCCCCCAAGGGGCACCATAGGCACCCAGGACCGCGGCGATGACCACGACGGAAACCATCCGACTCAGCACTACCGGCCACAAGCCGCTGTCCGTGCCCACCTGCGCCATGGCGAGGAACTGCACGCCGAATCCCAAACTGGCGATCAAGGCACTGGGGACCCCTGCGGATATCGCCCCGCGCTGTTTGTCACCGAGACCCGGCGAGTTCTGCGAGACCAGCCACAGCGCCGGCAAGACGGCGGCGATCCCCACCCATGCAGGCAGGGCTGGGCGCTCCCCGAGGAAACACACCCCGACCAGGACCGGAAGAGCCACAGCTCCGACATCGCTGACCGGGACGACCACACTCATCGCCCCCTGTGACATCGCCCGGTACAGGAAGGCGACCCCCACTCCTGTACCCACCCCCGACAGCGCACCCCAACCGAAGTCGGCGAGCGAGGCGGCTCCACCGTCCGGAAACAGTGCCAGGAGCAGCCCGAGCACGGTGCCGCCCAGTTGGGCGTGAAGTGCGACGGTCAGCCCGTCGTGTCTGCGCGAGACCAGGCCGTTGACGAAGTGCGTGATACCGAAACACAAAGCGGACAGCAGAGCGAGCAGCTCACCCATGGTCACGCTCGTGGCTCGCCCGGTGGTCCCGGTCCGCCTGGCCCACCGGGCAGGCCGCACCGTCCCGGACACAGACACACCGGTCGCACAGCCGGCAGATGCGTTCGGCGTCACCGGGCTGCTGGTACAAACCCGTCAGTACCTTGCTCAGCAGCTGGCCGAGCTGCTCCCTCTCGCTGTCGTCGAGGCAGTTCAGCGCCTGTCGCAGTACGTCGCTGCGGCAGGCGAGGAGAGTGCGTGCTGCCTGTGCGCCCAGATCGCTGAGCTGAAGGCGGACCCACGCTCCCCAGCTGGCTTCTTTGCGTACCAGTCCCTGTTTTTCCAGGCCATCGACCATGCGGGCCGCCGCAGACTGGCTCAGTCCTACCCGCCGACCCAGCTCGGTGACACTCAAGCCAGGGTCTGTGGACAACACCGCCAGCGCGGCAGCTCCGCTCGAACTCGTGCTGGCCGCCCGCGTCGCCTCGGCGACCACCACGTCACTGAGGGCAAGCGCGGCGGCTCCCAAAAGATTCGCCGTACGTGATTCTTCATGCATGAGTCATGCATGCCCATAATGAAGTGCGGAAACCGTACTGTCGCGGCTGAACCGCCTCAGAACTGCCGCCAAGCTTTCGATCGTCGCTTCTATGACAGAAGGCCTGCTGGATGAGCGTGTGTGACAAGTCGGATGCCTCGTCTGTGACAACCACGCTGCTTCGACCGATCTCTTTTGCCAGCCCGCCCACCTCCACTGGTGACAACCTGCGTGCTTTGGCTCAGGACCAAAGCAGGTCCGGGGCTCGCTCGCGTATCCGCGGGAGGTCGGATGTTCATGCCCGCACCGTGCTCGAGGCCTCCGGGCACCGCTGGTTGCTTCGGGTAGGAGGCCGTGAATGACGAGTTGCTGTCGTGAGGGGGAGGCATGTCCTGCATCCTGAACGCTGGTGCGCCGCGGTGCTGATAACGCAACAGGTGGCGCATCCTCACCGGACGCGCCACCTAGGGGCGCCGCGCTGGAACACGGTGGGCCCGGACCCTGTTTCATGGTGCAGCCATGGCGCCAGGGGACTCCGGCGGCAAAACCGGAGTCAGCGTTGCGAGGACCATGACACCTCGGCTGGCCATCGGCAATGCCTCCTGGACGAAATTGCACGAAAAAAAAAGTTTCAGCTTCTCCACCTGGGGCTTTCGCGAAACTGGAGTTCAACTCGTCCACGCGTTCGCCACCCTGCGGCCATCTCGTTCTGGACGCAGCCGCATCAAAGGCCCGGCCTGGGAGGACACGCATTGTGATCGTCGGGTAACCGGTGAGAGGATCAGCCGCGCCGACGGGCCGACCTGGAAGTCGCCCTCGGTCGTTCACGGTGCAGCCAACTCCCCATGCCCGCACCGGGCATGGCATGACGACAGGTAGGTCCCAGGCATGCGTCCCATCCCTTCACCGCCGGCCCCCGGCCCCGAACCCGTCGGCGGGCCGCTCACCATGCCGGAGGTGATCGTCGTGATCGTGGTCGTCATAGCCGCCGCTACCCTCGCGGCGCTCGGCATGCCGGTCACCGGTGCCCTGACATTCATCGTCGGAGCCCTGGGCGTCACCGCCCACTCCGTCCGGGTCCTGCGCGGGCCGCAAGCACCGCCGCCCGACATCGTCTGAGCGACCATGGGACGGCGTGAGAACGCCGTTGCCGCCGACACCCGGCAGGCCGCTGCGCTCGCGCGATGGCTCCGCGCCCAACGCGAGCGCAGCGGTCTCACCTACGCGGCAATGGCCAAACTGACCGATCACGAGTTCACGGCGTCCGCGCTCTCCCGCGGCGCCTCCGGCCGGGTGGTACCCACCCGGCGCCTACTGCTCGCCTTCACCGCTGCGTGCGGCGCGGACCCCGACGAGGCCCTGCGCTTGTGGACGGCCGCGCGACGGGCCAGGGAAGACCGACGGCGCCGTGCCGGCATCTCTCCGGAGTTCCAGGACCTGGCGAAAACCCTGCGTTCAGCCCTGCTCCACCCTGAGAACGTCGACAGCTTCGGCCAGCTCCACGGCGTCATGATCGAGATCCGCGCACGCCGAGGACAGCCGACGCTCAGCGAACTCCAGGCCGCGGCCGGCTGCGCGCCCGACGGACGCCACCGGCTCCCCAAGAGCAGTCTCAGCGTCATCCTCCGAGGCGAGGCGGTCCCCTCGCGCGAGCACCTCACCGCGTTCATGGAGGCCATGAACGTCTCCCCGAGCGGCGTACGCCGCTGGCAGGAAGTCTGGGACAAGCTCTCCGGAAAAACGACTAGGAGGCCGCTCACCACGCCTGTGAAGGTGACGAATGCCCCACTGAGCGAAGATCCGGTCGGCCATCGCACCCTGTCCGCACAAGTCGCTCTCGGGTCCGCAGACAACTTCGGCTTCCCACACATCCCGTTGACGACGCGGCACTCCTCCGACCCGAACGCGCGGAGAGGACCCCGAACGGCCCGCCCACCGGCAGGCAAGACCCGCGCCGGTCTCCCCGTCCGCAGACCGCGCCGCTACACCCTCACCTACCGCGTCACCGACAGCCAGATCATCGGAGTCATCACGCTCCAGCCCCGGGAAGCCCCCGACGACTTCCCCGCGGACTTTTGGAGGCCCGGTCTCAGTCCAGTACTGCAAGCACAGCTGGCACCCAACGTTACGGCACAGGAGTCCACAGCTGTAGCACAGGAGGCCACGCACCGACCGACTAGGCGACCCTTCATCGTGCTCCGCAGGGACAGGCGGCGGGACCACACCCGCTGGCCGAACTTCTGACCGGGCTCTGTCGGCGGCGATCCCGAACTGCACGTCGTTGCCGGTCGATGCTGGTGAAGCCGTCCGGAGGAATCGTCGGCGCACCTACGATGCGGTGGTGCGGAACACGAAGGCGTTCAAGGAAGCCGTTGCCCAGACGCTCGCGGAGCTGGCCCGCCGGGGTGTGACCCTTGCGCCGGCGACCGTGGAGGACACGATCGAGAAGGAGATCACCACCGTGGCGGAGCGGCTCGGGATCCAGGTGCGCTCCGCCTGGCGGTACTTCGACGCTTCCGTCACGGCCGACCGGCTCGCGCAGAGCGTGGCGTCGTACGAGGAGAGCAGCAGCGAGAAGGGTGTTGGGCAGGCTCCGATGCCGCCGCTCGACAACCCGGAGCTCGCCCTGGTCCTCGCCGGGGTGCCGGACTCACTCGCGCAGACCGGCGGCGACCTGTACGCGGTCATGATCAACGTCGCCGTCAACGCCTGGATGGCTGGCCACATCCACGGCGAGGACGGCTGCACCGGCTGCGACGGCAGCCGCGGCCCGGCCGGACACGACTGGGAAGCCAGGATGCGCACCATCACCGAGCTCCAGCCGAACATCACCAAGTGGTTCGACCGCGACGTATGGACCGCCGCCGTCAACAACGCCGGCTACACCGTCACCCGCCGCTGACCTGACGCTCAGGTCTCGTCGAAGCCGCGGTCGAAGCCCGTGAGGAAGGGGTCCAACTCGGCAGCAGCGCCGCACAGCGAGCACAGTCGGACCCCCGGCTGCTCGGCTGCGTCCAGCGCCCGGTCCAGCGGCAGCACCGGCGTTCCGGCCGGCGCCTCTGCGCAGTCGACGGCGTGCACTACACCGCCCCGGCCGGGACCGCGCCCGCCGGCCTTCGCCAAGCCGAGCAGCGGCGCGACCGCACCCGGCAGGCCGTGCTGGCACAAGTCGAGCGGCTGCATGCCGAGGTGGATGCCGTCCACGCCCCGGAGCTGATCGGGGTGCTCAGACACCTGTACTGGCAGCAGCCCGGCATCCACGGACGCCCCCTGGCTGGAAGCCGCCGGCCTCCAGCTCCACGACATGCTCGCGGCGATCGGCCCGGCGCCATCGGGGATCTTCTGCGCCGACTGCGGCACGGAGCTGCTGCGCACCAGCCGCTCGTGGAAGCCGTCCGCTCGGTACGGGCCGCCACTGTGCCCCCACTGCCTGTCCGTGGAACGCGACGCACGTTCGCAGAAGTGGCGGGTGGCGGCCCTGCGGTCCCGCATCGTCGCGGAGGCCCAGGTGCAGGCGCGAGCCATGGACTGGCGCGCCGCTGCCGAGCTGGTACTGGCCTTCCCGCCGCTGTCCCAGAAGGTCAGCCGTGGCAGCACCGCAGACCAGCAGGAAGGCGTCTGGCGCGGCTGGGAGAACGCCCGGGTGATCCGCAACCGCCTGATTGCGGCGGCCGCCGCTGGCGACGACACCGTGGGCGTCGCCGTCGACGAGGCGCAACTGCTCGTGGAAACCGCACTGCGGGTTGCCGACTGGGACACAGCTCACACCCGCGACATCGTCGACCCGATCATCCACGAACCTGCCCTCGCCCTGCTCACCCGCCTGAACCGCGAGGTGCGCGCCACCGCTCAGGCCGCCCGGAAGCGTGCCGACGCCGCATACCCGGACGGCTATGAGCTGACCGAGGACGAAGAGTCCGAGGAGCGGGGCAGTACTGGCCGGTGATGGCGAAGGGTCACTGCGGGCCGCTGGCCGCCGTGAGGGCCAGGCCGAGTTCCTCGTGTGCTCGGTCGACCATGGCTCGAGCGTGCCGGAGACCGATGCTGTCCATTTCGGTACGCAGCTCGTCCAGGTCGGCCGCCGTCTGTCCGCGTTCCCGGCCAAGGCGGGCTCGGGACTTCACCAGCCCGAGCCGGGAGAGGGCCTCACCACGCCGTTCGCCCATATCACGGAACTCCGCCAGGGCCTGCTCGTAGACGTCACAGGCCTCTGAGTAACGTCCGGCGCGGTACAGCACGTTGCCGCGCATCTTGTGGTTGTAGGCCAGAGCGCTGTCCAGCCGCATGGTGCGGCAGGTGCTCTCTGCCTCGGTGAGCAGGTCCAAGGCGCGGGCGGTGTCCCCGTCTCGGGCAGAGACTATGTCGGCGACACCGCGCAGAGCCCAGGCGTGCCCGCGACGGTCGTCGGCCTCGGTGGACACCGCGACGGCCTCCTCGAACAAGGCGAGGGCAGAGTCATACCTGCCACTGTTGCGGCGAATCTGAGCCAGGCCCTCAAGGCACCAGACTATGTGCCGCGCCTCCCCGCGCTGACGTGCCTCGGAGAGCAGTTGTTCATGCAGTGTTTCGACCTCCTCGTAACGGCCCTGGATGCGTCCGGTCTCCGCCATACCAGCCAGCGAGTAGCCCCGGGCGACGGCGTCCCCGCCACGCTTCCCTGCTTCGGCGGCGTATTTGTGAAGGCGGAACGCCAGCGTGAGCGCGCCGCGCTGGCGTGCAAGGTTGCCGCCGCTCCACAGTGCCCACGCCATTGCGCCGAAGTCGCCGTCGGCGCGGGCGTCCCTGTAGCTGGCCTTCCACGCCTCATCGGCCTCCGGAAGGTTGCCGAGCCTGCGGTGTGCCTCAGCGACGGCGAGCCCGCAGCGTGCCATCTCACGCAGCGATCCATCCTCCCGGGCCACGCGCAATTGTTCGACACCCTGAACGAGGACGTCCTCGAGCGAGGTGTTAACCGACAGGTTCGCCAGGGCCCCTTGGTATTCGGGAGCGGATGCCTTCTCACGCATAAATAGTATTCCTTGAAAAAATTGAGCTGAATTAAGTTCTGACGGACACCGCTAGAGACCGTATCTGCGCTGTCGCGAAGAGAAATCTTTCATGGCCAGGTCGAAGTCAGATTTTCCGAAATCGGGCCACAGCGTGTCAGTGAAATGCAATTCCGCCTGTGCGGTCTGCAGGGGAAGAAACCCAGAGAGGCGCCTCTCTCCGGACGTGCGGATGACGAAGTCGATGCCCGGCTGCCCAGCCAAGTCCAGACTGTCCCTGAAATCTTTTACGTCCGTAAAGCCGCGATTCATGGCATGGCGTATCTCTTCATCACTGTCGTACCCAACGGCTAGGTTGACGTTCAGGTCCGGGCAGGCATGGCTGAGGGCGACTGCGGCCTCTATCCGACGCCGAGAGGTGACGGGAAGCAGGCCGAGGTTGCCAATCGTCCTCAAGCCCGTAGCAGGTACGAGCGACAACCGATCGAAGACGTCTTCCACCGCCTGCAGCAGCGGGACGAGTTCCTCAGAAGGACGATCAAAGTTTGTGCGGGACATCAGAAAGATGGTGAGGTGAGATACTTTCCAATCGCGACACCACTCCGCCAGGGACACCGCCCGCCGCGCCCCCTCGGCGTGGCCGGCCCCCGGTGTCATCCCACGCTGGCTGGCCCATCGCCGATTACCGTCAGGAATGACGGCAATGTGGCGGCATTGTTGGGTAAGTTCGAGAGTCATGGGCCTGCACCTTGCGAATTCAATTGGGAATATCAGAGCTTGCAGTGCGATCTTGCTTTGGTGCTCTTCCGTTTGCCCGATAGGGCGATTTAGTCGCCGCTCATCGGCTCCTTGAGCGGAGTGATGACGACAGGGCCATGGCGGCGTATTCCATCTCCCGTTCGATCGCTTGGGAGTATCCAGTCCGACCGTGGTGTGCCGGTTCCTGGTAGAGAATCCTGACCAGACCTCGGCATACCACGTGTTCGCGGTGGCGGTCGGAGCACGAGGCGGGCACGCGGATCCAAAGCGTATTGGCCGGGCCGTTCTCTACGACCCCATTGGCGAAGTGCTCGTCGGTCGGTACCACGGCGATCGGCCGACCGGCACGGCGACCCACAAGGCGGACAACGTCCTCAAGGTCGGCGGTTGGAGGTACTTCGAGCTTACGGACAGCGTCGAGTGCCCACGCTTGTTCTCCCTGCCGATGCCGTATGCAAAGCCTGGCCAGCAAATTGCGCATCCGGTGAGGACGAGACTCGTCCTCACTCATGGTTGTCCATAATCTCGCTCACTGCCTCTCTAACTGCGCCTACCTACCAACGCCTGATCGCCTCAATGACGCTCACGCCGCCTGCTGGAGTCGGCTGGAACAGGAGGAAGGTTAGCGCTTGCAACGGACATGACTATAAGGTGCTGCGGCAAGCACAGGTTGGTCGGGGCAGGAGACCGCGCTGCGGTCGATCAGATGGCGTCGGTTCCGCGCAGTTCCTCTGCCTTGCGGATTTGCCCGCTGCCAGGTTCATCCCGCCGTCACGCAGAACAGGACAGCCGCCGTCGGCAGCCGGACGGGCGGCTCCACGCGCGACGTCAAGCGCCCTCACCTGGAGGCGCGGGATTTTAGTCACCCTTGCCATCACGGGGCCGTCAGACGGCGAAGGCCGGCCGCCGGACAGTCGGGGTCTCCGCTGTCGCAGGCCTCGCACAACTCCAGGGGGATCGGCCGCCCGTGTCCGTCATTCTGCGACGCAGCTCTGCTCAAGACTGCTGATCTGAGCCGCCAACCCCTTGTGACGTTGCGCGATACATGGCGGGCCGTTCAGCGAGACGCGTTGCTCCGTAATTGGCGAACCTGATGCGCCGTAGTTGGCGAGCTGGGGGGAGTGCTGGGCTTCGGAGCCAAACGCGCAGGTCACGTGATCGGGTCGGCCGGACTCGCCAACCACCGCGCAAAGCAGCCAACTACCGCGCAACGTGACACACCCTCGCCAGCAGGCGATTGGGGCCGCCGCGCCCGGAATCTATCCACAGGCGATCCGTGATCCCTAGGAGGTATGAGCGATCACGAGCAGCAGCAGTGGGCTCCGCGGCGCGGCAAGGTCCTGGAGGCCCTTGCGCGGGCGGAGCGGAAGGTGTTCACCCGGCCTGCGCCGAAATCCGCGAATGCACAGGTGAAATTCCTCCTCACGCGAGTGAAGGGGTCGGCCAAGGCCCTGGCGGAGCGCGTGGGCACCTCGACCCGCACGATCGAGCGCTACCGCGCCGGGAAGCTGAAGACCCCGCAGAAGCGCCTCCAGGCCGCCCTGGTGGAAGAGACCGAGTCCGAGTGGCAACCGCAGGTCAGGGCACAGGCACGCGAACAGGCGTCCACCTCCGGCGGCATGATGGTGGAGGTGACCGCGTACTTCGGATTCACGGGCTCGGGCAGCTCGGACGACGGTCGCATACGCACCATCACCACCCCGATCTCGCCCACCTACGCGAAGCAGATCCTGGAACTCCAGGAGGCCGGTGCGACGGAGGAGGAGCTGCATCCGATTGTCGCGGAGGCCATCACCGAGTCGTATTTCACGGAATGGGGCACCCGCGCCGACGGTCTGCGCGCGGATTTCACGCACGTTCAAGCCATTGAGTTCATGTTCTGACCCGGTCGAATTCCGAGCCTGCTATAAAGCAATCCGGCGGGTCGCCGTACAGCGCTCTGGCGGCGGCCCGCTCTGATTTCTCACCACGAATGCGAGGTCGAAGATGACCAGGATGTGGCCGCCCGGCGGCGGTACCCGTCGACCGCTCGCCCCTCGCGTCGCCGTGCCCCGCGAGCCGGTCGATCCGGCCCGCATCGGCCGCCGGGTCGTGCGGCGCCGGGCGAAGGGGATGGCCGCCGGCGCTGTCGCGGCGGCCCTCGAGGAAGCGCGGTTCGATACCCGGCAGGCGTCCCGGCACGAGGACCTGGCCGACGACGTCCGCGGCCGGCGGAGCTCGCGGAGTGGGAGCGCCTCGCCCAACTGCTCGCCGACGCCGCCCCGGGCACCGTCTGCAACCTGGACGCCGACGACGCCGTCCGGGCCGAACTCGCCGCCGACGCCGCGGCCGCCGCCGCCCGGGAAGCCGAGCTGCGCGAAGCCGCCCGCATCGCGGCCCGTGCCGACGAGCTCCAGGCGTTGCGCGAGCTCGGCACCCTGGAGCAGACCGAACCCCGTACCGGAGACGAAGCCGTCCGAGACGAGCTCACCCGGCGAGCCGGCGGGTACGTCCAGGCCGACGTCGACGCCTGGCTCGCGCACGCCCTGGCCGCACACCGCGGGCACTACCGCGACCCCGCCGCCCGCGAGGAAGCCGCCGGCCTTCTCACGCCGCCAGTCCTCGCGCACGCCGCGCTACTCGCCGAACTCGCCCGCCTGGTCCCCGGCGCCGACGTCGACCAGCTGGCGTTCGTGGCCCGGCTCGCTACCACCGAGCCCGAAGCCACCGGCGCGCTCGCCGCGTTCCTGACCCGCGCGGAACGTAGCACCGCATCCGTGATCACTGAGGGTGACTGTCACGCTGTCACGCCGACCGGTGTCACGCACCCCGATCCAGCTGTCACGTTGAGGTGTCACGCTGACGATCCGGCCCGGAACCACGGGCCCGGCCCCGGATCTGGGCCACCTCGCCAATCAACGTGACACCCCTCCCGGAGCGACTACAGTCCGCATCCGGCTGCGATTCCTCACCCGCCTGAACAGTGGGCCGATCTGTGTCATCGACCCCCTGTTTCCCCAGGTGGACACGCTCACCTGTGTCACTGTTCAGCTGATCTGTGTCATCGGACAGCGGGAAGGCACCACCGCCCGGCAGCACCCCGAGGCGGGGTCTCTGTCGCCCGGAGTCGGGCTCTCGTGCGAGCCGCCGGGATCGTCCTCGGGCGGCCCGGGGAGTGCGGAGCGGCCCCACGGCTGCCGTGCGGCCGATACCGTGGTGACACACGCCCGTTCGCGCCCTGGAGGCCCTCGATGAGCGAACAGCCGGCCCCCGCCGACACCGCCGCCCGGCAGCTGGAGCCCGCGGCCGCCGACGCGGTCCGCGCGTACGCGGCCAAGACCCGCGCCGACGCCGACCGGTTCGCCGCCGTCCTGGAGGACATCGCCACCAACGGTCTGCCCGACCCCGAGCAGTGCACCCCGTGGGAGGAGCTGCGCGAGGCCCACCTCGCCCGCCTCGCTCGGCAGCGCCCGGCCGTCGCCTGATGGCCCCGCAGCACGGCCCCCGCCGCGCCCGGATCGCGTTCTCCGACTCCGCCGCCAAGCAGCTGGAGAACATCACCAGCGAGGCGGAGATCCACGCCCTGGACCGCGCCCTGGTCGTCGTCTCCGTCGACCCCGACGTCGGCGAGCCGATCCCCGGCGACACCGCCGGCCCCCAGCTGCGCGAGTACGCCGACGAAGTCGAACGCGTACGCCTCCTGTACTGGGTGACGGCCTTGAAGACCGTGGTCGTCGTCGCCTACCTCGAGGTCTGACCCGCGACGTTCTGGACCAGTCCGACCGCGTGCTGCTGGCCACGACGGGCCTCTCCGCATGTTCGTCGGTTGGTGAGGGATCGGGTCTGTCGGGTGGTGAGGGATCGCTCGCGTACAAGGAAGACGTAGGACTGACTGACCTGATGACGGGCGCGCTCTTCTTCACCCGCCGTAGGCGAAGTACCGGAAGTACGGCCGGGTAGACCTTGCCTGCCACCCGCCTTGCACTCTTGCACCCCGACCTCCGGACGCTGCGCCGGGCGGCTCGGTGCGGGCCTGTCCGGAGACGGCCTTGCACCCCATTGGTAGGTACTACAGGTAGTACCTACGTGCGGGTTGTAGATCTCTCCCCCTGAGAGCGAAGCTCGCTGCGCGGACGCACACCACCCGCCGCCATCTGTACTGAGGTCCACCTCGCCCACCCGTCGCACATGATCCTTCCCGGCGCTGTACGGCCGCCTGCGACGCTCTGACGCCCTCCGGGCCCCGAGTCCGATCAAGGCCCTGAAAAGCGCTCACAGCGGCGCACAGCGCTTCGGGCGGCGGTGAAAGCACCCTGCTCCGACGTCACCCACTCCCCCGCGGGTCGCCGCCTCTCGCTGCTTCCGGCCCGAGCTCTGCCCTCAGAGGGAAGGAAACTCAACCCGCACATAGGTACTACCTGTAGTACCTACCAATGGGGTGCAAGACGCGCTCCGCTCCGCCAGGCCGCGACCGTCGGCGGCTGTCACCGACCGGGTGCAGCGCCTCGCGCTGCTCGGTCGCTGACGTCCTGCTGCTCCTGGTGGTGAAGGGTGCAAGAGGTCTGCTGCACGTCCGGCAGGGAGTGCACCGCAGGGAGTGCACCGCAGCATTCGCACGGTCCAGGTGGCACACGGGTGCTGCACGGGTAGCAAGGTCGGCTTACTGGCTCTAACAAAAGCTGCTGATCATGAGGCTGTCGGCCGCTCTGCCCGTATGTCTGGGCATGGGAAACCGTCAGTCGCGGCCGTGGATCGTGTCGGACGAACTGTGGTCGCTGGTCGAGCCGTTGCTGCCGCAGCCGGGTCCGAAGAAGGCCGAGGGCAGACCGCGGGTGCCAGACCGGCAGGCCCTGTGCGGCATCCTCTTCGTCCTGCACACCGGAATCCAGTGGGAGTACCTGCCCCAGGAACTCGGCTTCGGCTCGGGCATGACCTGCTGGCGGCGCCTTGCGGCCTGGAACGAGGCCGGCGTCTGGGACCAGCTGCACCAGCTGCTGCTGAACGAGCTGCGGTCGAAGAACCAGCTGGACTGGGAACGGGCGGTGATCGACTCCTCGCATGTGCGGGCCGCCCGACGGGGCCCAAAAGCGGGCCCAGCCCGGTCGACCGCGCACGGCCGGGCAGCAAACACCACCTCATCGTCGACGGCCAGGGCATCCCGCTCGCGGTGTCGCTGACCGGCGGCAACCGCAATGACGTCACCCAACTCGAGCCGCTGCTCGACAAGATTCCCGCCGTCGCGGGCCGGGTCGGCAGGCCGCGCCGGCGCCCGGATGCACTGCTGGCCGACCGCGGCTACGACCACGACAAGTACCGCCGCCTGCTCTGGCAGAGAGGCATACGCCCCGTGATCGCGAAGCGAGGCGAGCCGCACGGCACCGGCCTGGGCACCTTCCGCTACGTCGTTGAGCGCACGATCGCCTGGCTCCACGGCTTCCGCCGCCTGCGCATCCGCTGGGAACGACGCGACGACATCCACGAAGCATTCCTGGGCCTCGCCGTCTGCCTGATCACCCACCGCCACGTCCAGCGGCTTTGTTAGGACCTCT
>NZ_JBSICH010000035.1:0-120830 GCF_053613315.1 Streptomyces sp. JK94 | reverse complement strand
CCGCACGACCGACGTCCCGGTCCGTAACGTGAAAGCCAACAAGCCCCACAAGGTTTCCGATGTTGTCTAGGCCCAGCGTCAAACATCACCTGGGACCAAACCGTCAGGCATCACCTGGGACCCGACATGGCGTTGGGGATGCACCAAAGCGGAGCTACGTACTGATCCGGGCGGCTGGAGAGCAGGAGTTGGCGCAGGTCGCTGCGCTGGGTGCCGTTGAGGCTCAGGGCCTCGGTGAGGTGGCGGAACGTCGTGTGGGTGATTCCGCGGGCGTGGGCCTCTGACTCGAACTGGTCGAGTTGGCGCAGCACCGCTTCCGTATCGAGCGCCACCGGCGGCTGGTCCTTCAACCACGTGGCCTTGTTGCGCTCGTAGTCGATCTCGGAGAAGCCGCAGATCTCGCGGCTGTGGGCCTCGACCTCGTTCAGAGTCGTCGTCTCCATGATGGCTCGGGCCAACGCGTTGTGGCTCAGAGCCTCGTCCAGGTCGACTTCGTGTAGCTGTGGGCTCGCGTCCGTGAGTGGTACGGGCAGGCCGGCGTCGCGTACCTCGCACGTGCCGCGCGCTCCTCGGGCCGTCGCCGCGAGCATGCCCGTGGCTTCGGAGGGGTGCCATTCCAGGACGCTGCTGATCGGGGCTACGTCCTCCGCCGTGAAGGTATGGACGACGGGGCTCAGGAGCGGACGGAGTTCGTCTGCCGACAGTTCGCCGTCCAGGCCGGGGCCGGCGACCAGGAGCCGGACAGGTGCGTCCACGCGGCAGCATGCTGCAAGGGTCAGTGCGTCGGCGAGTGGGCTCTTGAGGGTCGGTTCGTCGCCGCGGGCGAGGATGTCTCCGCCGACGTCCAGGAGGTCGATCGACTCCGGCGTCAGGTGGGCGATCAGCTCCTCCAGCTGGTTCGTCACGCCTTCGACTCCGTGCTGTGGGTCGAGAAGGGCGAACGTCTGGGGAAGCTCGGCTGCGAGGCGGGGCAGGGTCGACCCTGCGGGAGCGATCGGGCGGGCCGTCGCCGGCACTGACCGGACGGACCGGGTGATCGCTTCGAGGCCGGTGAAGTCGTGTGCGCTGCGGGGGCCCGGTACCGGGTCGACCAAGAGGCGGTCCCACGCGTAGGTGAGGATCACCGCCTGGTCCTCGTCGCCGTACTGGGCGGCGTGAAGCATCGCGGCGGCGACTGCGTCGCCCCCTCCTCCTGCTGCGACGATCAACCGCGTCATGTGGTCAACATTACGGGTTCTGGTATTAGCCACTCACTCTATAGTGGCTAGAGGCCATAGCCACTTGGATGAGGAGGAGTCGTGCCGCAGATCGAGGAGGCGCAACCGAAGTATCTCCAGATCGCTCACCACATCCGCGATCAGATCCTTCGGGGCGACCTGCGCGCGGGTGACGAGGTGCCGTCGGAACGGCAGTTGGCCGCTGACTGGAAGGTTTCCCGCCCGACCGCGGCCCGCGCCCTGGAGGCGCTGAGTCATCAGGGGCTCGTCGAGAAGCGGCAAGGCTCGGGTACGTACGTGCGGAGTCTGGAAGTCAACAGGCGTGCGCGGGAGTTGTACGGCAGGGCTCGTCAGACCGGGAAGATCTACACGCCTGGTGAGTACGCGGTGATCACCTCGGCCGGCTGGATGGACGCCCCGGACCACGTCGCTGAGGCTCTCGGGTTGGTGAAGGACCGCCGGGCTGTGCATCGCCGGCGCGTGACCAACAACCAGGATGGGCCCATCACGTTGTCGACCTCCTGGTTCGCGCCGGATGTCGGTCAGCGTGCGCCCAAGCTCACGGATCCCGGGCGGATTCAGGAGGGGACTCTGATGTACGTCGAGAACACGACGGGACGGCAGGGGAGTTACGCCGAGGACCGGATGTGTGCTCGGGGTGCCACCGATGAAGAGGCCGCCGACCTGAATCTCGAACCGGGCTCCGCCGTGCTGGTCGTTCACCACGTCGTCTACGACATGCAGGACCGGCCGTTGGAGTTCGCCGAGGCCACGTACCCGCCGCACCGCTGGGCGTTCGAGCAGGGCTATCCGCTGACATGACCTGACTGACAGTCAGTTGCGCGAACCGCTTGCGCGCCACAAGTGGCCAATGCCACTATCCAGTAAGTGGCTAAGGCCACTTACTGGAAGGGGGCACGGCGTGGCAGGTCGGCGACCGGATCAGGGCACGCGCTCAGCATGCCGGGGATGCCGGGGACGCGGTTGGAAGCGCGTCGGTTCGCGTACGTCGGTGGCGCTCGCCGCCGCCAACGACCGCACCTGTGTCTCATCGAAGCGGCGCTGCCTCGACTGCGACGGCAGCGGCAAGGAGTGAGCGCGGATGACCTACCGGTTCAACCGCTGTCCCAGCGAGGAATCACCATGGCTCGGGGCGTTGACCCTGCATCCGATTCCAGAGTCCGTCCCCCGGGCTCGGCGCTGGTTCCGAAAGTTCATCGCCCCGTACAACCCGGCCTGCTCGGTCGACGACTGCGCGCTGCTGATCTCCGAGCTGGTGACGAACGCCATTCTGTACGGGCGTGCTGACGAGGAGTGGTGCGTACGCGTGGAGTGGTTCCGGGAGGGGGCCTCGCTGCGTGTGGAGGTGCACAACCCCGGCTTTCCGGTGAACGTGCGTCTTCGCCGGCCGGACGCCGACGACGCCCACGGGCGCGGACTGCTCTTGGTCGACTCCATCGCGGAGTCCTGGCACTCCGGGCCCAGCCGCTTCGGCGGGACGGTGGTCGCCTTCCTGATGGCCGATGCGTGGTCTGCCTGAGGGAGGCGTCCTCCGCTCCTACACCTGCCCGGGGATTGTCGCTAGTCTGGTTGACCAGTTGACTTGGCCAATCTCGACGGGCGGCGTGCATGGGATATGAGGTGGAGGCCCCCAAGTACGTGCGCCTCGCGCAGACCATTCAGGGCCGCGTCGAGGACGGCACGTACCCGCCCGGCACCCGTGTCCCCAGTGAGAACCAGCTTGTGCAGGCGTTCGGGATGTCCCGGCCCACGGTCGTGCGGGCTCTGGAGCTGCTGAAGCGTGATGGCTGGCTGGAGTCCCGGCAGGGGTACGGAACCATCGTGCGCGGGCGTCCTGCGGACGTCGAGGAGAGGGAGCGCCGCGGGCGGGGTGTGCTGGCTCGGGACGAGTCGCGGACTCCCGGACGACTCGTGGAGGTCGCGGAAGTGCCGGTGCCGACCCGTGTGGCCTCGGCTCTTGGTCTGCCCAAGCGCGCCAAGGTTCTGATGCGTCGCCTCCTGGTCGAGGAGGACGGCGAAGCCGTGGAGCTGCTCTCCTCCTACTTCCCCGCCGGCCTGGTCGAGGGCACCGAACTGGCGAGCGCCGACGCACTGAAGTCCGGGACGCGGGCGCACCTGGAAGCACGCAAGAAGGTCCGCTTCGACCACGTGACGGAGCGGGTCTCCGCTCGGCTGCCCGACGCCGCCGAACGTGAGCTGTTGGACCTGCCGGACGGCGTACCCGTCCTGAGCGTCCTCGTGATCGCCTGCGACGCCTCTGGGCGAGCACTCCAGGTATCTGACGTGCTGCTGCCTGCCGACAGGCAAGAGCTCGAAGACACCTACCGCCTGAACTGACCCGAATCGCGGGCGTGTTCACTCAGCATGTCACTTGACAAGTCAACCTGGCATCCCTAGCTTCGAACTTGCTAAGTCAACTTGTCAGGTGGCAAGTTGCCGACTCTGAAGGAGAAATCTGTGCGTGTGATCCGCATTGACGCCTCGTCCGCCACGGTCCTGCTCACCGAGCCGCCGGCCCCGAAGGTGCGGGACCGGAAAACCGGGGAGATCGCCAAGGACACCGTGAGCGGCGAGGCACTGATGACGGTCGGCGTCGTCTACATCGACGAGGGCGAGTCGTCGCTGATCCAGGTCACCATCCCGGAGAGCGGAGTCACGGACGGTCTGACCGTCGGAGCTCCCGTTTCCCTCCCCGGTCTGGTCGCCCGTCCCTGGGAAAGCGTCTTCAACGGCCAGCAGCGGCACGGCATCGCCTACCGCGCCACCGCCGTCGCCGCCGGCGCCTTCCCGATGGCCCAGGCGGGCTGACCGACGTGACCGACCTGATGACGATGGCGGAGGTGGGCGGGTCACTCGCCGCGATAGGCGGCGCGGTCTACGCCCGGCACGCCCACCCCGCCGCGTACTGGTCCACGGTCGGGATCCCGGCCTCAGTGGTCCGGCTGCTCGCCTCGTACTCCTCGACCATGGACGCCTGCGGCCTGACCGTCGAACCGCCTCGCTGGCGGGCCCTGGCAGTCAGGGCCACCACCCGCCGGGAGATCCGGCCGGTCCCGCCGCGCCGGGGACTCATCCGGCCCACCGCGACCGGGCTGCGGATGCGGCTCCGGCTCGCTCCCGGGCAGGAACCCGCCGACGTCGCCGCCTCGGCCGAACGGTTGCGGCACGCCTGGGGCGTCCACGCCGTATACGTGCGCGACATCAAGCCCGGGATCGTCGAACTGCGACTCGTCGGCTTCGATGTGCTGCGCAAGGTACGGATGCCTCGCCGCTCCGGCGGCGGGTTACTGCGGGTGCCGGTAGCTCTGCGGGAGGACGCAACCGCGTTCGTCCGGGACTACCGCGCCGTACCCCACGAACTCGTGCTCGGTGCCACGCTGTCCGGCAAGTCCATGTACCTGCGCAACCTGATCGCCGGACTGGCGGCTCAGCCCGTGGTCCTGGTCGGCATCGACTGCAAGCGCGGGGTCGAACTGTCGCCCTTCGCCGCCCGCTTCTCCGCGCTGGCCACCGACCAACGACAGGCGGCCGAGCTGCTGCCCGTCCTCGTGAGTGAAATGGAGAACCGCTACGACCTGATCAAGGCACGGCAGGGCATCGCCCCCGGCACCCCCGACGAACTGATCACCTCCGACATCTGGGGACTGCCCGACGAGGACCGCCCGCCGCCCCTCGTGCTGTTCATCGACGAGGTAGCGGAACTCTTCCTCGTCGCGAGCAGGAAGGACGAGGACCGGCGGGACGAGATGGTCACCCAGCTCATCCGCCTCGCCCAGCTCGGCCGCGCCGCCGGCATCTATCTGGAGGTGTGCGGGCAGCGCTTCGGCGCTGAGCTGGGCAAGGGCGCGACCATGCTGCGGGCCCAGCTCACCGGCCGTGTCTGCCACCGCGTCAACGACGAAGCCTCCGCCAAGATGGCCCTCGGCGACATCGCCCCGGAAGCCGTCTACGCGGCCTGCTCCATCCCCGCCGAACGGCCCGGCCTCGCCGCGGTGGGCGACACCTCCGGCGGCTGGTCCCGCATCCGCACGCCGCACCTGACCCTCGCCGACGCGGCGGCCACCTGCCGCGCCGCGGCTCACCTCGCCCCCGACGTACCGGCGCTCGCACCCTTCCGGCCGTCGACCCCGCCCGTGCCCGCGCAGTCACCTCAGCCCGTGACCGCACCGCACCCGGCCCCGTAACCCCCTCCCCCCTCCCACGGCCGGCGCGGCCGTCCCGCGCCGAGTCCCTACCCCGCCACGCCTGAAGAAAGGAGAGCAACCGCCATGTGCCGCGACTGCGAGGACTTCGCCCGTACCGTCCTTCTGCTGGGCGACCTCGCCATGTACGCCGAAACACCCGGCGCCGACGCGACCTTCTTGGAGGTCATGGGCTCCGCCCTGGCCGCGTCGCTGCCGGAGCCCCCGCCGGGCCTCCTCCCCGGCGAGTCGGCCTGATGCCCCGCCCCACGGTCGTGCGCGCGGACGCGGTCCTGATCCAGGCGGTCATCGCCGGGGCCCTGTCCTTCGCCCACCTCCACGACCTCGCCGCCGCTGCCGGACAGACCGGATGGAAGGCGTGGGCGTATCCGATCTCCGTCGACCTGCTCCTCGTCGACGCCTGGCACCGACTCCGTTCCGGCGCCGCGAAAGCGTCCGCCTGGTGCTGGTTCCTCGTCGCCCTGGTCGCCTCGCTCGGAGCCAACGTCGCGACCGCCGGCCTCCTCGACCTGAACGACGTACCCGACTGGCTGCGCATCCTCGTCGCCGGCTGGCCAGCGGTCGCCTTCCTCGGCGGGACTCTTCTCGCCCACGGAACGCGAACGCCTCCGGCAGGACCGGAAGCGGCGGCGCCGACCGCGAAGACAGAGCTGGCGGCCGCGTCGACAACCCCCGATTCGTCCACCGCGCCCGTGCCGGACCCCGCCCAACCAGCCACACCCGCACCCATTCCCGTGCCCGTTCCGCCCGCGCTCGTCGCCCTAGCTCGCAAGGTCGCTGACGAACACAGGACCCGGACCGGTACAGCCATCGACACCTCGACCCTTCGCGCCCGGCTCGGCGTCCCGATGCCGCTCGCCGAAGCCATCGCCGCGCAACTCACCTGATCACCTGATCCCCGGAGGTACTCCGACCGTGCGCCCGTCCACGCTCCGCGTGCTCAACCGCGCTGCCGAGCTGACCCGCCAGAACCGCCTCACCGAAGCGATGCTCATCGCCGAACCCGTGATCCTCACCGCCGACGAGTACGAGGGCGACGAGATCCGGCGCTGGCTCCTCGACCACGTCACCGACTTCACCGGCGAGAACGGCGAGAGCTGGAAGGACCTGCCCTGATGCCCCGCACCCCGCGCTTCCGCCACGTCGTCCGCATCGGCCCCGTACAGGTCGCCACCTACTACGACGGCCGTGGCCGTGAGCAGCACACCGCGGCCTGCACTGCTCCGCGCTGCGGCTTCGCCGCCGACTACGACAGCCGCGCCGCCGCCGAACTCGCCGCCCGCACCCACCGCTGCCGCGTCCGCTGAGGGAGCCCCCGTGACCGTCTCACTGCCGCTCGTCCTGGTCCTGGGCCTCATCGCCTTGGGCGCGGTCCGGTTCCTCGGCGTCCGCGTCTGGATCGTCGTCGTGATCGCACTCTTCGGCTTCCTGCTCTCCCGGACCTTCCTCGCCCCGGCCATCGGCTCCGGCACCCGCTCCGGCGTCGACATCGTCAACGGCACCCGCGACTGACAAGGAGATACGCCGTGTTCCGTCCCAAGCTGCCCGACGCCCCGACCCCGACCGCCCTCAGCCACCACCACGCCCACACCCCGGTGCCCTCCGCCGGCCGCACCCTCGCCCCCTACATCGGCCCGGTCGCCGCGGTGGTCGTCGTGGGCGTCGTCCTCACCGCACTCCTGGCGGCGGTCGCCGTCACGGCCGTATCCGTGGCCATCACCGCCGTCGTCCTGCGCTCCCTCGTCACCAGCGCGAACAAGCGCTGACCGGCCACCGGGGCGGCAACAAGCCGCCAAGCATCCCGCCGCCCCGGGGCCGTCCCTCCCAACCGCCGTAACAGCCGAAAGGAACTCCCATCATCACCCGGCAGACTCCGCCCCCGCTGGCGGAACTCTCCACCCTGGCCTCCCTCGGCAACCTGCCCGAGCTGGCCCGCCAACTTTCCGGCCTGGGCGGCTGCACGCACCCGATCCGCCTCGACGGCCACCGCACCGAGTACGCCGTCGACACCCGCACCGGAGAGATCGGCGCCGCCCTCCACCACCTCGACTCCACCGACCTCCCGGCCGGTCACCTCCTGGTCCGCTGCAACAACCGCCGCACCACCCGCTGCGCCGCCTGCGCAGAGGTGTACCGCCGCGACACCTTCCACCTGATCACCTCCGGCCTGCGCGGCGGAAAGGGCGTCCCCGAACACGTCGCCGCCCACCCCCGCGTCTTCGCCACCTTCACCGCCCCCGGCTTCGGACCGGTCCACAACCGCCCCAGCGGCCCGGCCCGCACCGTCCGCCCCTGCCGCTGCGGCGCTCTCCACGACCAGGAGGAGGCCGTACTCGGCACCCCGCTCGACCCGGACACCTACGACTACGAAGCGGCCGTCCTGTGGAACGCGCACGCCGGCCTGCTGTGGCGGCGCTTCTCGATCTACCTGCGCCGGGAGGTCGCCAAGCGCGCCGGCCTCACACAGCGAGCCTTCCGCGAGCATGCGCGGGTCTCCTTTGCCAAGGTCGCCGAGTACCAGAAGCGCGGAGCCGTCCACTTTCATGCGGTGGTCCGTATCGACGGCCCGGAAGGCGGCGACACCCCACCCCCGGCCTGGGCCACCGCCGAACTGCTCACCGACGCCATCCGCGTCGCCGCCACCGCCGCCCGGGTCGACGGCCCCGTGATCGACGGCCGGGCCCATACCTTCGCCTTCGGCCGTCAGCTCGACGTACGCACCATCCGGTCCGCCGACTTCGACGGCGGCCAGGAACTGACCGAGCGCGCGGTGGCCGCGTACATCGCCAAGTACGCCACCAAGGGCGCCGAAACCGCGACGGGCGCCCTCGACCGCCCACTGAAGTTCCTCGCCGAACTCGCCCAGCTCGACATCAGCGACCACGCCCGCCGCCTCGTCCGAACCGCCTGGACCCTCGGCGCCCGCAAAGAACTCGAACACCTCCGCCTGCGCGCCTGGGCCCACATGCTCGGCTTCCGCGGCCACTTCTCCACGAAGTCCCGTCGCTACTCCATCACCCTCGGCGCCCTCCGTACCGCCCGCGCCGAATACCGCCGTGCCCAAGCCGCTGCGGTGACCGAGACCGACAGGGAGACGACCACGCTCGTCCTCGCCCACTGGATTTACGCCGGTACTGGCCTCACCGACGCCGAAGCCTGGCTCACCGAAACCCTCCAACCCGCCCCCGGAACAGAAGGAGAGCCGACGCGTGCGTGACGAAGAGCTGTTGACCGTGGGTGAAGTCATGGCTCGCCTGAAGGTGGGCCGGTCCACGGTCTACGAACTGATCCGTACCCGGCGTCTGCCCTCCGTCGCCATCGGCCGGTGCCGGCGCATCCCCGCCTCCGCCCTCGGGGACTTCATCGCGGGACAGATGGAGCGTGCTGCCTGATGACCAAGCGTCGTAGCCGCGGTGACGGCGGCCTCCACTGGGACGAGAAGAGACAGCGCTGGATCGCCACGGCGAACCTCGGTTTCGACCCGAGCGGCAAACGCATCGTGAAACGGGGGAGTGGCAAGACCAAGGCCGAGGCGAAGAACAAGCTCAAGGAGGTTCTACGGGACCACGAAGACGGTCTCGCGATCGCGCCGACGAACTACACCGTCGCCGATGCCGTGAATGACTGGCTCGCGTACGGCCTGGCGGGGCGAGAGCCTGGCACCGTCGAGACGTGCACGCTTCTGAGTCAGAAGCACGTCATCCCGGCCTTGGGCGCACGCAAGCTCCGCGACCTCAGTGCGGAGGACATCGACCGCTGGCTGGCGACCAAGGGGCAGACGCTCAGTACGCGCACGTTGCAAGCTGTCCACTCCTGCCTGAACCGCTCGGTCAAGAGGGCCATGGCGCGGGACAAGGTGAAGCGCAACGTGGTCGAGCTGTGCTCGGTGCCCCAGGGGCAGGCTGGGCGGCCGTCCAAGGCGCTGTCCTTCTCTCAGGCTGAGGCGGTGCTGAAGGCGGCGGAGGGCACCTCCATGCACGCGTACATCGTCGTCGCTCTGCTGACCGGCGCCCGTACCGAGGAACTGCGGGCGCTCACCTGGGACCACGTCTTCTTGAAAGGACGGCCGGACGCCGATCCGCCCCAGCCTCCGCACATCGCCGTGTGGCGCTCGGTGCGGCGTGGTGGGGACACGAAGACACGGAAGTCCCGGCGCACGCTCGCCCTGCCGGCGCGCTGCGTGGAGGTTCTCTGGCAGCACTTCGAAGATCAGGGGTGGGAACGGCTCGCTGCTGGTGACAAGTGGGACGAGCACGGACTCGTCTTCTCCTCGGCCGTGGGTAAGCCGCTCGATGCCACGAACGTCCGGCGCGCCTTCCGCCAGGCACTCAAGGATGCCGAGGGCGTCAACGCCGACGAGTGGACCCCTCGGGAGCTCCGGCACAGCTTCGTGTCGCTGCTCTCCGACCGCGGTGTCCCGCTGGAGGAGATCTCCCGCCTGGTCGGCCATTCCGGCACGGCCGTGACCGAGGAGGTCTACTGGAAGCAGATCCGGCCCGTGATCCAGACCGGCGCTGTGATCATGGACGGCATCTTCAAGCGCGCTCCGGAGCGGTAGTCACGCAGATAGACACGCACACGAAACAGGTCCCCAACCTACTCACGTGAGCAGGTTGGGGACCTGGTACTTCACTGTCGGGGTGGCGGGATTTGAACCCACGACCTCTTCGTCCCGAACGAAGCGCGCTACCAAGCTGCGCCACACCCCGATTGTCGCTGCTCGTCGCGGCGACGTCGTTTACTTTAGCCCACCGGGGGCCGGAGGCGAAATCCGGTTTACCAGCGGTGGCGGAGGGGGTTCGGGCGGATGTGGTCCAGGGCCACGAGGAGGACGCCGAGGGCGTACAGGGAGAGGCCGAGGAGGAGGGCGTTGCCGAGGACGCCCCTGTATCCGTGCTGGTCGACGTCGAGGAACGGGTACAGATAGCGGTCCTGGGTGCCGGGCAGCAGGAGTTCGCCGCGGGCCAGGGAGAAGGCCAGGTAGGCCAGGGGGCAGAGGATCCACGCGGCGGCCTGGCGCAGGTGCAGGCGGCCGGGGGTGGTGAGGAGGAGCCAGTCCAGGGCCGCGGCGACGGGGACCGCGGTGTTCAGGACGTGGGCCGCGAGCGTGGGCCAGCCGCCCGTGCCCGTGCTGTCCGCCACGGCGAACGGGCTCGCCGCGTTGGCCAGGAGCAGGTGGTGGACGAGGCCGGCGGCGACGACGTAGAGGAGTGCCGCGCCGGTGAGGGCGCCCGGCAGGGGGCGGCGGGCGGACCAGGCACGGCGGGCGGAGGCGAGCATGACCAGGATCAGCAGGATGCTGCTCTGCACCGTGAAGTGGCTCAGGGTCCTGGTGGCCGGACCGCCGAGGAGGAGCTCGGCCGTGACGCCCGTCAGTGCCAGCGAGGCGGTGAGGAGGCGGAAGGCGGCGACCAGGGGGCGGCGTACGGGGGTCACGACGGCTGTCGCCGGGACGGGGGAGGGCAGCAGCCTGGGCGGGCCCGGGACTGCGGGGAGGTCCGGGATGTCCCTGGGTATCGAGGCGGTCATGGCCTCAAGCTAGGCATACCGCGCATAGCGGGCTATGCGGGTGGGCCGTGTGGGTTACACCGCCCCTCGGCCCTGCCCCTCGGCCCTGCCCCTCGGCCCTGCCCCTCGGCCCTGCCCCTCGGCCCTGCCCCTCGGCCCTGCCCCTCGGCCCTGCCCCTCGGCCCTGCCCCTCGGCCCTGCCCCTCGGCCCTGCCCCTCAGTCCCGCTCCTCAGTCCCGCTCCTCGGTTCTCGGCCCCTCGCCCCGCGGTCCCGCTCCTCGGTCCCGTCCTGCTGCCCCTCGCTCCTCGGCCCAGCCGCGCTGCCCCCGCGTACCCCAGTCCCGCCCCGCCGCCCCCGCGCGCCCCGGCCCCGCCCCGCCGGTTACCGCCCCCGCCGGTTACCGCTCCCGCCCCACCAGCGTCAGCAGCGTCGCCTCCGGTGGGCACGCGAAACGGACCGGGGTGTAGCGGTTGGTGCCGCAGCCCGCCGACACGTGGAGGTAGGCCGTACGGCCTTCGGCCGTGTGCGTGGAGAGGCCCTTCACGCGGTCCGTGTCCAGGTCGCAGTTGGTGACCAGGGCGCCGTAGAAGGGGATGCACAGCTGGCCGCCGTGGGTGTGGCCGGCCAGCACCAGGGGGTAGCCGTCCGCCGTGTAGGAGTCCAGGACGCGCAGGTACGGCGCGTGGACGACGCCCATGGAGAAGTCCGCCGTGTCCGAGGGGCCGCCCGCCACCTCCGGGTACCGGTCCCGCTTGATGTGCGGGTCGTCCAGTCCCGTCAGCTCGACGGACACGCCCTCGATCTTGAGGGTGCCGCGGGTGTTGGTGAGGTTCTGCCAGCCGGCGGCGTCGAAGCCGTCGCGGAGGCCTTCCCACGGGTTGTGGACGGCGCCCGTCGCGGGCGCGTTGCCGTTCAGGCCGTGGCGGCCCTGGACCTTCTCGATCAGGTACCGGGCGGGGTTGCGCAGCTTGGGGCCGTAGTAGTCGTTGGAGCCGAAGACGTAGGCGCCCGGGAACTCCATCAGGGGGCCCAGCGCGTCCAGGACCTCCGGGACCCCCTCCGGGTCGGACAGGTTGTCGCCGGTGTTGATCACGAAGTCGGGGCGCAGGCCGGCCAGCGAGCGCAGCCAGCGTTGCTTCTTGCGCTGGCCGCCGACCATGTGGATGTCGGAGACCTGCAGCACGCGCAGGGGGCGCATCCCGGAGGGCAGGACGGGGACGGTCACCCGTCGCAGGCGGAACGAACGGGCCTCGAAGCCCGCCGCGTAGACAAGACCGGCGGCGCCAACCGCCGTGATTCCCAGGGGTACTCCGTATCGCGCGCGCATGCGTCCATCGTCTCAGAAGCCGTGGCGGAGGCGGAGCGGGAGCCGACCGTGCGGGGCCCGCGGGAAGGTCCCTGAAATCAGCGGGCGCCCTGCCTTGCGCACCTGCGACAATCACCTCCATGACCACGCTCAAGTCGAAGCTGCACGACGACCTCAACGCCGCGATCAAGGAGCGCGACGAGCTCCGCTCCTCGACGCTCCGGCTGACGCTCGCCGCGATCACCAAGGAGGAGGTCGCGGGGAAGGAGAAGCGGGAGCTCTCCGACGACGAGGTGCAGAAGGTGATCACCCGCGAGGCGAAGAAGCGCCGCGAGGCCGCGGACGCCTTCGCCCAGGGCGGTCGACCCGAGCAGGCCGAGCGGGAGAAGGCGGAGGGCGAGGTGCTCGCCGCCTACCTGCCGAAGCAGCTGTCCGACGACGAGCTGAACGCGATCGTCGCGCAGGCCGTCGAGGAGGCGAGGGCGGCCGGTGCCGAGGGGCCGCGGGCCATGGGCGCGGTCATGAAGATCGTGAACCCGAAGGTGGCCGGGCAGGCCGAGGGCGGCCGGGTCGCCGCCGCGGTCAAGAAGCTGCTGGCCGGCTGACCACCGTGTTCCCGCCCCGGCCGGGTCCCTGCCGGGCGGGTACGGCCACGAACACCGGCGGCCCCTTCCGTGGAGGAAGGGGCCGCCGGTCCTGTGTACGACAGGGGCGGTCGGGGGTCTAGTCGCGCCGTCCGCCGGTGCCGCCGTTCCCCTGCCCCTGGAAGACGGTCCCCGGGAAGCCGCCGCCGGTGCCGCCGTTGTCCGTGCCGCCGTCGACCAGGCCGCCGATGAGGCCGCCGTCGCCGTCGCCGTTGCCGCCGCCGTCGCCGTTGCCGTCGTCGCCGTTGCCGCCGTCGTCCCGGCCGCCGTCGTCGCCCCGGCCCCTGTCCGTCTCCCCGCTGTCCGGGATGTCGACGAGGTTGAAGGGGGTGGGCGAGGTGCCTTCCAGCGCGCCTGCCATCATGTCGCCCCAGATCGGGCCGGGCACCCCGCCGCCGAAGACCTTCTCGTGCGGGACGCCGCCGATGGTGATGTCGACCATCTGCCGTTCGTGCTTGGGGTCACCGACCCACACGGCGCCGGCGAGGTCCGGCGTGTAACCCACGAACCAGGCCGCGAAGCGTTCGTCGGTCGTACCGGTCTTGCCGGCGCTCGGGCGGCTGTCCAGGCCCGCCTGCTGGCCCGTACCGTCCTCGACCACGCCCCTGAGGAGCGTGTTCACGGTGTCGGCGGTGGTCTCGGACATGGCCCGGGAGCAGGTGGACTTCGGGACCTCGAGCGACTTGCTCTTCTGGCCGACCCGCTGGCTGATCGACTCGATGGCGACCGGCGTGCAGTACATGCCGCGCGACGCGAAGGTGGCGTAGGCGCTCGCCATGGTCAGCGGGGACACCTCGGTGACACCGAGGGCGATGGACGGCGTCTGCTCCAGCTTGTTGCCGTTGGCGCGCTCGACGCCCATCTTCTCGGCCATCTGCGTCACCGGGCAGATGCCGATGTCGCTGATCATCTGTACGTAGTAGGTGTTGACCGACTTGGCGGTCGCTTCCTTCATGTCGTACGGGCCGACCTCCGACTCGTTCTCGTTGGTGAGCTCGGCGCCCTTCTCGTTCCACGACTTGCCGTCACAGGCCGCGACCGGGGTCGGGTAGTCCATCTCGTACGGCGAGGAGTACGTCTTGTTGGCCGGCATGCCGCCCTCGAGGGCGGCGGCGGCCACGATCGGCTTGAACGTCGAACCGGGCTGGTAGCCGGCGCCGCCGCCCATGGCGGCGTTGACGGACAGGTTGAGGGTCGTCTCGCCGTTCTTGATGTCGACGCCGTACGGACGGGACTGGCCCATCGCGACGATCTTGCCGGTGCCGGGCTCGACGATGGTGGCCGCGGTCGCCACCTCGTCCATCTTGTAGACGTGGTCCTTGATCGACTGCTGCACCGACTCCTGGGCCTGCGGGCTCATCGTCGTGCGGATCGTCAGACCGCCCTGGTTCCAGATCTTGGCCCGGTCCTCCTTGGTCTTGCCGAAGACCGGGTCGCTCAGGAACACCGCGCGTACGTAGTCGCAGAAGAAGCCCGCGCCCTTGACGGCCGTGATGCAGCCGTTCTTGGGCCGGCTGACCTTGAGCCCGAGCGGCGCCTCCTTGGCCTCGTCGGCCTCCGCCGCGGAGATGTCGCCGACCTGTGCCATGCGCGTGAGGACCACGTTGCGCCGCTTGACGGCCTCGGCCTCGTCGTTGACCGGGTCGTAGCGGCTGGGGGACTGGACGATGCCGGCCAGGAGGGCGGACTCCTGGAGGTCGAGGTCCTTGGCGGGCTTCGAGAAGTAGCGCTGGGCGGCCGCCTCGATGCCGTAGGCCTGCTGGCCGAAGAACGTGATGTTCAGGTAGTTCTCGAGGATCTTCTTCTTGCCCAGCTCCTCCTCGACCTGGATGGCGAGCTTCAGCTCGCGGATCTTGCGGCCGATGGTCTGCTGGGTGGCCTGGGCGACCTTCGTCGGGTCGTCGCCGGCCTCCTCCACGAAGACGTTCTTCACGTACTGCTGCGTGAGCGTGGACGCGCCCTCGGAGACCTCTCCGCTGCGGGCGTTCTTGTTCAGCGCGCGCAGGACGCCCTTCAGGTCGACCGCGCCGTGCTCGTAGAAGCGCGAGTCCTCGATCGCGACGATCGCCTTCTGCATGTACGGCGAGATGTCCTTCAGGGCGACCACCGTGCGGTCGCGCGAGTAGACCGTGGCGATGGTGCCGCCCTCGGCGTCGAGGATGGCGGTGCGCTGGCTCAGCGGGGGAGTCTTCAGGTTGGCCGGGAGAGCGTCGAAGCTCTCCACCGACCCCTTGGCCGCCAGCCCCAGCGCGCCCACGGCGGGCAACGCGATGCCGGCCAGCACTGCTCCCGCGAGCACACTGACACCGAGAAACTTGGCGGCCTGCTGCGTTGGCGACAGACCACCGCCCGAGCGCTTGTTTGGCATGGAGGCAGCCTACGTTCTCATTCGCCGGACACGCGTATATGCCTTGGCCTAAGCTGCACTCAACTGTCACAGCAGTGAGGCCATGTATCAATACGTCCGGCGACCCCGAAGCGTTCCGGATCCGCTCGGTTTTTTTCCGAGAGGCCTCGCTGGGGGGCGCGTTGAAGTGTACGGGCGCGCATCGCGGCGTGTGAGTTGAGTGTCCGAAACCGCCTTGTGTGTCGATCGGTGTCCGTTGTGGTGCAACAGAGATGACCCTAATGCCGGGATCGTCGCGCATGTCGCCAGGTCACTCCCCCGGGTGATCTGCCGCTTACCCATAGTCCGTTCGGGCCATCCAAGATTGGGCCCGAAGGGGGTGTTGCGCTGTGCCCACCTTCCGTAACGTCCTCAACTGGCGGCGGTGAATATGCCGCTGCCGCCGTGGGGGAGCCTCGATTCGGGAGAGGACGGCGCCAGTATGGGCTGGGTAACCGACTGGAGTGCGCAGGCTGCCTGCCGCACTACCGATCCGGACGAACTGTTCGTCCAGGGAGCAGCACAGAACAGGGCCAAGGCGGTGTGCACCGGATGTCCGGTGCGGACCGAATGCCTGGCCGACGCGCTCGACAACCGCGTGGAGTTCGGCGTGTGGGGAGGCATGACGGAGCGGGAACGCCGCGCGCTGCTGCGCCGGCGGCCCACCGTGACCTCCTGGCGCCGACTGCTGGAGACGGCGCGGACGGAGTACGAACGAGGGGCCGGCATCGTGCCCCTCGACGACGAGGTCTACGAGAACTTCGCGGCCGTGGGCTGAGGCGGCCGGGTCAACCCCCAGGCGCGTACACCCCCGGCCCGGTCAGGCCCCGGGCTCGGGCAGCTCGGGCCGGCCCGTCGCGAGGCGGGCCCCGATGGCCCGCAGGCCCGCGAGGTCGTGGACGTCACCGGGCAGCGCGGCCACTTCGGTGACCGCCACCTCGGGATGACGCGCGGTGAAGCGGTCACGTGTGCGCTGCTCGCGGGCGAGCAGGTGCATCCGGTCGGCGTGCAGCCTCAGCAGGCCCGCGGTGAGCCGGTCGACGGACCGCTCCGGTGCGTCCGAAGCCTCGGAGGAGGCTTCGGCGAAGGCTTCGGACTCAGGCCCGGCGAAGGGCTCGGGCTCGGTCAAGACTTCGGGCTCGGAGGCGGGGTCGGTCCTGGACGCAGGGCCGGGGTCGGTCTCGGCGGACGGGCCGGGCTCGGTGTCGGACGAGGAGTCGGAATCGGACGAGGAGTTGGGATCGCGGTCGTGCTCGGGCTCGGGGGAGTCTGAACTGCCTTGCAGGTCACGGGAGTTACGATCACCAGCTTTCCCGTCGTTCTGATCCACAATGCGGGAATCCTCAAGATTTTCCGCAGCGGCGAGCGCCCGCTCGGCCGACAGCCGGTCGGCGCCGCTGCCATGGACCCGGTTGAGCACCAGACCGGCCAGCGGCATGTCCTCGGCCGCCAGCCGTTCCACGAAGTACGCGGCCTCGCGCAGTGCGTCCCGCTCCGGGGCAGCGACCACCAGGAACGCCGTCCCGGGCGCCTGGAGCAGCTTGTACGTCGCGTCCGCGCGCGTACGGAAGCCGCCGAACATCGAGTCCATCGCGGCCACGAAGGTCTGCACGTCCTTCAGGAACTGCCCGCCCAGCACCTTCCCCAGCACGCCCGTCATCATCGACATGCCGACGTTCAGGAACTTCATCCCGGCCCGGCCGCCCACCTTCGCCGGGGCCAGCAGGACGCGGATCAGCTTGCCGTCCAGGAAGGACCCGAGACGCTTGGGCGCGTCCAGGAAGTCCAGCGCCGAGCGGGACGGCGGGGTGTCGACGACGATGAGGTCCCACTCGTCCCTCGCCCTGAGCTGCCCCAGCTTCTCCATCGCCATGTACTCCTGCGTGCCCGCGAAGCCCGCCGAGAGCGACTGGTAGAAGGGGTTCCCCAGAATCGCCGCCGCCCGGCCCGGGTCCGCGTGCGCCTCGACGATCTCGTCGAAGGTGCGCTTCATGTCGAGCATCATGGCGTGCAGCTCACCGCCCGCCGAGTCGTCGACGCCCTTCACCCGGCGCGGGGTGTTGTCGAGCGAGTCGATGCCCATGGACTGGGCGAGCCGCCGGGCCGGGTCGATGGTGAGGACGACCACCTTGCGGCCGCGCTCGGCCGCGCGCAGGCCGAGGGCCGCCGCGGTGGTCGTCTTGCCGACCCCGCCCGACCCGCAGCACACCACGATGCGGGTCTGCGGGTCCTCCAGCAGCGGGTCGACGTCGAGCACGCGCGCGGGGGAGAGGCTCCGCGCGCCCTCCTGGTGCCGGGACGGCTCCGGACTCATGCGATCCCCTGCTTCCGCAGCTCGTGGGCCAGTTCGTACAGGCCCGCCAGGTCCATGCCCTCGGCGAACAGTGGGAGTTCGTGCGTCGGCAGGTCCAGCTCGCCGAGGGCGGCCCGCTGCTCCTGCTCCAGGGCGAACCGCTCGGCGTACTCCTCGGCCTGCGCCAGCAGCGGGTCCACCAGCCGCTCGGCGTGCCCGCCCCGCCGCGCCCCGCCGAGTCCGGCCGCGGACAGCGACCGCGCGAGCGCCGTGCGCGGTGTGCTCCGTACGAGGTCCACACCGGCCGCGTCCAGCACCGCGGGCCGGACCATGTTGACGATGACCCGCCCCACCGGGAGCCGTGCTGTCCGCAGCTCGGCGATGCCGTCCGCGGTCTCCTGGACGGGCATCTCCTCCAGCAGCGTCACCAGGTGCACGGCGGTCTCCCGCGACTTCAGCACCCGCATCACCGCCTGCGCCTGATTGTGTATCGGGCCGACCTTCGCGAGTCCGGCCACCTCGTCGTTGACGTTGAGAAAGCGCGTGATGCGGCCGGTCGGCGGGGCGTCCATGACGACGTAGTCGTAGGCGAACCGTCCGTTCCTGTCCTTGCGCCTGACCGCCTCGCACGCCTTGCCGGTCAGCAGGACGTCCCTGACGCCGGGCGCGATGGTGGTCGCGAAGCCGATCGCGCCGAGCTTCTTCAGGGCCCGTCCGGCGCTGCCGAGTTTGTAGAACATCTGGAGGTAGTCCAGAAGGGCCCGTTCGGGGTCGATGGCGAGGGCGTACACCTCCCCGCCCCCGGGAGCGACGGCGATCTTCCGCTCCTCATAAGGCAGCGCCTCCGTTTCGAAGAGCTGCGCGATGCCCTGGCGACCCTCGACCTCGACGAGAAGCGCGCGCTTCCCCTCGGTGGCCAGGGCCAGCGCGAGGGCCGCGGCCACCGTGGTCTTGCCGGTTCCGCCCTTGCCGCTGACGACCTGGAGCCTGCTCACGTATTCGAGCCTAACCAGTCCGCGCGCGGAGTACGCCGGGGGCTGTGGACAACGTCGCCGTGACCGGCCGCCGGAGCCACCCCGGCCAGCGGCTAGAGTCGGCCGCATGACCAAGTGGGAATACGCAAAAGTTACACCACATACGGTTGCATGAGAAACGGTGCGTTGACCTGCGGAAACGCCAGCAGCCCCGCCCATCTGCCACGGGGGGAGCAGACGAACGGGGCCGAGGGTCCGCCCCTACCGCGCTGCACCGACACAGACCACGGGAGGGACGGAGATTCAGGCGGGCCGGCTAGCGGGTGCCGGATCACGCACCCAGTCCTGATGCCCGAATTGCTTGTGAACGCGCATGGCGGACAGCGTGGCCAAGCCAAGGGCCAAGTCGTCCGTCCGGTTGGCCGCAACGATGTTTCCGCGCAGCGCCGCACAGACGACGCAAGACGACGGGTCGACCGGCCCGCGCCGGGGTTCGCGTAGCCAGCGGTCAACGTCGCGCATCGCTCCCCCTCTCGCACAGCGCGCACGGAAACCGGCACGGCGGAAGGGAACGCGGGGGAAACGCGATCACGCCGGACGCGCTGTCACGGTTCCCGCCGTACTGCGTCCACCACTGTTCCGGGCTTTCCGCGCTCTCCAGTCTCGTCGGCTCCATAGTCACGTTCCCTTGGCGTGCGGGTGAGCCCGGATGATCCGCGCAGCGTCGAACCGGTCCCCCGACCGACCGGCACGCTTCGCTGCGTCGAGTGCTCGCGCTGCTTTCTGGCACGTCTCGCAACCGGCAACCGGCCGTGCCTCATACAGCCAGTCGTCTAGCGGGAGTTCGACCGGGGCCCCCGGATACCGGTTCACTGCACCACGCCCCAAATCCGCATTTCGCCAGCGCGGGCACTCTGTCTGTGCGGGTGGTTTCCGATCTCTCGATTGCAGCGCGCCACGGCGTCGAGCGCTCCCGCATCACGCGCGATTTGCCGAGACCCAGACAGCGCGGCGCATGTCCCGCAACCCTCCACCCCGACCGGTTCGAGCGCCGCGCCTTTCTCGCGTAACTGCGTGGTGGTCATGTCGTCCCCTCGCTGTCGGCAAATCGGGGTCCAGCGTCCGGCCGTAATGGATCTCGAACTAGCGGCCACGTGTAGGCCCGGTGTCGGCCAGACTGGAGACATGGGGAGCAGCATTGGGGCCAACATCCGGGGAGAGCGGGAACGGCTCGGGTGGAGTCAGGCACGGCTAGCGCGGGAGGTTTGCCGGGCGGCCGGCGTAGTCGGTGAGCCGGTAGGCCGACAGGAAGTCAGCCGATGGGAGACGGGTAAGCGCACGCCGCGCGAATGGTTGCCGTTCCTCGCTGCGGCGCTGGCCGTTCCCGTAGAGGCGCTGTGCGCCCCACAGACGCCCGCAGAACCGCCGCTCCCCACGCTGTCCGACTTCCTGCCCGCCGAGGACCCGCTAGAGCCTCTGGCGGCCCGTGCAGGGGCCCGTGTCGGCATAGCCCAGGTGGCCGACTTGCAACAGCGGGTGCACGGCCTACGGCTCGCCGACGACTACCTAGCCGGTGGGGATCTCATGCGGCCAGCGCTGCGGGAGTTGCGGCGGGCCGTCCGGCTGTACCGGGAACACTCATACGCGGACCTGACGGGCCGTCAGCTCCTGGTGCAGATTGGCGAGTTGGCCCAAATTGCAGGGTGGATTGCGAGTGACGCCGGACAGTACGCCGAGGCGGAACGGATCTACCGGCTAGGTCTGAGCGCAGCGACACAGGCCGAGGACCGGACCCTTGCCGGGAACCTTGCCGGATCACTCGCCTACCAACTCTCCAACACCGGGCGGGAGTTGGAAGGTCTAGACCTTTCCCGGGCTGCGCTTGACGGGGCCGGACCGGACGCACCGGCAAAGGCTCGCGCGCTGTACTTCGATCGGGTGGCTTGGGCGGCCACAAAAGCGGGAGGAACCGAGAATGCGCAGCACGCAATGCGGGCCCTCGGGGAAGCGAGCGAAGCACTTGCCGAGGACAACGAGGAAACCGAGGAACCGGCGTACCTCTATTGGGTGGACGCCGGGGAATTGCAAGTAATGGAATCTCGTGTCTATACGGAATTGCGCCGACCGCTTCGCGCCGTTCCGTTGCTGCGGGAAGTCCTCGGGAAATACGACGCCACGCACACCCGCGAACTAGCGCTGTACCTCTCATGGCTTGCCGTTGCCTACGCCGACGCGAACGAACCCGAGGAGGCGGCAGCCGTTGCCGAACGCGTGCTCTCGCTGTCGGCGGACGTGGCCAGCGAGCGGACAGCGGAGCGGGTGCGGGTGGTGCTGGCACGGCTCGCGGAGTACGCCGACGTACCCGAGGTGAGGGCCGTTCTCGACTCGGCGGCATAAACGCGAAAACCCCCGACAGCCGGTAGGGCCCTCGGGGGTCACCTAGGAACGTTCCTAGGTCAGAGTGTTACGACTAATTGACGGAGGATCAGCGAAAATGGCACGCCAGTTGGGCGATACCGAATACGTAGGATCTTGCCGGTTCGAGTGGTTCGAGCGGCGGGATACGGGGCAACTTTGCGGGTGGTTCTACATGCACTACCCCGACAGCGAACCGGACGTAAGTCACCGGCTCTGGATCATCGAAGACCTGCCGCTGCCCGGGGCACCCGAACCTAGCTACTTTGTCCAGCCGGGCCCCGAGGAGAACCCCGGCTGGCCTCTCCCTTCGCTGGAAATGGCGGTCGGGTACCTCATTGGGTGGTTCAACGGCCGGAACGAGTGGTGACTATTTAACGGTCGTCGCTACCCAATACCGGGAAGGGTTAGCCAGTCTGCCGACTCGCAGTCCACGCACTCGGGCCGGTAGTAGTCCGGCTGCGACGGGCCCATTGCAAAGCAACGTAGGTCCCGCAGCCGGCCGCACTCTCGGCACCGCTTACGTGCGCCGTAGTCGATATCGATTTGTACGAACATCAGCGACGGCCATAGTTTCTCGGTCGGCCGTCTCGCGGTCGTGGTGGCCGTGGCGCGCGGATTACATATTCCGCGAACGGGTCTGGCCCCTCGGGGTCAAGGGTCTGCGGAAATCGGTAGGCCACGAACCCCGGTCGGGCCGGTGCGTCCGAGGGAATCCAGCCGTTAGGCGTCCAAACAACTCGGGTCGGTTCCATGATTACGTCCTCCCATAGGTTTGTTTAACAGCGGCCGGCCAACAGTGGCAGAGAACCGGGCGTATGGCGGTAGTTGCATGGGTTGGTAATCCCTTCCTGAAAATGAGTACGCCGCTCAACCCGAAAGGAAGGGAAATCGGGGAGCGGCGTACTCGACCGGCGGTAGCTACGCGCCGGAACTTAGGGACCTGGGAACGTTCCTAGGTGCTTAGCTCGCGCTGGCGTTCAACACAGCGGGCCGACCAACGGAGTCGGGGCAGATGCAAAACGGATGACTCAAGCGGCGGGATGCCAAAGCCAATCATTCGCGCCGAATACAGCGGAGAGCGAGAAAGGTTGCCCTCTACGATCCCGCGCAGCCAACCGTCTATTGCATGGTCCCGGTTTACCTCGGCGCTCACCTCGGCCTCGTCGCCGGTCACAGAAAACGGCGGGGAAAACTCCCGATCGGTAAGCCAGTCGGCGGCATCCTCGCTGTACAGCTTGGCGGCATCCGGGTGTTCGCGGAGCACAGCGCGCACCATTTCCGGGGACGGCTCGGCGGTTGCTAGTAGCCGCTCGATACGAACAGGCAGCGGCGCAACCGAGGAATAACGGCGACGGCTCATGCTCGCTTCTCCCATCGTGCGCGTGCGGCCTTACGTGCTGCCTCGCTGCGAGCCTTGGCCGCTGTCGCCTCGGTCATGTCGATGATCTCGGCGTGAGTCTCGCGCGGAAGGTTAAGCGACTTGAGCAGAGCCATAAACGTCTTTCGGTGCTTATCAGCTTGCTCTAGTGCGGGGTTGATCTGCGGGCCGTATCGACCCTGCACAATTGCGCCGCGTTCCGCAATGGCCGATTCCATTAGGTCGAGTTCGTCAAGGATGCGCGCTGCCTGATCAACGATGCGCGCATGGTCCGGGTCAAGGTCGAATTCCTCAATGAGTTCCTTACGGAACGTGTCCGACCGGCGGTTACTGGGCATGCCACCTCCTTACGGTGGGTCACGGGTTGCTGGGGCTGTGGGGGGTGCGGGCACGCATCGGGCCAACTGCTATACGTGGGCGGTGAAAATCCCTTCCGAATTGGGGTCCCTTCCCACCCCCTTGGCCACACAGCGTGACAACAGCCCCCATCACGGAGCGCTACATGTCAGCGCGAGCCAAGGCGAATTGCTTGCCGACAGCGAGCCGGCCAACGGGACCAAGGGCAGAAGTAGGACCCTCGGCCCCGTTGGAAAACTCAGCCGTAGCGACGGCCCGTGTCGGTGTTGTGGTCTACGCCGTACTGCTCAATACGCGCAGCCGCTAGGTCGTCCTGCCACTGCTCATAGCGCTTATCCACTAGGTCGGGCAGCGCTGCGGCCACCGTGTCCAGATCCTCGGCAAGAAGTGTTCCGCCGGTAATCGGGTCATCGTTCGTCATGTACTGGCGAACCTCGGTCATTGCCTCGGAGAGCTTCGGCGCAAGCCAACTGCGGTGAGGACGCATGAACACGCTTGCGTTTGCCATAGGTCGACCGTCGAACTCAAGAGAGGTAACCGCGTCGCTTAGCAGGTGGTCAAGCGTGAAATCCCCGAGCAGTGCGTAAGCCTCGGCAAGCGCGGGCAGGTTGGCATCAAGCTCGTTGAATGCCTTTAGAACCGCCTTGCGGCGCTTGAGAAACTCGGCCGCCACGGCCTCGCGGTATTCAGCGACGAACGCCGTGTCATCCCACAGCGCGTCATAAGACCGGCGTGCATCCCGCAGAGTGGCAATGGCCTTGCGAATGGCCACGCCGCAACCCTCTACGGCTAGTTCGGCCTCTAGGACCTTTGCAGCGCCACCGGCCGGCGTCTTCTTTCCGCCGGTTACGGCCTCGGCACTTGCCGCTACCGCAGCCGCACGGGCGTCGCTCGCTGCCTCGTTCAGTTCGTACCAGCGGTCAGAAAGGCTTTCCACGTTTTCGAACGCGGCGCGTACGGCCTCCCAACGAGTCTCCGCAGCATCCGGGGCCAGCGAGCCATGCCGGATGATGGACAGCGCTAGAACGTCGTCTGTGATTAGGTCGCTCGGGTCAGTCATGGTGCGCGTTCCTCTCAGAAAATGAATCGGCGACGGGCGATCTTTTCGGCCAATTCCTTGCCGACTAGCTTTGCCTCGTAGCTGTCCCGTAGTTCCTCGCACTGGGCACGGTCAGCTTCCCAATCCTCGCGGCTAATCCAGCGGGGATCGGTTTCGTCGTAGAAAGCGGGCGGCATATGGATTCGACTCTCGTACGCACTCACGGCCTTTCGGATCGGATCACTCCTGTCCTGCTCGGCCTTTTCCCGGCCCTTATGGAACCGCAAGGACGACGCCTCGGATTCCTTACGCTGCGCGCGTTCCTCGTAGACGTCTGAGTAATCCAGGCCGACGGACGACTCGTCGCGCGTGCGCTGTGCATGATTGCGGGAAGTGGACTCCGCCGGGTCCTGCATGGCCGCTGTGTTGAGTCGGGAGTTTCCGCCGCTCCCCTCATGCGCCATGTCGTGAATTGCTGGCATGGGTGTGTTCCTTTCGGGCAAACAAAAAAGCCCCCTTACTCGCCGGGTCTCTGTCACAGACCACAGCGGGCAAGGGGGCCCGACCGGTAAGGAGTCCGCCGCAGTGCACGCGTGACTTCAACTCACCGAAGATTCAGAATGATTGCGGGTGACAGCCGCAGGCGGACATAGGAACGTTCCTAGGTGGGTGAGAGGACCGGCCGAGCCAAGGAGAGCCCGACCGGTCATCACGTGGAGAGCACGCATAACCCGAGGAACGAAACCGCCGTCCGCACACTTCAGAGAGTGAGTTCCTTAAGCGGGTCGGCCATATAGGCGTCACTATTCGTTGTCGTGGCGTTAAGCGTTACGTGATCGATACCGAACCGGGTGCGTGACAGCGGGAAAGCCGCGAAAGCGCGACAGCGGGAAAGGCTCGGGGACACCTGGGACACTTCGAAGCTCAGTTGCACAAACCTTCCCCCATGCGCGTATGGAGAGAGTTACTGCAAACAGACTCTCAAGTGTCCCAAGCGTCCCCACCCGCTGTTTAGCCGCGCATTCCGCCCCACACGCTGTCTTCTGCCAGTGCACGCACCCCGACCACGCCGCGAACCTTTCGGCCGTTCACCCGGCGCTGTCCCGTCTCCCCGCCAAAGTGTCGGGCAACAGCCTTAGACCAACTCTGCGGCGAACCGGGTAGCCGAGGATGCGCGCGCTCTCCTCGCTGCTTGATCTCGCTGTTAGGCACGAACTCATCCGGCGCAGCTTCGAAATTGTCGGCCACCCAATCCGCGAACGGGTCGGATTCCTCGCGGTATTCGTCCGTTGCTCGGGTGACCCGCTCTGGCTCATTCAGCCCGTGTGCGTACCACTCGACAGCACCACGGACGGCCCATGCGGCGATTCCCTCGGCCTCATCGAGTAGGCGGCCCTTTAGCCCCTTGTCCTCTCGGCCGATGAACGACTCATCCCACGGGACACAGCGGAAGCGTCGCCAAATGCCCTCATCGGTTCCGCGAATGGTTGGCTTGTCATTGCCGGACATGATGAGTAGCGCCGAGGGCGTGAAGTCATAGGCAGGCTTGTACTTCTGGTTTGCCGTCAGTAGGTCCGCCGCTGTGAACAGCTTCACGAAAGCCTCATCCAACCGGGCCGCTGTCATCTCGGACGAGAGAACCAGCCGGGCCCCGTGCAGCTTGGCCACAAGGGAGCCGTTACGGCCGTTCCGCTGCTTCTCCCAAAACTCGGATTCCTGCGACGTGGTGACAGCGGCGAACGTCTTACCGAGGGTTTCGGTGAATACACCCTTACCGTTACGGCCGGACCCGTAGAAGAACGCTAGACATTCCTCGCGCGTCTCGCCCGTAATGGCGTAGCCCGCTAGCCGCTGTAGGAACGTGTGCATTTCCGGGTCATCTGGCTGCGAGGAATCAAGGAATTCAAGCCAACTCGGGCATTCGGCGTCTGGCCGGTAGTTCACATCGATAATGCGTGTGATCAGGTCGGCCGGGTCGTGCGAGTGCATCTTGCCGGTTCGCAGATCAACGGTTCCGTTTCGGAAACTCAACAGCGACGGGTCAGTGTCGAGATCATCCACGCTGCGACGAATTCCCGGCATGGCCTGTAGCTCTTGCAGTGCCGCTGTGATCAGACGAGACATGCGGAGTGCCTTTGCAGCGTCGATAAGTCGGCCGTCTCCGCCGTTCGCTGCCTCCCGCAAGAGGTCGTTAGAAACGTCGTGAACCATGCCACGGGCCACAGCGTCACGCGTGCTGTCGTTCACCCAATGGCGACGATCCCACGCGTACCAACCGGGACCCTCTACGTAGATCAGTCGGCCGGCGAGTCGATCAGCGAGGAATTCGGCGCGGTCAACGTCCGTGCCGTCTCGGGCGGTTAGTCGGGGCAGGATCTCAACGGGGGTGGCGGTCACTTGTCAGCCTTCCAAGCGTCAAGGTAAGCGTTCCGCTTGGTCATGCGCTGTCGCGGCTGACTCTCGGGAGCGTCGGGGGTGCGGTGAGGGTCCGGAAACACAAGTTCCTCGGCGGAGAGTCGGCCGTAATCGCCGAGCATTTCCAAACGTTCTTCGACCCACACAATCAGTTGGTCAACGCGGGCGCGCTGCTTTTCTGCCTCGGTCATTTCGCGTGTCCTCTCTTGAACCTAGGAACGTTCCTAGGTGGTTATCGGGTGGTGCCGTAGGTGCAGCGCTGGTAGTAGGCACGGTCACGGCATGAGCGACTGCACCAGCGGGGCCGCTGTCCCTTACCGCAGTACGGCTTGAGCGGCTGTCCGCATTCGCACTTGGCGCGCATGGGGTAGTCCTCTCTTCGATGCATCGGAATTCAGGGCAAAGAAAAAGCACCCTCGGCGGGTGCCTTCAATGCTGAGAGATTGCGTCGGTTAAGAGCGCGCGAGGAACAGCGAGCACGGTTAACCCAGCGGGCGCCGTTTGGGTCGGCGTCACTCGCTGCCCTCGGGGTCCAGAGATTGAGTCGCTTAAGCGCATAGGTGGCGGAACGGTCATAGCCGACAGTGCCGTTATTGATTCGTTACATAGTTGCCGGCGGTTCCTGTGATCACTTTGGGTGGTTGCTCGGTTGCGCGCTTGCGTGTGGCGCTCTGACGGCCTTTCAGGGGGTCGGCCGAGGGGAATGAACGGCGGTCACCCGAACGGCGCTCACGCGGCCGTCTGTGGCTTTCTAGGGCATGGCAAAGGGCCCCGCTCCCTGTACTTCCAGGAGCGGGGCCCTTGTTCGCTGTCCGACCTAGGCGGCGGTTTGCTGTGCTCGCTGCGCAGGCTTGGCCCATGTGATGGTGACCCGAGGTTCAATGACGGCCTCGGCCTTGTTTCCTCGGCTCTTTTCGTCCGGCCGTGCCTTACGAATCTCGATACGTTCGATGAACAGCTTCACCAGCGCGCGCCGGTCGTTGAGCGACGCTTTCCCCCACCATGAGCCGGGCCCGATGGGGTCGTAACCCTCGTCGTCCGGCCAGAGGTCGTGTTCCAACCATGCATCGATGGGCAACACGGGAACGTCCGACTCCCCGAGGTCGGCAAGGGCAGCGTCCGCCGCTTGGAGTCGCGCTGTCTGTGCGTCCACGTCACGCTGCCAGCGACGTGCACCGATCTCGGTAGCCATGTACCGGGCTTGGTTGTCGAACAGTCCGTCAAGGGCGCGCGCAGCGTCGGCCCGCTCACCAAGCAGTGCGCTTCGCTCCTGCGCCCGTTCCGGACTCTCGTTGGCCTCCCCGTACCGCTGTGCCGCTGCGGCCAAGATGTCGCCCGTCTCGGGGTCGTCCTCACCGGAGCTGATGACAGCGAAGATGCGCCGGGCCACAAGATCATCAACGCCCGCGCGGCTGATGTACGAACCGCCCTCGTGCTCACCCGGCTTGGGCTTGGTGCCGGACGGCCGAGAACAGAAGTAGGAACCGCCGACCGGGCGCGCTGCGTTGTTGGCGCTCTTGGGTCGGCCGCACTCGCAGTAGAGAGCTTCCATGCTGGTGAGTAGGGCCGTGGTCCGGTTCTCGAACTTGCGCTTCGGACGGCTGTCTAGCCACTCCTGCAACTCGAACCAGTCGCCCGGCGCGAGGATCGGTTCCCATGCCTGGATCGGTGCCCCGCTGTCGTCCCGCCGGATGCGGTGCCCGACTACCCGCATCTTGCTCGGGTCTTTCTTCTGCGGCTCGTAGATCGGTTCCGTGGCGAAACCGGCCAACTGCGGGTGACGGAGCATGGCGGCCAGCGTCTTGATATGCCACGCACCCCCGGCCGTCTTTTTGCCCCGGTCGGTGCCCTGCGTCGGCACTCCGTCAGCGTTGAGCTGAGCAACGATGCTCCCGAGGGAACCGGGCACGGATCGGCTGTCTGTCGTCGCCGTGTCGTCGGCGCCCGCGCGGTTCTTGTGCTTGCGGATGATCCACCACACCCGCTGAATCACCTTGGCCTGTTCGGCGTCGGTGTCGAGTAGCTGAATGGCTATGGGCTTGCCGTCGGCGTTGTGCCGGGTCTCCTGCCGCAGCTTCCGGCCGTAGGGCGCCTTACCGCCGACGTACCCGCCGAGGGCCCGCGCTTGCTTCACAGCGTCCCGAACGGCGGTGCTCTTGTTCTTGCTCTCCTGGTGCGCTCCGTCAAGACGGAAGATCAGATGGATCAGATCCATGATGTTGCCTTGGCGGAACACGCCCTCGGTCGTGCTGATGATCGTTACGCCGATCCCCAACAGTTCGTTGACGATGCCGAGGGCGTCTGTCGGTTCGAGCCGAGACAGACGACTGATGTTGTAGACGATGATCACGTTGACGCGGCCCATGCGGCACTCACGGATCAGCCGCTCAAAGTCTGGCCGCTCAACCCCGCTGAACGCGGATATGCCCACGTCCTCGAAGTGACCGCACCACTTGGCCTCTCGGCCATCCCGTGCGACCTCGGCGGCGAACGTCTCGTAGCGCGCGTGGTTCGCTGCCCGCTGTGCCGCCGGGCTCGCTTCGCTGCCGTTTACTCGGCCGTACGACTGTCGTCCGTATGCTGCTACGTGAAAGTTCATGCCAGTCACTACCTCGGGAACGATCATGGCCTCACCGTGCCACCGTAAATGGGAATACGCAACCGTGCCGCTGCTCGTCCACGCCACGAAGCAGATCCTGGACACCTGGGGCGAGGACGGCTGGGAGCTCGTCCAGGTCGTGCCCGGGCCGAACAACCCCGAGCAGCTCGTGGCCTACCTGAAGCGCGAGAAGCAGGCGTGAGCGCCGTCGAGGCGAAGCTGGCCGAGCTCGGTCTGACGCTGCCCGAGGTGGTGCCGCCGCTGGCCGCGTACCAGCCGGCCGTGCAGTCCGGACCGTACGTGTACACCTCCGGCCAGCTGCCGATGGTGGAGGGCCGGCTCCGGGTCAGCGGCAAGGTGGGCGGCGAGGTCACGCCGGAGGAGGCCAAGGAACTCGCCCGCGTCTGCGCGCTCAACGCCCTGGCCGCCGTGAAGTCCGTCGCCGGTGACCTCGACCGCGTCGCGCGCGTGGTGAAGGTCGTCGGCTTCGTCGCTTCCGCCCCCGACTTCACCGGCCAGCCGGGCGTGATCAACGGCGCCAGCGAACTCCTCGGCGAGGTCCTGGGCGACAAGGGCGTCCACGCCCGCAGCGCGGTCGGCGTGGCGGTACTGCCGCTGGACGCGCCGGTGGAGGTCGAGGTCCAGGTGGAACTCGTCCGGGCCTAGCGCGACCCCGTACGCGCGACCGGACGTCGCGGTCATACGTGCGCCCGGGTGTGTTGCGCCGTACGAGCGCGGGTGGACGTGAGCCGGAGGGGTCACGGCTGAACGCGCGGCCGGAGACGTGTGCGGCCGACGTGCGCCGAACGGGGCGCGATGGAGAGGACGGCCGGATGCACGGCCGTACGAGCGTGCGCCGGACGCGTCACGGCCGGACGCGCGGCCGGTTTGTTGCCGGATCGGCAACAAACCGCGCCGGCCTCGTGGCGACGTTGCAGGATCGCTTCGGTGCCCCGTACGGAGGGGCGCCGGCCCCCCGGCCGGCGTTCCGGCCCGTGCGCCGGCACCAGTCCGACCGCGCGTACTCAGGAGGAGCCGTGCCGCAGCCGCCCGCGACCGACGACCGCCACTTCGTTCACCGTCTGGCGCCCTCGCCGGCCGGCCGCATCCATCTGGTGGAGCAGGGCGACGGGCCTCTGGTCCTGCTCGTCCACGGCTTCCCGGAGTCCTGGTACTCCTGGCGCCGCCAGCTGCCCGCCCTGGCCGCGGCCGGCTTCCGCGCCGCCGCGATCGACGTGCGCGGGTACGGGCGCTCCTCGCGGCCCGAGGCCGTGGAGGCGTACCGGATGCTCGATCTGGTGGCGGACAACGCCGCCGTGGTGGAGGCCCTGGGCGAGCGGTCGGCCGTGATCGTCGGGCACGACTGGGGTGCGACCGTCGCCGCGCACTCCGCGCTGCTGCGGCCCGACGTGTTCCGGGCGGTCGGCCTGCTGAGCGTGCCGTACACCCCGCCCGGCGGCCCGAGGCCCAGCGAGGTCTTCGCCGGTATGAGCGATCCGGCGGGCCCGTTCGCCGGGCAGGAGTTCTACGTCTCCTACTTCCAGGAGCCCGGCCGGGCCGAGGCGGAGATCGAGCCCGACGTGCGTGGCTGGCTCGCCGGCTTCTACGCCGCCCTGTCCGCCGACACCATGCCCGCGCCCGAGGCACCCGACCCGCACTTCGTCACCCCCGGCGGCAGGTTGCGCGACCGGTTCCCGGCCGACGGGCGGCTGCCCTCCTGGCTCACCGAGGAGGAGCTGGACGTGTACGCCGGGGAGTTCGAGCGGACCGGGCTGACCGGCGCCCTCAACCGCTACCGCACCATGGACCGCGACTGGGCCGACCTGGCCGACCACCGGGGCGCCCCGATCACCCAGCCGTCCCTGTTCCTCGGCGGCGGCCGGGACGCCTCCATCACCTGGCTGTCCGACGCGATCGAGGCGTACCCCGCCACCTTGCCCGGCCTGGCCGCCTCGCACCTCCTCGACGACTGCGGCCACTGGCTCCAGCAGGAGCGCCCCGAGGAGACGAACCGGCTGCTCACCGACTGGCTGGCCGCCCTCCCCGGCTGACCGTCGCCGCGGCCCCGTCCGGCCCGGGGACCACTCGAACATCCGCCCGTCACCGGATAGCCTCCGGCCATGGCGAATGGTCAGTGGTATCCCCCGGAGTGGCCGGACCGCATCCGCGCGCTGGCGGCCGGCGCCCTCACCCCGGTCACCCCGAAGCGCGCGGCCACCGTCATGCTCCTGAAGGACACCGGGTCCGGACCCGCCGTCCACATGCTGCGCCGGAGCACCTCCATGGCGTTCGCCGGGGGCGCGTACGCCTATCCGGGTGGCGGGGTCGACCCGCGCGACGACGACCGTGACATCGGCTGGGCGGGCCCCACGCGCGCGTGGTGGGCGGACCGGCTCGGCGTCGGCGAGGCGGCCGCCCAGGCGATCGTCTGCGCGGCCGTGCGGGAGACGTACGAGGAGGCGGGCGTCCTGCTGGCCGGACCGACCGGTGACTCGGTGGTCGGCGACACGACGGGCGCGGACTGGGAGGCGGACCGGGCCGCTCTGGTCGCCCGTGAGGTGTCCTTCGCGGAGTTCCTGGACCGCCGGGGCCTCGTCCTGCGTTCCGACCTGCTGGGCGCCTGGGCGCGCTGGATCACGCCGGAGTTCGAGTCCCGGCGTTACGACACGTGGTTCTTCGTGGCCGCCCTCCCCGAGGGGCAGCGCACCCGCAACGCCTCGACGGAGGCCGACCGCACGGTGTGGACCACCCCGGCCGAGGCGACCGCCGGGTACGACAGGGGCGAGCTGCTGATGATGCCGCCGACCATCGCGACCCTGCGCGCGCTGGCGGCGTGCGGTACGGCGGCCGAGGCGCTCGCGTCGGCTCCGGGCCGCGACATGACGCCGGTGCTGGCCCGGGCGCGGCTGGCCGACGGCGGGATCGTGCTCTCCTGGCCGGGACACGACGAGTTCACCAGACACGTCCCGGGCACGGCGCCGGCCCCTGGCGACCCGGAGGCGTCCGCCGGTCCGGTGGCCCCCGGCGCCCCCGCGGCGCCCGCCGGTCCGGCACCGGCGACGCGGGCCCGGCCGGCGCCCACGGCGTCCACGGCGCCCGCGACACCTTCCGGCCCGACCGGGGGAGCCCCCGCATGACGGACGCAGCGGCACTGCCCGGCCAGCCGAGGGGCGGCGTCCTCCCGGGGCCCGCCACCGCGCGCGCGGTGAACGTCCTGGCGCCCAACGCCTCCGCGATGACCCTGGACGGGACGAACACCTGGATCCTCGCCGAACCCGGCTCCGACCTGGCCGTCGTGGTCGACCCGGGGCCCCTGGACGACGACCACCTCCGGCACGTCGTCGACACGGCCGAACGGGCGGGCAGGCGCGTCGCCCTCACCCTGCTGACGCACGGTCACCCGGATCACGCGGAGGGCGCCGCGCGCTTCGCCGGGCTGACGCGCACCAAGGTGCGGGCTCTGGACCCGGCGCTCCGGCTGGGGGACGAGGGGCTGGCCGCCGGTGACGTGATCGGGGTCGGCGGCCTGGAGCTGAGGGTCGTACCGACCCCGGGGCACACGGCCGACTCCCTCTGCTTCCATCTCCCGGCCGACCGGGCGGTCCTGACGGGCGACACGGTCCTGGGCCGCGGTACGACGGTGGTGGCCCACCCCGACGGGCGTCTCGGCGACTACCTGGACTCCCTGCGCAGGCTCAGGTCGCTCACGGTCGACGACGGGGTGCACACGGTGCTCCCGGGCCACGGCCCGGTCCTGGACGACGCCCAGGGCGCAGTCGAGTACTACCTGGCCCATCGTGCCCACCGCCTCGCCCAGGTCGAGACGGCCGTGGAGGACGGCTACCGGACGCCGGGCGAGGTCGTCGCCCACGTGTACGCGGACGTCGACCGCTCGCTGTGGCCGGCGGCCGAGCTGTCGGTGCGGGCGCAGCTGGAGTACCTGGGCGAGCACGGGCTCATCCAGCCGCCCGACTGACGGGTGTCAGCGGGAGCGCTTGGCCAGCCGCTCCACGTCCAGCAGGATCACCGCGCGGGCCTCCAGCCGCAGCCAGCCGCGCTGGGCGAAGTCCGCCAGGGCCTTGTTGACCGTCTCGCGGGACGCGCCGACCAGTTGGGCCAGCTCCTCCTGCGTCAGGTCGTGCACGACGTGGATGCCCTCCTCGGACTGCACGCCGAAGCGGCGGGACAGGTCCAGCAGCGCTCGGGCGACGCGGCCGGGGACGTCCGAGAAGACGAGGTCGGACATGGCGTCGTTGGTCTTGCGCAGGCGGCGCGCGACGGCGCGCAGCAGGGCGGTGGCCACCTCGGGGCGGACGTTCAGCCAGGGCTGGAGGTCGCCGTGGCCGAGGGCGAGCAGCTTGACCTCGGTCAGCGCCGTGCCGGTCGCCGTGCGCGGGCCCGGGTCGAAGAGCGACAGCTCACCGATCAGCTCGCTGGGGCCGACCACGGCCAGCATGTTCTCGCGGCCGTCGGGGGAGGTGCGGTGGAGCTTGACCTTGCCCTCCGTGACCACGTAGAGGCGGTCTCCGGGGTCCCCCTCGTGGAACAGTGTGTCGCCGCGGGCGAGGGTCACCTCACTCATGGAGGCGCGGAGCTCCGCGGATTGCTCGTCGTCGAGCGCCGCGAAGAGCGGGTTGCGCCGCAGAACGTCGTCCACGAGTTCTCTCCTTGTCGACCGGCTCAGAGGATCTTGTTCCCCCGGTGTACCAGGGGTCCGTGGTGCCCATTTTGCCGGACAGTCCAAACAGTGTGATCTGTCACAAGGATGCCGCACTGGTGTCCTGGGGTACGCGGCAGGGGTCCAATTGGACGCCGGTCTCCGAGGTCCGGGGCGGATGTCGGTGCCGGGCCGTAGGCTGGCCGGGTGTCCAAATCGCCGGTGAGAGCACAGGCCGAGGGGGCTGCGCGGGTGGGTGTACGTCGTGATTCCGCCGTGGGCGAACAGGGCCCCGATGGCGGTAGGGAAACGGCGAAAGCGTCGAAGAGGGCGGCACCTGCCAAGAGGGTGACCGCGAAGAAGGATGCCGTGAGGAAGAACGCCGAGAGGGACCCGGCACCCGCCGAGGAGACCGCCGCCGAGAAGTCCGTAGCCGAGGAGACCGCCGCCGCCGAGAAGGCGGCGCCCGCGCGGAAGGCGCCCTCCGCGAAGAAGGGGAGCGCGGCGCGGCCGGCCCCGGTCAGGAAGCAGGCTTCCCCCGGGAAGCCCGCCGTCGCCCCCGGGAAGCCCGTCGCCGCCGTCGAGGGCGGCGCCCCGGCGAAGACCGTCGCCCCGAGGGCGCCGCGCGACGAGTCGCGCACCGCGCTGGTCCGCCGTGCCCGCCGCATCAACCGCGAACTCGCGGAGGTGTACCCGTACGCCCACCCGGAGCTGGACTTCGAGAACCCGTTCCAGCTGGTCGTGGCCACGGTGCTGTCCGCCCAGACCACCGACCTGCGCGTCAACCAGACGACACCCGCCCTCTTCGCCAGGTACCCCGCCCCCGAGGACCTGGCCGCCGCCAACCCCGAGGAGGTCGAGGAGATCCTGCGTCCGACCGGCTTCTTCCGGGCCAAGACCAAGTCCGTCATAGGGCTGTCCAAGGCCCTGGTGGAGGACTTCGGCGGCGAGGTCCCCGGGCGTCTCGAGGACCTCGTCAAACTGCCGGGCGTCGGCCGCAAGACCGCCTTCGTCGTCCTCGGCAACGCGTTCGGCCGCCCCGGCGTCACCGTGGACACGCACTTCCAGCGCCTGGTGCGCCGCTGGCGGTGGACAGACGAGACCGACCCGGAGAAGATCGAGGCCGCCGTGGGCGCGCTCTTCCCCAAGAGCGACTGGACGGACCTCTCCCACCACGTGATCTGGCACGGCCGCCGGATCTGCCACGCCCGCAAGCCCGCCTGCGGCGCCTGCCCCATCGCCCCGCTCTGCCCGGCGTACGGCGAGGGCGAGACGGACCCGGAGAAGGCGAGGAAGCTGCTGAAGTACGAGAAGGGCGGCTTCCCCGGCCAGCGCCTGAAGCCCCCGCAGGCGTACCTGGACGCGGGCGGTACCCCGGCACCTGCGCTGGGGGCCGGGTGACGGAACGATCTCGGGGGCGTCGGGCGTTGGATTCGGCAGGACGGGGGTGGAGATGACACGGGCGAGCGACACGCAGGGCCACACTCGGGGCGCGCTCCTCAGCGAGGAGGGTCTGCCCGGCTGGCTGGCTCCGGTGGTGCGGGCCGCCGAGACGGTGCGGCCCGGACAGCTGAGCCGCTTCCTGCCGCCGGAGGACGGCGCCGGCCGCCAGTCCGCCGTACTGATCCTGTTCGGCGGCGGCGAGAGCGCGCCCGAGGGCGCCCCCGGCGGGACGGGCCGCGGCCCCGAGCTGCTGCTCATGGAGCGGGCCGGCACGCTGCGCTCCCACGCCGGGCAGCCGGCCTTCCCGGGCGGCGCGCTCGATCCCGAGGACGGTGATCCGCAGGGCGAGGGACCGCTGCGGGCTGCCCTGCGCGAGGCCGAGGAGGAGACCGGGCTGGACCCGGCCGGCGTACAGCTCTTCGGCGCCCTGCCCAAGCTCTACATCCCGGTCAGCGGATTCGTCGTCACACCGGTCCTGGCCTGGTGGCGCGAGCCCTCCCCGGTCGGAGTCGTCGATCCGAACGAGACCGCGCGGGTCTTCACCGTCCCCGTGGCAGATCTCACGGACCCCGCCAACAGAGTCACCAGCATCCACCCCAGCGGTCACCGGGGACCGGCATTCCTGGTCGAATCGACGCTCGTGTGGGGCTTCACCGCCGGCGTCATCGACCGGCTGCTGCACTTCGCGGGCTGGGAGCGGCCCTGGGACAAGGAGAAGCAGGTCCCGCTGGACTGGCGGTCATGACAGGGTGACCGGTGTGAGCGTACGACGACTAGGCGGGGCCTGAATCGGTGAACGTGCTGGACATCCTGTTGCTGCTGGCCGCCGTCTGGTTCGCGATCGTCGGGTACCGCCAGGGCTTCGTGGTCGGCATCCTGTCGGTGGTCGGCTTCCTCGGCGGCGGTCTCGTCGCCGTCTCCCTGCTGCCGGTGGTCTGGGACGTCCTGACGGACAACGCCGAAGTGAGCACGACCGCGGCCGTCGTCGCGGTCGTCGTGGTCATCGTCTGCGCCTCCGTCGGCCAGGCTCTGACCACGCACCTCGGCAACAAGCTGCGCCGCCACATCACCTGGTCCCCGGCCCGTGCCCTGGACGCCACCGGCGGCGCCCTGGTCAACGTCGTGGCGATGCTCCTGGTCGCCTGGCTGATCGGCTCGGCCCTGGCCCAGACGACGATGCCGACGGTCGGCAAGGAGGTGCGGCAGTCGCAGGTGCTCCTCGGCGTGCAGGAGGCGCTGCCCGACCAGGCCGACACCTGGTTCGACGACTTCACCTCCGTCCTCGCCCGGAACGGCTTCCCGCAGGTCTTCAGCCCGTTCTCCAACGAGCCGATCACCGAGGTCCAGCCCCCCGACCCGGTGCTGGCCGACAGCCCGGTCGCCACCCGCGCCAAGCGCTCCATCGTCAAGGTCATGGGCACCGCCCCCGACTGCGGCAAGGTCCTGGAGGGCACCGGCTTCGTCTTCGCCGAGCGTCGGGTCATGACCAACGCGCACGTCGTGGGCGGCGTCGACGAGCCCACGGTGCAGATGGGCGGCGAGGGCAGGAAGTACGACGCGACCGTCGTCCTCTACGACTGGCGGCGCGACATCGCCGTACTGGACGTGCCGGAGCTGGACGCGCCCGCGCTGCGGTTCACGGACGAGGACGCCACCCGCGACGACGACGCGATCGTCGCCGGCTTCCCGGAGAACGGGGCGTACGACGTCCGTGCCGCGCGCGTGCGCGGGCGCATCACGGCCAGCGGCCCCGACATCTACCACCGCGACAACGTCCGCCGCGACGTCTACTCGCTCTTCGCGACCGTCCGTCAGGGCAACTCGGGCGGCCCGCTGCTGACGCCCGAGGGCGAGGTCTACGGTGTGGTCTTCGCCAAGTCCCTGGACGACGCCGAGACCGGCTACGCGCTCACCGTGGACGAGATCAGCGAGGACATCGACCGGGGACGCACCGCCAACCAGCAGGTGGACAGCGACAGCTGTGCGCTCTAGAAGCCGTGGGGCCGCGGCACCGTGAACCGCGCGTGGGCCCGGCGCTCAGCCGTGCGGACGGCGCGGGGCCCGGTGCTCAGGTGCGTGGATGGCGCGGGGCCCGGTGCTCAGGTGCGTGGATGGCGCGGGGCCCGGTGCTCAGGTGCGTGGATGGCGCAGGCGTACGGAGACCCAGCGGGCCCGGCGGCGCAGGATGCGCGGAATGCCCACCCGCAGCTCCGCACCCGCCAGTTGCGGGGTGCCGCCTCGTCGGTGGGTGCTGCGCACGCCGCTCGGGGAGCGGCCGTCGCGTGCTACGTCACTGTAGTCGTGCGTCCAGCCCATACACCGACGTGTGCCCGCACCCCAAGGTCGATAACCGTTCCCGGGGCGCCCAATTGGCCTATGCGGCAGGCAAGTGGCCGTTCATACGACAAGCGGCTCGATTCGGGTACCGGGCGCGCTCGACCGGTCACCGATCGGGTTCGGGATCCTTCAGCCAATTGATCAGTTCGGTGGAAAAAGCGACCGGGTCCTCTTCGTGCGGGAAGTGCCCGAGCCCGTCGAACAGCCGCCAGCGATAGGGCGCTTCGACGAACTGCCCGGACCCGGCCGCACTCCGCGTCCGCATCACGGGGTCCAGCGAACCGTGCAGATGCAGCGTCGGCACGCGTACCGGCCGCTTCATGCGGCGGTAGAACTGGATGCCGTCGGGACGGGCCAGGGAGCGCACCATCCAGCGGTACGGCTCGACGGAGCAGTGCGCCGTGGAGGGGATGCACATGGCGCGGCGGTAGACCTCCACCGCCTCCTCGTCCAACGGGCGCGGTCCCGACCAGTCGTGGATCAGCCGGCCGACCAGCGCGCCGCCGTCCGCGGTCAGTTGGCGTTCCGGGACCCAGGGGCGCTGGAAACCCCAGATGTAGGAGCCCGCCCGGGTCTGCCGGACGTCCCCGAGCATGGCCGAGCGCCAGCGCCGGGGGTGCGGCATCGACGAGACGGCGAGCCGCCGGACGAGCTTGGGCCGCATCGCGGCGGCCGTCCAGGCCAGGTACCCGCCCAGGTCGTGGCCGACCAGTGCGGCGTCCGGCTCGCCGAGTGAGCGGACCACGCCGGTGATGTCGAGGGCGAGGCCCGCGGGGTCGTAGCCGCGCGGGGTGCGGTCGCTGCCGCCGACTCCGCGCAGGTCCATGGCGACCGCGCGGAAACCCGCGTCCGCCAGTGCCACCAGCTGGTGCCGCCAGGTCCACCAGAACTGCGGGAAACCGTGCAGCAGCAGCACCAGCGGGCCGTCACCCAGCTCCGCGATGTGGAAGCGGGCGCCGTTGGCGGCGACGTCCCGGTGGGTGACCTCGTGCCCGCCGGGGACGCCGGGGCGTACGACCGACGCGGGGTGCTGCGCCGAGGGGGTCTGGCCCGAAGGGGTGGTGGAGCTGGAGCCCGTCATGAGGACGAGCGTGCCACAGCCTCGATGGCTTCGGGGGACCGGTCCGCGGGCAGCTCCGACCGCGGGTGCGGCTTGGCGTGCTGCAGGACGCCCGCCGACTGCTTCACGGAGGCGGCGACCTTCTGCGGGCCCTTGCCCTTCTTGGCCTTCTTCGCGAAGACGACGCCGATCAGTGCGAGGAGGCCCGCGACCAGGACGTTCGCCGCGAAGGACAACAGGAAGCAGACCGCGAGGTTCCAGCCGCTCCAGGTTTGGATGCCGTAGGCCAGTGCGAAGCTCAGCATCGGCAGTGAGAACACGAACACGGCTCCGGCCAGCGAGAACGCCCCGCCGCTCGTCGCCCCGCGCTTGACGTCCTGCCTCAGCTGCGCCTTGGCCAGCGCGATCTCGTCGTGCACGAGCGCCGACAATTCGGTGGTCGCCGAGGCGAACAGCCGGCCGATGCTGCGTTCAGTGCCGACCGGGCTGCCGTCGGGTGCGCTCATCGCGGTCTCCCTCTTCTGCTGGCTCGTCTGCGTACGGTTCCGTGGCTGTCGTGCGGTGCCTGTCCACTGCGGCCCGACCGCGTACGGTCCGTCTTCTGTACCGTCTCGTCAGATCATGCCGGACGGCCGCCCCCATCGCCTGCCCCGCCCGGTACCTCGGCAAGCCGCGCCGCCTCCATCTCCTCGGCGATCCGGCGGTGCTCGGCGGCCTTCTTCTCGTAGATCGCGGCCACGCGCAGGTGGTAGGCGGGGTCGTCCTCCTCGTAGATGTCCGGGATGCCGCTGAGGTCCTCGTCGCGCTCCTCGGCCTCGGTCATACGGCGGTACTTGGCGTTCCGTACCTTCAGCAGCACCGTGGCCAGGAGCGCCGCGGCCACGGAGCCGGTCAGGACGGCGGCCTTGATCTCGTCGGTGAGCGCCGCGTCGCCCTCGAAGGCCAGCTCACCGATGAGCAAAGAGACGGTGAACCCGATGCCGGCCAGGGTCGCCACGGCGAACACGTCGGCCCATTCCAGGTCGTCACTGAGCGAGGCCCTGGTGAAGCGGGCCGTCAGCCAGGTGCCGCCGAAGATGCCGAACGTCTTGCCGACGACGAGTCCGAGCACCACCCCCAGGGTCTCCGGCTTGGTGAACACGTCGGCGAGGGCACCGCCCGACAGCGAGACACCCGCGCTGAACAGCGCGAACAGCGGCACGGCCAGGCCCGCCGACAGCGGGCGCACGAGGTGCTCGATGTGCTCGCCGGGGGAGTGCGGCTCGCCCTCGCGGGTGTGGCAGCGCAGCATCAGGCCCATCGCGACGCCGGCGATGGTGGCGTGGACGCCGCTGTTGTACATCAGCCCCCAGATCACCAGGCCGAGCGGGACGTACACGTACCAGCCGCGCACCCCCTTGCGCAGCAGCAGCCAGAAGACGGCGAGGCCGACGACCGCGCCGCCGAGGGCGGGGAAGTTGAGGCTGTCGGTGAAGAAGACCGCGATGATCAGGATCGCGAACAGGTCGTCGACGACGGCGAGCGTCAGCAGGAAGGCGCGCAGGGCGCTCGGCAGCGACGTGCCGATGACCGCGAGCACGGCGAGCGCGAAGGCGATGTCGGTGGCGGTGGGTACGGCCCAGCCGGCCAGGGAGCCGCCGCCCGCGGTGTTGGTGACGGTGTAGACGAGCGCGGGTACGACCATGCCGCACAGCGCCGCCACCACCGGGAGCGCGGCGGCCTTCGGGTCCTTCAGGTCCCCGGCGACCAGCTCCCGCTTGAGTTCGATGCCGGCGACGAAGAAGAAGATCGCGAGCAGTCCGTCGGCGGCCCAGTGGGCGACGGACAGGTCCAGGCCGAGGGTCTCGGGGCCGAAGTGGAAGTCGCTGACGCTCTCGTAGCTGTCCTGCAGCGCCGGTATGTTCACCCACACCAGAGCGGTGACCGCGGCGACGAGCAGCAGGACGCCGCCGACCGTCTCGGTGCGCAGGGCCTCCGCGACGTAGTTCCGCTCCGGGAGGGACAGACGTCCGAATGCTTTGCGGGGGGTGTGGGACGGGCTCACGGGGCGGGCCTCCGGTCTTAGGGCAGCACTGGGTCAGTTGCCGACCAGACTTCCCGGCACACCATGAGGATCTTGTTGGTTTTCTCCGCGTTCCTTAGCTTACCTAACCTGCGGCGAGGGGGCCGGGTGATCTCCATGACGGTGCACAGTGGGACGTACCGCATGAAAAGGGCACCCGGCGGGTCTTTCGCCGGGTGCCCTCGAAACCGGTGGTTCAGTCCTCGCCGGGTGCCGTCGGGAGCTTGGTCTGGATGAGATCCATGACGGTGGAGTCGGTCAGGGTGGTGACGTCCCCGAGCTGGCGGTTCTCCGCCACGTCGCGCAGCAGACGGCGCATGATCTTGCCGGAGCGGGTCTTGGGCAGTTCGGCCACCGGCAGGATGCGCTTGGGCTTGGCGATCGGGCCGAGGGCGGTACCGACGTGGTCGCGCAGCTCGGTGACGAGGGTCTCGGTCTCCGTGGCCGTACCCCGCAGGATCACGAAGGCCACGATGGCCTGGCCGGTCGTCTCGTCCGCCGCGCCGACCACGGCCGCCTCCGCGACCGAGGGGTGGGAGACGAGGGCCGACTCGACCTCGGTGGTGGAGATGTTGTGCCCCGAGACGAGCATCACGTCGTCCACGCGGCCGAGCAGCCAGATGTCGCCGTCGTCGTCCTTCTTGGCGCCGTCGCCGGCGAAGTACTTGCCCTCGAAGCGCGACCAGTACGTGTCGATGAACCGCTGGTCGTCGCCCCAGATGGTGCGCAGCATGGACGGCCACGGCTCGGTGAGGACCAGGTAACCGCCCCCGCCGTCGGGCACCTCGTTCGCCTCGTCGTCGACGACGGTGGCGCAGATGCCGGGCAGCGCGCGCTGGGCGGAGCCCGGCTTGGCCTCCGTGACGCCCGGCAGCGGTGTGATCATCATCGCGCCGGTCTCGGTCTGCCACCAGGTGTCGACGACCGGGGTGCTGTCCGCGCCGATGTTCCTGCGGTACCAGATCCAGGCCTCGGGGTTGATCGGCTCGCCGACCGAGCCGAGAACCCGCAGGGAGGACAGGTCGAACTTCGCGGGGATGTCGTCGCCCCACTTCATGAACGTGCGGATCGCGGTGGGCGCGGTGTACAGGATGGAGACCTTGTACTTCTGCACGATCTCCCAGAAGCGCCCCTGGTGAGGGGTGTCCGGGGTGCCCTCGTACATCACCTGCGTCGCGCCGTTGGCGAGCGGGCCGTAGACGATGTACGAGTGTCCGGTGACCCAGCCGACGTCGGCGGTGCACCAGTACACGTCGGTCTCCGGCTTGAGGTCGAAGACGGCCCAGTGCGTGTACGCCGCCTGGGTGAGGTAGCCGCCGGAGGTGTGCAGGATGCCCTTGGGCTTACCGGTCGTGCCGGACGTGTACAGGATGAACAGCGGGTTCTCGGCGTCGAACGCCTCCGGCGTGTGCTCCGCGGACTGGCGGTCGACGGTCTCGTGCCACCACTTGTCGCGGGAGTCGTCCCAGGCGACGTCCTGGCCGGTGCGGCGGACGACGAGCACGTGCTCGACGATGCCGGCGCGCTCGACGGCCTCGTCCACGGCGGGCTTGAGCGCGGACGGCTTGCCGCGCCGGTAGCCGCCGTCGGAGGTGATGACGACCCGGGCGTCGGCGTCCTGGATGCGGGTGGCGAGCGCGTCCGAGGAGAAGCCGCCGAAGACCACCGAGTGGGCGGCGCCGATCCGGGCGCAGGCCAGCATCGCGATCGCCGTCTCCGGGATCATCGGCATGTAGACGGCGACCCGGTCGCCCTTCTGCACGCCGAGTTCCAGCAGGGCGTTGGCGGCCTTGGAGACCTCGTCCTTGAGTTCGGCGTAGGTGAGGGAGCGGCTGTCGCCGGGCTCGCCCTCGAAGTGGATGGCGACGCGGTCGCCGTGCCCGGCCTCCACGTGCCGGTCCACGCAGTTGTGCGCGACGTTCAGCGTGCCGTCCTTGAACCACTTGGCGAACGGCGGGTTCGACCAGTCGAGGGTCTCGGTCGGCTCCTGCGCCCAGGTCAGCCGGCGGGCCTGCTCGGCCCAGAAGCCGAGCCTGTCAGCCTTGGCCTGTTCGTACGCCTCTGCCGTGACGTTGGCGTGTGCGGCCAGGTCAGCGGGCGGCGCGAAGCGTCGCTCCTCCTTCAAGAGGTTGGCCAGGCTTTCGTTGCTCACGACATCTCCCGTTCTCAGGGTTGTCCGTTGTGTCCCAGGCCACACCTCATCAGACCCGGGGGGCCGATGACAAGGGTCGACGGGCGATTGGTTTAGACCTGTCTGGGTGGTCGCCCGTCTTCGTGACCAGTGCTCATCCGTACTCACGGACACCGACGGCGCGGGGTTCAGCGTCTGTAACGCCGCTCACACTCCCCGCGCCTCGGCCTCCTGTGCCCTCAGGCGGTCAGGTCGGTCTCCAGCACCAGCTCGAACACACCGTCCCCGGCGTCCTCGGCGAGCAGATACGCCTGGGCCTCGCCCACGTGGAAGTACATGCCGTGCAGCTCCAGGTCTCCCGCGTCCAGCGCCCGGGACACCGCTTCGTGGGCACGCAGGTGCTCCAACTGCTGGACCACGTTGGCCAGGCAGAGCTGCTCGGCCGCGTCCGCGGGACGGCGTCCGGCCAGCAGGGGCCAGGTGTCCTCGTCCTCGGGGATGCGCTCGAGGCTCGGCAGCCCGTGCCGCAGCCACCGCTTGAGCGGGGTCTGCGCACCCCCCGGTTCGGCGCTGAGCAACGCCTGCATGGCGCCACACCCGGAGTGCCCGCACACCGTGATGGACCGCACCTTCAGCACGTCCACCGCGTACTCGATCGCGGCGGCCACCGAGTCGTCGCCGCTCTCGTCACCGGGCATCGGGACGAGGTTGCCCACGTTGCGCACGACGAAGAGGTCACCGGGACCGCTGGAGGTGATCATCGAGGTGACCACCCGTGAGTCGGCGCAGGTCAGGAAGAGCTGGGAGGGCTGCTGTCCCTCGCGCGCCAGCCGGGCCAGCTCATGGCGCACCCGTGGCGCGGTGTTCCGCTGGAACGCACTGATGCCGCGCGCCAGTTCACGTCCGCTGGGGCCGCTCGGCCCGCTGGATCTGCCGGGCCCGTCGGACCCGGCGGCCACGTCGGGCCGGACGTCCGGCCCGCCCGGTGTGCCGGCTCCGCCTGCTCCGGTCTTCGTGCCGGTGGCCCCGCCGGTGGTGTCCTGCCGGCCGGTGCCGCCGGGCTGCGTGCCCGACTGCGGTCGCTCGCACTGGTGGTTGCGCCACGGCGTCCAGGGGCGGCAGCGGCAGCCGTCCGCGTCGGCCGGCTCGGAGATGCGGGTGCCGGGACGGCGGCCGGTGATGTCGACGGACCCACCCTGGGCGGTGTGCGTCTTCTGCCAGTCCTGCAGGGTCTCGTACGCCGCGTGGTCCATGAAGGACCCGTCCAGCTCCACGACGGCACGCGCCCCGTGGGGCACCTGGTGCAGGACCCGGCTGAGCCGAGGCACCGCGAGGAACGTCAACTGGCCCCGGACCTGTACGTGGTGGACTCCTTCCGTCTCGTCGTGCCTGATCCGGGTGCGGGTCAGGCGGTGCAGGGCGACACCGACGGCCACGGCGATGCCCAGCGCGACGCCCTCCAGGACGCCGAAGAACACCACTCCGCCGGTGGTGACCGCGTAGACCAGCACCTCACGGTGGCGGGTCACCGTGCGAATGTGGTTCAGCGACACCATCTTGAGGCCGACGGCCATGACCAGGGAGGCGAGCGAGGCGAGCGGGATCAGCTCCAGGGCCGGGACCATCAGCAGTGTGGCGATCACTACGAGAACGCCGTGCAGCATCGTGGAGTTCCGGCTGACGGCACCCGCGGCCACGTTCGCGGAACTGCGTACGGCGACCCCGGCGATGGGCAGCCCGCCGAGCGATCCGGAGACGATGTTGGCGGCGCCCTGTCCGAGCAGCTCCCGGTCGAGGTCGGAGCGCTTGACGTGGCCGGCCGGACCCGGCGGCCGGGCGGCGACCAGCTTGTCCACGGCGACCGCGCCGAGCAGGGACTGCACACTGCACACCAGCGTGGTGGTGAGGACGGCGGCGACGAGGCCGAGCACCGGGCCTTCGGGCAGGGTGGCCAAGGCGTGGCTGCTCCAGGACGGCAGGTCGACCTTGGGTACTCGGAGCCCGGCGAGGGCGGCGACCGCGGTGGCGCCGGCGACGGCGATCAGGGCGGCGGGGAGCCGGCCGAGAAGCTGACCGGCCCGGCCGGGCAGCCGCGGCCAGAGCAGCAGCAGGGTCAGGGTCAGCACGCTCACCGCGACATCGGCGGGGCGCAGGTTCGCCAACTGGGCGGGCAGCGCCACCAGGTTGTCGGGCACGGAACTCTGCGGGGTGCCGCCGAGGACGATGTGCAGCTGGGCGACGGCGATGGTGACACCGATGCCGGCGAGCATGCCGTGCACGATGGCGGGACTGACGGCGAGCGCGGAGCGGGCCACGCGCAGACAGCCGAGGCCCAGCTGGGCGAGTCCGGCGAGCACGGTGATGGCGCAGGTCGTACGCCATCCGTAGCGCTGGATGAGGTCGGCGGTGACCACGGTGAGACCGGCGGCGGGACCGCTGACCTGCAAGGGGCAACCGCCGAGCCATCCGGCGACGATCCCGCCCACCGCGGCCGCGACGAGGCCGGCCTGGAGGGGGGCGCCGGTGGCGAGGGCGATGCCCAGGGAGAGGGGCAGGGCGATCAGGAAGACCGCGACCGCCGCCGACACGTCGGCACCCGCGACGCGGAAACGCCGGGGTCCGCCGGGCGGCGGGCGGTGCGGTGGGTGGACGTGCTGGGTCCGGGCCGAGTCGGCACGGGCGGGGACGCAGGCTGACATGTTTCCCGTCTCCTCCGGGGCTGCGCGGTCGCGGTCATGGACGGTCCCCCGCGGACGGGGGCGGTTCGCGGCCGTTTGTCACGGCGTACAGCGGCGGGATGCCGAGCGCTCGGCGAGCACGCGGTACGTACTCGGCGAGCAGGGATGAGCACTCGGTAATTGCACTCAGTAAACAGATCGTAATTCAGAGTAAAGAGGAGGCATAGACTTTTCGCTCAAATGGAGCAATAAGTCGCTCGCCCGAGTGAATCGGGTATTTCATCGGCTTGTCGTACTAATTCCTTCTCGGTCTCGTGCCACCTTGACGACGCTGACGGCACGTCCCGGCTCAGCACCCGACATCGCCCTCGTCGGCGTTGGCCCGAGAGAAGGAAGAAGGTGGGCGGAACATGGCCGCCACCCACAGGATCGCCGCGCGCACCGCGATCGCGGCCGCGGTCTGCGCCGCGTCGCTCGCCGGCTGCGCGATCGGCAGCGGTACCGGTTCCGGTGAAGGGACGAACGGTCCGCACAAGGAGAAGGGAAAGGCGGCGCCGGCACCCAAGAACGCGGTCCGGCTGATCGGCGACGGCTCCACCGCGTACACCGGGTCCCAGCCGCACCTGCCCCGGCCCGAACGCCTCAAGCCGGGCCAGAAGCCGCCGCAGTTCGTGGTGTTCTCCTGGGACGGCGCGGGCGAGGACGGCCAGCGGCTGTTCTCCCACTTCCGCGAAGTGGCCAAGGAGAACAACGCGACGATGACGTACTTCCTGAGCGGCGTGTACCTGCTGCCCCAGGAGGACCGGGATCTCTACCGGCCGCCGCAGCACTCTCCGGGCCGCTCCGACATCGGCTTCAACGACGAGCAGGGCATCGCCGACACCGTCAAGCAGTTGCGGCTGGCCTGGCAGGAGGGCAACGAGATCGGCACCCACTTCAACGGCCACTTCTGCGGCAGCGGCGGCGGGGTCGGCGAGTGGTCCGTCGAGGAGTGGAAGGACGAGATCAGTCAGGCCAAGCGGTTCGTCAAGACCTGGAAGACCAACACGGGCATGAAGAACGCCGCGCCCCTGCCCTTCGACTACGACAAGGAGCTGATCGGCGCCCGCACCCCGTGCCTGGAAGGCCAGGAGAACTTCGTGAGGGCCGCCGGCGAGATGGGCTTCCGCTACGACAGCAGCGGCGTCAACAACCAGGTCTGGCCGAAGAAGAAGCAGGGCCTGTGGGACGTGTCGATGCAGCTCGTGCCGTTCCCCGGGCACACCTTCGAGCAGCTCACCATGGACTACAACTTCATGGTCAACCAGTCGGGCACCACCACCCAGGGCGACCCGGCCAAGCACGAGTTCTGGGGCGACCAGATGCGTGACGGCCTGCTCCAGGGCTTCCAGCGGGCCTATGAAGGCAACCGCGCCCCTCTGATCATCGGCAACCACTTCGAGTCATGGAACGGCGGCACCTACATGCGTGCCGTCGAGGAGGTCATCGAGGGGGTGTGCACCAAGGAGGAGGTGCGCTGCGTCTCCTTCCGACAGCTCGTGGACTGGCTGGACGCCCAGGACCCGAAGGTCCTGAAGAAGCTGCGCACGCTGGACGTCGGTGAGGCGCCCAAGAAGGGCTGGGCCTCCTTCCTCTCGGCCGACCCCGCACCGGCGCCGAAGGGCGTGCCCGGAGCGCCGGCCGCCGGGCGGTAACCGTACGGAGGAGTGCGGCGAGGGCGTCGTCACGCCGGAGCGACGACTCCCTCGCCGAGGACGAAGCCGGGGTCGACCTGCGCCGCCAGGTCGGCCCCGGTGCGCTCGTTGCCCCAGCTCCGGGCGTTCTTCAGGTGGAAGTGGATCATCTGCTGCGTGTAGCGGTCCCAGTCCCGCAGTCCGTACGTCGCGTCGGCCGCCGTGTGCAGGGCGCGCAGCGCCCGCCGGTTGGCGTCCTCCAGGAGCCCGAACCGGGGCGGCCGGCCCTTCTCCATGGCGCGCACCCAGTCCGAGTGCCCGACGGTCGTCAGCAGGTCGTCCCCGACCTGCTCGCGCAGGAAGTCGAGGTCGTCCGGCCCCTGGACCTTGTTGCCGACGACCTTCAGGGTGATGCCGAAGTCGCGGGCGTACTCCTTGTACTGGCGGTAGACGGAGACCCCCTTCCGGGTCGGCTCGGCGACCAGGAACGTGACGTCGAAGCGGGTGAACATGCCGGAGGCGAAGGAGTCCGAGCCCGCGGTCATGTCGACCACGACGTACTCGTCGGGGCCGTCGACCAGATGGTTCAGACACAGCTCCACCGCTCCCGTCTTGGAGTGGTAGCAGGCGACTCCGAGATCGGCTTCCGTGAAGGGCCCGGTGACCATCAAGCGGACGGCCCCGCCGTCGAGTTCCACCAGCCGGGCGCAGGCGTCGTAGACCGGGTTGTCCTCGCGCACCCGCAGCAGGCGCGAGCCCTCCCCGGGGGGCGTCGTCTTGATCATCGTCTCGGTGGAGGCGATGCGCGGGTTGGTGCCGCGCAGGTGGTCCTTGACCAGCGGGAGGTGCTCGCCCAGCGCGGGCAGGCCGGCCGCGGTCGCCTCGTCGAGGCCCAGTGCGGCCCCCAGGTGCTGGTTGATGTCGGCGTCGATCGCCACGACGGGCGCACCCGTGCCGGCGAGATGGCGGATGAACAGGGAGGACAGGGTCGTCTTGCCGCTGCCGCCCTTCCCGACGAAAGCAATTTTCATGTTCACCAACGGTAGCGGCCCGATAGCTGTACGTGGCACGCGAGCCCGGATGCGCGTGAAGAAGACCACTCGTTCGTGGGGCGCGGCGCCGGTGTGCGTAGGGTCGTACTCATGAGTACGACAGGCGCGAACGCCGATCCGCTCGCGGCCCTGGGCGCACTGCCCGGCGTGGCCGAGTCCGTGGAGTCCGTACGCAAGGCCGTGGACCGGGTCTACGGCCACCGGATCATGCGGCGTCGCAGCAACGCGATCACCTCCGAAGCGGCCCTGCGCGGCGCCCGTGGCTCGGCGGCGCTGTCCGGTGCGGACTGGGCCCTGGAGGAAGTGCGCAGGCGCTCCGACTTCAGCGGCGCCGACGAGGCGCGTGCGGTGGGTGCGGCCCTGCGGCTGACCGCCGAGGCGGGGCAGTTGCTGTCCATCTGGCGGCAGTCGCCGCTGCGGGTGCTGGCCCGGCTCCACATGGTGGCGGCCGCGGACCAGGGCGACCAGGTGGGGCGGCCCCGGCAGGAGGGCGAGCCCGTGGAGGAGCCGCTCGTCGAGCTGCCGCTGCCGGGTGCCGGGGAAGCGCACGGCCGCCTGGAGGGGCTCGCCGGGCTGGTCATGGCGGGCGGTTCCGCTCCGGCGCTGGTGACGGCCGCCGTCGTGCACGGTGAACTCCTGGCGCTGCGTCCCTTCACCACGTACAACGGCCTGGTCGCGCGCGCGGCGGAGCGCATCGTGCTGATCAACAGCGGGCTGGACCCGAAGTCGGTCTGCCCGGCCGAGGTCGGCCATGCGGAGCTGGGGCGCGCCGCCTACCTGGCGGCGCTGGACGGCTACGTCTCCGGAACCCCGGACGGCTTGGCCGTCTGGATCGCCCACTGCGGCCGGGCGGTCGAGCTGGGGGCACGTGAGTCGACGGCGGTGTGCGAGGCGCTCCAGCGCGGGGCGGCGTGACGTCCGGCCCCACGTGCGTGCGGCCGAAAAAATGCGGCGGTACGAGATTTCGTACCGCCGCTGGCATGACCACCGGGTTACCAGGCGTCCTCGATATGTTGCCCATCAGGTCGGGAACTTCGCCCGTCACCTGGTGCGGCTGGCCCGTAATCGACGGGTCGACGTCGCGTGGGTGCCCGGTGCTCATGCGCGGTCCGTGGGGCCAAATGCGTTCTTAAGGCGATCCTTTCGGATGTCCTTGGTCTCGCGGGCCGTTGAAACCTTTGTACTCCTGACCCGGAGCAAGCGGAAGTGGTGGCCTCACTTCTTTACTTTTGCGCTCATACGCGGGTGAAAGAGATGGATCGGTACGGCGCTGCACGGCGCGTGGGTGGCGGGTGCGCGGGCCGCGGCCCAGGCGGCTGCGGCCCGCTGGGTGGACGGTCGCGCGCCGGTGGACGAGATGTGCCGGCCGGGAAGCGGGCGGTCGTCGGTGGGAGCGCGCGCTCGGTGACTCGGCGGAGGGTGCGTCGTGCGTCGGTGGCTTGGTGGAGGGCGACTCGGTGACTCGGTGGGTGGAGCAGGGGGTGGGTGGAGCGGACGGGTCGGTGGGTCAGGCCGCCGCCGTCCGTCGCCGGCTCGCGTACCAGACGAGGCCGGCTGCGACCGCCGCGGCTCCCATCGCGGCGGCGGCGACGAGCGCCGGACGCGGCGGTACGGAAAAGCCCCGGACCCGCTGTTTGAGCCGTACCGGACGGTGGAAATCGAGGATCGGCCACTCGCGCGCGAGAGCCTCACGACGCAGCGCCCGGTCCGGGTTCACCGCGTGGGGGTGGCCGACGGACTTCAGCATCGGCAGGTCCGTCACCGAGTCGCTGTAGGCGTAGCAGCGGGTCAGGTCGTATCCCTCGGACTCCGCCAGCTCCCGGATCGCCTCCGCCTTGGTGGGGCCGTACGCGTAGTACTCCACCTCGCCGGTGAAGCAGCCGTCGTCCCCCACGATCATGCGGGTCGCCACCACGCGGTCCGCGCCGAGCAGGTGGCCGATCGGCTCGACGACCTCGGCGCCCGACGTGGAGACGATCACGACGTCGCGGCCGGCGGCGTGATGCTCCTCGATGAGGGAGGCGGCCTCGTCGTAGATGATCGGGTCGATCAGGTCGTGCAGGGTCTCGGCGACGAGTTCCTTGACCAGTTTCACGTTCCAGCCGCGGCACAGCGCGGAGAGGTACTTGCGCATCCGCTCCATCTGGTCGTGGTCGGCTCCGCCCGCGAGGAAGACGAACTGGGCATATGCGGTACGCAAGACAGCCCTGCGGTTGATCAGCCCGCCTTGGTAGAACGATTTGCTGAACGTCAGCGTGCTCGACTTCGCAATGACCGTCTTGTCCAGGTCGAAGAAGGCCGCTGTGCGGGGCATCGAGTGGGGCGAGGAGTGGTTTTCCACGCCCCCGAGCATAGGCGCAGCCCATTCGGCGTAAGGTGTGGCGTGTGGGTTTGCCTGAGAAGGCTCTCGGGTACACCATGGAAGTCACGGATCGTTCGCGACCGTGCTAACCCGGTCCGACTCCTCCCCCCCCCGAGTCGGCCGTGGAGACGACCCCCGCTCTCCCCCCCCGGCGGGGGTCGTCGCATGTCCGGATGCGTTTTCCCTCCCTCGGCCCGGATCGGGCCGTACGTGACGGTTATACCGGGGGTCACTTTGACATGCTCATGATGCTATACGGAGCGTAGTTGCCGGACAGCTCTGAGGAAGGCGGGCGCGGGGTCGGGCAGGGCGGCCCGGGTTCACCGGTTTGAGGGATGCCGATATTCACAACAGCCGGGATGTTCCACAGTTTTGGACCAAGATCCACACGATTTCCCGGATCACTGCACCGTGATTCCCATGCGTCCGGGCCGCGCCGAGTTCCACGGCCGGTTCTGTTTCCCGGACGCGTATGGCCGGGGCCGACCGAAGTTCACGTCGGCGTCCGACTGGATTGCTCAGTCGGGCGTCGAAGTCGGGCGTTCCCCTCGGCCGTCCGTGTGGGGCCGTTCGCCGGTTCTCCGCACGGCTGGGGACCGCGGGGCCGCACGGGCCGCGCGAGAGGCGACGAGATGTCGGGCGCGACCGCGGAAGTCGCGACGAAGGGGGACGCACGCCATGACCGGAACCATCACCCACGACCCGCCGCATGCCGCCGGAGGGCGGCAGAGCGGGCCCCTGATCATCACCGAGGACACCCAACTCCTCGACGACCTGTTGCGCCTGTGCGCGGCGGCCGGCGCCACGCCGGAGGTGCACCACTCGGTGCCCGCGACGTCCGCGCCCTCCTCGGCGTGCGGACAGTGGGGCAGCTGGGAGACCGCATCGCTCGTCCTCGTCGGCGACGACGCCGCACGGCGCGTGCGCGGAGCCGCACGGAGACGAGGAGTGGTCCTCGTGGGCCGAGACCAGGACGACCCGGGGGTCTGGCAGCGGGCCGTCGAGATCGGCGCCGACCATGTCCTGATGCTGCCCGACGGCGAGCAGTGGCTCGTCGACCGCATCGCCGACGTCGCCGAGGGCGTCGGACGGCCCGCCCTCACCGTCGGCGTCATCGGCGGCCGGGGAGGTGCCGGAGCGTCCACGCTGGCCTGCGCGCTCGCCGTCACCTCGGCGCGGGAGGGGCTGCGCAGCCTCCTGGTGGACGCCGATCCGCTGGGCGGCGGCCTCGACGTCCTCCTCGGCGGTGAGACGGCCGAGGGGCTGAGGTGGCCCGCGTTCGCGGCCTCGCGCGGACGGGTCGGCGGAGGCGCCCTGGAGGAGTCGCTGCCCGAGCTGCATTCGCTGCGGGTGCTCAGCTGGGACCGGGGGGACTGCGTGGCGGTGCCTCCCCAGGCCGTACGGGCGGTGCTGGCGGCGGCCCGGCGCAGGGGCGGCACAGTCGTCGTCGACCTGCCGCGTCGCATCGACGACGGGGTCGCCGAGGTCCTCGCCCAGCTCGACGTCGGACTCCTCGTCGTCCCGGCCGAACTGCGGGCGGTCGCGGCGGCCGGCCGGGTGGCAGCCGCGACCGGCATGGTCCTGCACGACCTTCGCGTCGCGGTCCGCGGCCCGTACGACTCCGGACTCGACGACCGGGAGGTGGCCAGGCTGCTCGGACTGCCCCTGGCCGGTGAGGTGCCCGCCGAGTCGGGCCTCCGGCGCGCCACCGACAGCAGGCGCCCCCCGGGGGCGTCGGCACGCGGGCCTCTGGCGCGTTTTTGCCGGGAGTTCTGGGAGCGGGCGCTGGTGGAGACGGGCGGTGGGGCGGCATGAAGGCGACGGTGGGCTTGAAGCGGGCGGCGGGGCACGGTGACGGGCCGGACGGTGGCGCAGCGACCAGCGGCGGCGAGCCGCCCGGGGTGATGGCGGCGGGCCCTGGGCGGCGTTCGGGTACGGCCACGTGCTCGGCCGGCGGTCGGGTCGTGGGGGCGGCGGTCGCGCGGGGCGCGGGATCGGGCGCTGGCCGAGACCCGGGGCCGGTCACTGGGCGGGGCGCGGGTCCGGCCACTGGGCCGGGCCAGGGTCCCGTTGCGGGGTGGGGCCAGGTGCCGGTTGCGGTTCCGGTTGCGGGGCGGGGGGCACAACCGGTCCCGGGCTGGGCCCCGGTACCAACCGCTGGGCGGGTCGTGGGATCGGTTGCTGGGCGGGCGTCGGAACCGGCGTCCGGGCGGTTTGCGGCAGGGGTGTTCGGGAGCGGGAGCGGGAGCGGGAGTGGCTCGGGGCCGGCGTCCGGGATGCTCGACGGCGTACGGCGGCGGCTCGCCGAGAGCGGGGCGGAGCCGACGCCCGCGCGTGTGGCGCAGGCGCTGCGCGAGCAGGGGCGGGTGCTCGGAGACGCGGAGATCCTCGGTGCCGCCGAGCAACTGAGGTCGGAACTCGTCGGCAGCGGGCCACTGGAGCCCTTGCTCGCCGACCCGACGGTGACCGACGTCCTGGTGTCCGCCCCGGACCGGGTCTGGGTGGACCGGGGCGGCGGTCTCGAACTGACCTCCGTTTCCTTCCCGGACGCCGGGGCGGTACGGCGACTCGCGCAGCGCCTCGCCACGGTCGCCGGACGCCGGCTCGACGACGCCCGGCCGTGGGTGGACGCCCGGCTGCCCGACGGCACCCGGCTGCACGCGGTGCTGCCACCGGTCGCCGTCGGCTGCACGTGCCTGTCGCTCCGGGTGGTACGGCCGCGCGCGTTCACGCTCGACGAACTGGTGACGGCGGGCACCGTCCCGCCCGGCGGTGACCGCGTTCTGCGCGCGCTGCTGCGGGCAAGGCTGTCCTTCCTGGTCAGCGGTGGCACCGGAAGCGGCAAGACGACGCTGCTGAGCGCACTGCTCGGGCTGGTCGCACCGGACGAGCGCATCGTGCTCGCCGAGGACTCGGCGGAGCTGAGGCCGGACCATCCGCACGTCGTCGGCCTGGAGACCAGACCCGCCAACCAGGAGGCCGCGGGCCTGGTCACCCTGGAGGACCTGGTGAGGCAGGCGCTGCGCATGCGACCGGACCGGCTGGCGGTCGGCGAGGTGCGTGGCCCCGAGGTGGTCCATCTGCTGGCGGCGTTGAACACCGGCCACAGCGGCTGCGGGACGGTGCACGCCAACGCCGCCGCCGACGTACCGGCCCGGCTGGAGGCGCTCGGCACGGCCGCCGGACTGGACCGGGCGGCGTTGCACAGCCAGCTCGCGGCGGCCCTCTCGGTGGTCCTGCATCTGGCCAGGGACCGGTCGGGGCGGCGTCGTATCGCCGAGGTGCACGTCCTGGAACGCGACCCGTCCGGGCTGGTGCGGACGGTGCCGGCGCTGCGGTGGGGCGCGGAGGCGTTCGTGGCCGAGCGCGGCTGGGAGCGGTTGCGGGAGCTGCTGCGGAGTGACGGGTTCGAGGGACGAGCCCTGGGAGAGGAGGCGCACCGGTGACGGGGACGGGTGAGGTGTCGACAGGCGTGGCCCTGGCGTGTCTGGGGACGGCGGCCTGGTTGGCGGGGAGCGGGTGGCACGCCGGGGCGCGGCGGGCCCGGCTGGTGCTCGCCGGCGGTGGGGCGGTCGGGACCGGGCCGCCACCGGTGCGCCGGGTGACGGACGGGCTGCGGCGCGTGCGGGGCCGGCTGAGGCCCGAGTGGTGGTCACTGGCGGCCGGGCTGGCACTGGCGGTGCTGGGCGACTCGGTGCTGCCGGTCGTCGCGGGGGCGGCCGGGGTGCCGGTACTGCGGCGGACGCGGCTGGCCGGTCGGGCGAGGCGGGCCGGGGAAGGCCGCCAGGACGCGGTGATCGCGTTGTGCGGGGCACTCGCCGGGGAGGTGCGTACCGGGCGGCAGCCGGGCGAGGCGCTGCTGAGTGCCGCACATGACTCCGGAGGGCTCGGTGACGCACGGGCGGCGGTGCTGGCGGCGGCCCGCTTCGGCGGGGACGTCCCGGGGGCGCTCGCGGCGGCGGCGCGGCAACCGGGGGCCGAGGGGCTGCGGGGGCTCGCGGCGTGCTGGCGGGTCGCCGTCGACCAGGGTGCCGGACTCGCGGCCGGGCTCGACCGGCTGGAGGGCGCCCTGCGCGCCGAACGGGACCAGCGCTCGGACCTGAGAGCCCAGTTGGCGGGTGCTCGTGCCACGGCGGTGATGCTCGCCGGCCTGCCGGTTCTCGGTCTCCTGCTCGGCCTCGCCCTCGGGGCCGACCCGTTGCGGGTGCTGCTGCACACGGGAGCCGGCCTGGGTTGCCTGCTGGCCGGCGGAGTCCTGGAGTGCCTGGGTGTGTGGTGGGTGACGCGGATCGTACGGGGCGCGGAGGCGGCGTCGTGAGCGGGGACGCCGTCCACAGGCTGGGAGCGGTGGCGGGGATGGTGCTGGCCGTCGGATGGCTTGCCCGCGGGTTCGCGGCCGGGCGACGGGAGCGGACGGTACGCAGGCGACTGGCCGGGTTGCTGCCCCCTCGGTCGGCCCGCGCCGCCCCAGGACGCGCCGAGGTGCTGGACTCCGTTCGCGCCTGGCTGCCGCTGGTGGGCACGGTGGGTGCCGGCTGGGCCCTGATCGGGGGTGCCGTCGGCGTTGTGGCGGGGCTGGTGGGGGCGGCAGGGCTGTGGCGTTGGCGCGCCCGGCGGTCGGCCGCCGGTACGGCCGAGGCGGAGGCCGCTGCCGCGGAAGCCGGCCGCCAGCTGGCCTTGGCCGCGGACCTGCTGGCGGCGTGCATCGCGGCGGGTGCCGGGCCGGTGGCCGCGGCCCAGGCGGTGGGCGACGCCCTCGGCGGGCCCGTCGGGGAGGCGTTGGGGCGCGGCGCCGCCGAAGTGCGGCTCGGCGGTGAACCGGGCGGGGCGTGGCGCGATGTGGCCGCTCTTCCGGGCGCCGGGCCCTTGGCACGGTTGCTGGAACGGGCCGACGTGTCCGGCCTGCCCGCCGCCGGTCCGGTCGCTCGGCTCGCCGCCCAGGCGCGTGCCGACTGGGCCCGCGCCTCGACTGCCCGGGCCCGCCGGGCGGCCGTCATGGTCACCGCGCCGGTGGGGCTGTGCTTCCTGCCCGCCTTCGTCGCGGTGGGCGTACTGCCGGTGGTGATCGGGCTCGCGGGCGGGGCGCTGGGAGACGGGGGAGGTGGCGGCTGACGGAACGGAGCGGGCCGGTGTGGAGCCGGTGAGTGAGTCATCGACCGACCAGCCAGTGGGCAACTGGCGAGAACCTCACGGGGGTTGCGATGTATCAGGTGGTACGGGCACGGCTGAGTGTCCTGGTGTGCGCGTTTCGTACGACGAGGCGTCGGGCCGCGAGGCGGGACGCGGGAATGGTCACGTCGGAGTACGCGATGGGGATCGTCGCGGCGGTGGCCTTCGCCGTGGTCCTCTACAAGGTGGTGACGAGCGGGGCGGTCAGCGCGGAGTTGCAGGGCATCGTGAAGCAGGCGCTCGATGCGCGGATGTGAGCAGGAGGCCGGGGCGGAACCCGGCGGGGGATCTCGCGAGGACTCCCGCGGCCGCTCGCGGAGCGGTGCGGGCGCCCGCTGGGACGGAGGGTTCGTGACGGCCGAGACGGCCGTGGTGTTGCCGGTGCTGGTGGTGTTCGCGATGGCGCTGGTGTGGGGGCTGCTCGTGGTGGCCGCGCAGATCCAGTGCGTGGACGCTGCCCGCACGGGGGCCCGCGCGGCCGCCCGTCAGGACCCGGCCGACGCGGTGGTGGAGGTCACCAGGGAGGCGGCACCGCGCGGGGCGCGGGTCACGGTCAGCCGGGAGGCGGGCCGGGTCCGTGTGGTCGTCGTGGCCGAGCCACCGGCCCTGCGGGGCCTGCCCTTCGAGGTCCGGGAGGAAGCCGTGGCATCGGTGGAGCAGTCGGTGGGGAGGGGGCCGTGAGGGTTCTCGCCCTCTTCCGGCCGACGAGGGGCCGGCCCCCGGGGGCCGCTGCCGGCCTCCGGCCCGGCTCGTGCCCGGGTCCCGATCCGGAATCCCGCCCCGGGTCCGGTGCCGGAGACGACCGGGGGTCCGCCACGGTGTGGAGCGTGGGTGCCATCGCCGTCCTGTGCCTGGTGTTCGGCGTCGTGCTGGCCCTGGGACAAGCCGTCGTGACCCGGCACCGCGCGGCCGGCGGTGCCGACATGGCGGCGCTCGCGGCGGCGGACCACTGGGCCCGGGGCGGAACGGCGGCGTGTGCCCGGGCGGAGCGGATCGCACGGACGCAGGGGACGCGGCTGGTGCGGTGCGTGCTCACCGGCCGGATCTCGGACGTGACGGCTGCGTCGGGCCGGGGACCGTTCGCGGCGGAGGTCCGGGCAAGGGCCGGCCCGGCGTGGGAGGCGTCGATGACGGGGGCTCCGGAGACGGCGGACCCGGCGGCAGGGATGCCGCTGACGGGCCTCCCGCCGGCGGGAGGCCCGTTGTGGGGAAGTCCGCTGTTGGGGAGCCCACCGGCGGGAGGCCCGTTGTGGGGAAGTCCGCTGCTGGGGAGCCCACCGGCGGGAGGCCCGTTGTGGGGAAGTCCGCTGTTGGGCAGCCCACCGGCGGGAGGCCCGTTTGTGGGGCGTGTGCCGACTCGAGTCCCGGCGGTGGGAGGCCTCCCGGCAGGTACCCCGCCAACGGGCAGCTGGACGACGGGAAACCCGCCGACCGGAACCCGCGCGATGACGAGAGCGATGACGGCGGAATCCCCGGAGAGCCCGTCCACGGGGCTCATGGCCCGGCCTCCGCCTCCTCCGCCCCCCGCAACAGGACCGTGAGCAGCCGCACGGCCCCCCGCTTGTGCAGTGGCTCGTTGCCGTTGCCGCACTTGGGGGACTGGATGCAGGAGGGGCAGCCGGCGTCGCACTCGCAGGAGGCGATGGCCTCCCGGGTGGCCGTGAGCCAGTCGCGGGCCGTGTGGAAGGCGCGCTCGGCGAAGCCCGCGCCACCGGGGTGGCCGTCGTACACGAAGACCGTCGGCAGCAGTGTGTCCGGGTGCAGGGGGACCGACACGCCGCCGATGTCCCAGCGGTCGCAGGTCGCGAACAGGGGCAGCATGCCGATCGAGGCGTGCTCGGCGGCGTGCAGGGCCCCGCCGAGGATCTCCGGGTTGATCCGGGCCGCGTCCAGCTGGTCCTCGGTGACCGTCCACCACACCGCGCGCGTCCGCAGTGTCCGAGGAGGAAGGTCGAGCTTCGTCTCGCCCAGTACTTCACCCGTGATGAGGCGCCGGCGCAGGAAGGAGACCACTTGGTTGGTGACCTCGACGGAGCCGTAGCACAGGCGCCCGTCGCCCCAGGGGACCTCGGTGTCGGTCTCCAGGACGGAGATCGCCGTCGTGTCGCGGGCGACCGTCGAGTACGACGGGGTGGCCTGCTCGACCAGGGCGACGGAGTCCTCCAGGTCGAGGGTGCGGACGAGGTACGTGCGGCCCTGGTGCAGGTGCACGGCGCCCTCGTGGACCGTCGTGTGGGCGGCGCCGGCGTCGACGGTGCCCAGCAGCCGGCCCGTCCCGGCCTCGACGACCTGGACCGGCCGGCCGCCCTCCCCGCGGATGTCGGTGAGGTCGGCGGCCCGTTCCCGGCGTGTCCAGTGCCAGGCCCGGGTCCGGCGGCGCAGCAGTCCGGCCGACTCCAGCTGGGGGAGGAGTTCCTCGCAGGCGGGACCGAAGAGGGGCAGGTCCTCCTCGGTCAGGGGGAGTTCGGCCGCTGCCGCGCACAGGTGGGGGGCGAGGACGTAGGGGTTGTCCGGGTCGAGGACCGTGGACTCCACGGGTTGGTCGAACAGGGCCTCCGGATGGTGGACGAGGAAGGTGTCCAGCGGGTCGTCGCGCGCGACCAGCACCGCGAGGGCGCCCTGCCCGGACCGCCCCGCGCGGCCCGCCTGCTGCCACAGCGACGCCCGGGTGCCCGGATACCCGGCGATCACCACGGCGTCCAGACCGGAGATGTCCAGGCCGAGTTCGAGGGCGTTCGTCGCCGCGAGGCCGAGCAGTTCACCGGAGTGCAGGGCGCGTTCCAGGGCGCGGCGCTCCTCGGGGAGGTAGCCGCCACGGTAGGCGGCCACCCGCCGGGACAGCGAGCGGTCGACCTCGGCGAGGCGTTCCTGGGCGATCACCGAGATCAGCTCGGCGCCGCGCCGGGAGCGTACGAAGGTGATCGACCGCATGCCCTGCACGGTGAGGTCGGTGAGCAGGTCGGCGGCCTCGGCGGTGGCGGTGCGGCGGACGGGCGCGCCCTTCTCACCCTCCATCTCGGTCAGCGGCGGTTCCCAGAGGGCGAACACCAGTTCACCGCGCGGTGAGGCGTCGTCCGCGACCTCGACCACCGGGAGTCCGGTGAGCCGGCGGGCCGCCACCGAGGGTTCGGCGGCGGTGGCGGAGGCGAGCAGGAACACCGGCGACGCGCCGTAACGGGCACACAGCCGGCGCAGTCTTCGCAGCACCTGGGCGACATGGGAGCCGAAGACGCCGCGGTAGGTGTGGCACTCGTCGACGACGACGTACTTCAGCGACTTCAGGAAGGAGGACCAGCGGGGGTGGGACGGCAGGATGCCGCGGTGCAGCATGTCCGGGTTGGTCAGCACGTAGGTGCCGTACTGGCGGATCCACTCGCGTTCCTCGAACGGTGTGTCGCCGTCGTACACGGCGGCCCGAACTGATGTGCCCAGAGGTTGTGAAAGTTTCTTCACAGAACGGCACTGGTCCGCGGCCAGCGCCTTGGTCGGAGCCAGGTAGAGGGCGGTGGCCCCCCGCCCGTTCGGGGCCTGGGAGCCGTCCAGCAGGGTGGACAGCACCGGCACCAGATACGCCAGGGACTTGCCGGACGCGGTGCCGGTGGCGACGACCACCGAGTCGCCGTCCAGGGCGTGCTCGGCCGCCGTCGCCTGGTGGGCCCAGGGGTGTTCGATGCCCGCGGCCTGCACCGCGGCGACGACCTCGGGGCGAATCCGGTCCGGCCAGACGGCATGACGACCCGCACGCGGGGGCAAGTGCTCCGTATGAGTGATGCGCGCAGTCCGGCTCGGTCCCGCGGCGAGCCGGTCCAGGAGCATGCCTGGATCGGGCCGGGAGCCGGGCCCCGCCGGGGTCCGATCGGATCGGTGATTCTTGGCCATCGGTACCGAGTCTGTCACCGGCGTGACGGACAATGGGACCAAGGCGTCGTGCACGCCTGCCGGTAAGTGATTGAATGCCATCGCGGCTGGCGAACCGTCCTGGGGGCTTCAAGCCGAGGTGTCCCGAGGGACGACCGCTCGATAGCAAGGTGCTGGAGGATCCGTGGACCTGTCCCTGTCGACCCGTACCGTCGGCGATCGTACGGTCGTCGAGGTCGGTGGCGAAATTGACGTATACACCGCGCCCAAGCTGCGTGAGCAGCTGGTCGAGCTCGTGAACGACGGGAGTTTCCACCTCGTCGTCGACATGGAGGGCGTGGACTTCCTCGACTCCACCGGGCTCGGCGTGCTGGTCGGCGGACTGAAGCGGGTGCGTGCCCATGAGGGCTCGCTGCGCCTGGTCTGCAACCAGGAGCGCATTCTCAAGATCTTCCGTATCACCGGCCTCACCAAGGTGTTCCCCATTCACACCTCGGTCGAGGAAGCGGTGGCGGCCACCGACTGACGACCGGTTCCGGGCCGCTGGGCCCGGGACGGCAGTAGTACAAGGGGGGTCCGGGCCGTCGCGGTCCGGACCCTCGACAGCAACGCCCGTAGTCCGAGGGGGATGCATGGCCACCGTTGAACTCCGTTTCAGCGCGCTGCCCGAGCATGTCCGCACCGCCCGTCTGGTGGCGGCCGCGGTGGCACGCAGGGCCGGAGTGGACGAGGCCGTCCTCGACGAGGTCAGGCTCGCCGTCGGTGAGGCCTGTACCCGGGCTGTGGGACTGCACCAGCACGTCGGCATCACGGCGCCGGTCAAGGTGTCGCTGATCGAGGAGGAGAAGCAGTTCTCCATCGAGGTCGGTGACGAGGCGCCGCACGCGGTCCCCGGGTCGGGAACCCAGGGTGCCGCCGTGGACGACGTGGAGACCGAGGAGGACGAGATGGGGCTCGCGGTCATCAGCGGCCTCGTCGACGACGTCGAGGTCACGGCCGGCGAGGACGGCGGGCTGATCCGCATGACCTGGCCGACCGCGCCCGCGGTGCTGCCGCCGGTCTGACCCCCGCGTCGACCCCGGCGCCACTCGAGCCCTCGACCGCTCCGAGTGCGTCAGAGTTCACCCGAAGGGCCCTACCTCGTAGGGCCCTTCGGCGTGTGCGGAGAACGAGGTCCACGCTTACAGTGGTCACGTACGTACGTTGAGTGAATTCATTCACGATCAATCATGTGGTCATTGATCCGATCAGTGTGGCGATCAACGTGGCGATCGATCTGACGGATCTATTTCGCGATCAATCCTGCGGGCGGTCCCGCGAAAAAGATCACGGCCTTAATGCCGGAAGGGCATTACTACGTCCGGGTCCCTTGTGGTTGACAAGGTAATTCCTTTTGCCGTGCACTGTTTTGATCAGGTTCCGGTACCTACAATCCCGTCCACATCTTGAGCTCAGCCCAAGCGTCAAGGAGGACGAATGGCGGAGCTTTCCACCCCTCATCAGTTGGGCGATCCCTCATCCCTCGCCGCCGCCGTGCTGACCGACGGAAACCGCGTCCTGGTCGCTGTCATCGCGGTCGTCGCACTGTCCGCGCTGGTGCTCGCGGCCGTCCTGGTACGCCAGGTGCTCGCCGCGGGCGAGGGAACCGACAGTATGAAGAAGATCGCGGCGGCCGTCCAGGAAGGCGCGAACGCCTATCTGGCCCGGCAGTTGCGCACGCTCGGCGTATTCGCCGTCGTCGTGTTCTTTCTGCTCATGCTGCTGCCCGCGGACGACTGGAATCAACGTGCCGGACGGTCGATCTTCTTCCTGGTCGGCGCCGCGTTCTCCGCGGCCACCGGCTATATCGGCATGTGGCTCGCCGTACGCAGCAATGTGCGTGTCGCCGCGGCGGCACGGGAAGCGACGCCGGGCCCGGGCGAACCGGAAAAGGATCTCACTCTCGTCTCGCACCGGGCCACCAAGATCGCATTTCGCACGGGCGGCGTCGTCGGCATGTTCACGGTGGGGCTCGGCCTGCTGGGCGCCTGCTGCGTGGTGCTGGTGTACGCGGCCGACGCGCCGAAGGTCCTGGAGGGTTTCGGCCTCGGCGCCGCACTGATCGCGATGTTCATGCGGGTCGGCGGCGGCATCTTCACCAAGGCCGCCGATGTCGGCGCCGACCTGGTCGGCAAGGTCGAAAAGGGCATCCCCGAGGACGACCCGCGCAATGCCGCGACCATCGCCGACAACGTGGGCGACAACGTCGGCGACTGCGCGGGCATGGCGGCCGACCTCTTCGAGTCGTACGCCGTGACGCTGGTGGCCGCGCTGATCCTCGGCAAGGTGGCCTTCGGCGACTCGGGGCTGGCGTTCCCGCTGCTGGTGCCGGCGATCGGCGTGCTCACCGCCATGATCGGCATCTTCGCGGTGGCGCCCCGGCGGTCCGACCGCAGCGGCATGAGCGCGATCAACCGGGGCTTCTTCATCTCCGCGGCGATCTCGCTGGTGCTGGTGGCGGTGGCCGTCTTCGTCTACCTGCCCGGGAAGTACGCGGACCTGGACGGCGTCACGGACGCGGCGATCGCGGGCCGGGACGGCGACCCGCGGATCCTCGCGCTCGTCGCGGTGGCGATCGGCATCGTGCTCGCCGCCCTGATCCAGCAGCTCACCGGCTACTTCACCGAGACCACCCGACGGCCCGTCAAGGACATCGGCAAGAGCTCGCTCACGGGACCCGCCACCGTCGTCCTCGCCGGTATCTCGCTCGGTCTCGAATCCGCCGTCTACACCGCCCTGCTGATCGGCCTCGGCGTCTACGGGGCGTTCCTGCTCGGCGGTGCCTCGATCATGCTGGCGCTGTTCGCGGTGGCGCTGGCCGGCACCGGTCTGCTCACCACGGTCGGTGTGATCGTCGCCATGGACACCTTCGGGCCGGTCTCCGACAACGCGCAGGGCATCGCCGAGATGTCCGGCGACGTCGAGGGCGCCGGCGCCCAGGTGCTCACCGACCTGGACGCGGTCGGCAACACCACCAAGGCCATCACCAAGGGCATCGCCATCGCCACCGCCGTCCTCGCGGCGGCGGCCCTGTTCGGGTCGTACCGCGACGCCATCACCACCGGCGCGGCGGACGTGGGCGAAAAACTCAGCGGCGAGGGCGCGCCGATGACCCTGATGATGGACATCTCCCAGCCCAACAACCTCGTCGGACTCATCGCGGGCGCGGCGGTCGTCTTCCTCTTCTCGGGGCTGGCGATCAACGCGGTGTCGCGGTCGGCGGGCGCGGTGGTCCACGAGGTGCGACGGCAGTTCCGGGAACGGCCCGGAATCATGGACTACAGCGAGAAGCCCGAGTACGGCAAGGTCGTCGACATCTGCACCAGGGACGCCCTGCGGGAACTCGCCACGCCCGGACTGCTCGCCGTGCTGGCGCCCGTCTTCATCGGGTTCACGCTCGGCGTGGGCGCGCTCGGCGCGTTCCTGGCGGGAGCGATCGGCGCGGGCACGCTGATGGCGGTGTTCCTCGCCAACTCCGGCGGTGCCTGGGACAACGCCAAGAAGCTCGTCGAGGACGGCCACCACGGCGGCAAGGGCAGCGAGGCGCACGCCGCCACCGTCATCGGCGACACGGTCGGCGATCCCTTCAAGGACACCGCCGGCCCGGCGATCAACCCCTTGCTGAAGGTCATGAACCTGGTGGCGCTGCTGATCGCTCCGGCGGTCATCAAGTTCTCCTACGGCGCCGACGAGAACATGGCCGTGCGGGTGCTGATCGCCGTCCTCGCGTTCGCCGTCATCGCGGCGGCGGTCTACGTCTCCAAACGGCGCGGGATCGCCATGGGGGACGAGGACGACCCCGACCCGGACTCCAGGTCGGCCGATCCGGCGGTGGTGACGTAGACACCTCCCCACAGCCTCGTACGAGACGCGGGGCAAGGGGCGGGCGGACGGCGCGTGGTGACGCGCCGTCCGCCCGTGTCATGCGGGGCGCCTCCCTCACCGTGAGCCTTCTCTCTCTTGGTGCAAATGGCTGCAATACCGTCATAACGAATGTTCGTCCTGCGGATGTCCCCCATCCGGCGTGTATGTTCCGGGGCCGAGAGCCATGGAAGGGACCAATCCGGTGAACAAGAAGCTCGCGGCCGCACTGTCCGGCGGTGCGGTACTGGTACTGGCGTTGACGGGATGCGGCAGCGGCGACGACGACAACGACAAGCTGGACGCCTGGGCGAAGGACGTCTGCGACGCGGTGCAGCCGCAGGCCAGGAAGATCGAGTCGGCCAACGCCGCGATCCAGGAGGAGACCTCGGACAACAGCACGCCGGCTGAGGTCCAGAAGACCGACGCCAAGGCGTTCCAGGACATGTCCGACGCCTACAAGGCGATGGGCAGCGCCGTCCAGAAGGCCGGGGTGCCGGACGTCGACGAGGGCGAGAAGAAGCAGAAGGACGCCGTCACCGAACTCAACGGCCTCTCCTCGTCGTACGCCTCCCTACGCAAGCAGGTGGAGGAACTCGACACGAAGGACCAGGCCAAGTTCGCCGACGGCCTCAAGGACATCGCCACCGAGCTGAACAAGCTCAGCAAGAGCGGCAGCAACGCCCTGAAGACCCTGGAGGAGGGCGAGGTCGGCCAGGCGATGGCCAAGCAGGAGAGCTGCAGGTCGGCCTCGGTGACGCCGTCGGCGGCCGACAGCTGACGCCCGTTCCACAGGCACGGGCCGGGGGGCGGGCCACAATGGGGGTGTGAGTAACGCCAGCCTGTCCCCCCTGCCCTCCGCCGACCGCCCGGACGTCACCGCAAGGCTGCGGGACGCCCTGCTCGGCGCCTCCTTCACCGCCGACGGACTGCTGGAGCTGCTCGGCGCTCCCGCCTACGCGGCGCTGTCGCGCAGCGAGACCGTGCCCGCGCTCCGGGCCACCCGCGGCGACACGCCGTTGGAACGCCTCGTACGGCTGTTCCTGCTCCAGCAACCCGTGCCCCACGCGCGCGTGGCGGACGTGCTGCCCGTCGACGCCTGCCTGGAGAGCGGGTGGCTCGTCCGCGCGGGCGACGACGAGGTGGCGGCCACCGTGGACGTACGGCCGTACGGCGGGCCCGGCGGCGAGGACTGGTTCATCGTGTCCGACCTCGGTTGCGCGGTCGGCGGCGCCGGCGGCATCGGCCACCGCGCGCAGGGCGTCGTCCTCGGCGTCGGCGGCGCGTCCATGACACTGGCGGGCCTGACCGTCCGTAAGCCCGTCTCCGCCGCCCTCGACCTCGGTACCGGCTCCGGAATCCAGGCGCTGCACGCCGCCCGGCACGCCACGCGCGTGACGGCCACCGACGTCAACCCGCGCGCGCTGCACATCACCGCGCTCACGCTCGCCCTGTCCGGGGAGCAGGCCGCCGATCTGCGCGAGGGTTCGCTCTACGAGCCCGTCGACGACGGCGAGACGTACGACCTGATCGTCTCCAACCCGCCGTTCGTCATCTCACCGGGCGCCCGGCTCACCTACCGCGACGGCGGGATGGGCGGGGACGATCTGTGCCGGTCGCTCGTTCAGCAGACGGGGGAGCGCCTGAACGAGGGAGGGTTCGCGCACTTCCTCGCCAACTGGCAGCACGTGGAGGGGGAGGACTGGACGGACCGGCTGCGCTCCTGGGTGCCGCGCGGCTGCGACGCCTGGATCGTGCAGCGCGAGGTGCAGGACGTCACGCAGTACGCCGAGCTGTGGCTCAGGGACGCGGGCGACCACCGCGCCGACGCGGCCGAGTACCAGGCGCGCTACGACGCGTGGCTGGACGAGTTCGAGGCCCGCAAGGTCAAGGCGGTCGGCTTCGGCTGGATCACGCTGCGCCGGACCGGGGCCGCGGAGCCCTCGATCACCACGGAGGAATGGCCGCACCCGATCGAGCAGCCGCTCGGCGAGACGGTGCGCGCGCACTTCGACCGCATCGACTACCTGCGCGCCCACGACGACGCCGCCCTGCTGGAGGCGCACTTCACGCTGGCCGGTGAGGTCGTCCAGGAGCAGGTGGGGCTGCCCGGCGCCGAGGACCCGGAGCACGTCGTCCTGCGCCAGAACCGCGGCATGCGTCGCGCCACCCGGGTCGACACCGTCGGCGCCGGTTTCGCGGGCGTCTGCGACGGCACCATGAGCGCCGGCCGGATCCTGGACGCCATCGCCCAACTGGTCGGCGAGGACCCGGTGGCGCTGCGTGACCGCACGCCCGCCCAGATCCGGCTCCTGGTGGAACTGGGTTTCCTCGAACCGGCGTAGGGCCGGGCCTCGTGGTCCGGGTACCGGCGTGGGGCCGGGCCCGGCGGTCGGGGAACCGCCGCAGAGCTGGCCCCGGTGGTCCGGGTACCGGCGCTGGGCCGGACCCCGGCGGTCGGGAAATCAGCGCAGAGCTGGCCCCTGTGGCCCGGGAACCGCCGCAGGGCCGGACCCCGGCGGCCCGCGCCGCCGTACGGGAGAAACGAGCCACGGCGGTCACGTCGCCGATCCGTCGGCTGCTCGTTCACCTCGGGTTCGCCTGCCCGCCGCCCGTGCGTGACAGCCTCGCCGGGGCTGGACACGCGCGGGCTGGAGAAAAGGGGCACGGGGACCATGGAGAGCGGGCCGGCGATCTTCGCGGGGACGGTGTTCGCCCTGTTCGGGGCAGGGCTGCTGACGTGGACCACGACCCGGCTCCGGCACGGCCGGCCCGTCGCACACGGTGTGAGCCCCGTCGCATCCGCGACCCTCGCGACCGTCGCCGGGGTCGTCGCGCTGGCCCTCGGGGCATGGTGCCTGACGCGCGTGTGAGAGGCCGGTTCCGGACCCCGGCCGCACCCCCGCCCAGGTAATCGGGGGATCGCGCTCCGGATACGCCCGTCAGGGCCGGTCCGCACTCCGGGCGGCAGGAACAGGGTTCGTCGGGTTACCGTTCGAGTGGCCGTTGCGGGCTTTTCCCGTTTGACACGGGGGCGGGAGGTACCGTCACACTCCGCAGCGTCACGACCGAAACGCAGCACGACCCGACCCCGGGAGCACTGCCTGGGGAGGCCCCAGCGTCGACCGGAGAGAAGAGCGAAGTTGTCCCCGACCAGCGAGACCGCGAACGGCGGCCGCCGACTCGTCATCGTCGAGTCGCCTGCCAAGGCGAAGACGATCAAGGGCTATCTCGGCCCTGGCTACGTCGTCGAGGCGAGCGTCGGGCACATCCGCGACCTTCCCAGCGGCGCCGCGGAGGTGCCCGAGAAGTACACCGGCGAGGTCCGCCGCCTCGGTGTGGACGTCGAACACGACTTCCAGCCGATCTATGTGGTCAACGCTGACAAGAAGGCACAGGTCAAGAAGCTCAAGGACCTGCTGAAGGACTCCGACGAGCTCTTCCTCGCCACCGATGAGGACCGCGAGGGCGAGGCCATCGCGTGGCACCTCCAGGAAGTCCTCAAGCCGAAGATCCCCGTCAAGCGCATGGTCTTCCACGAGATCACCAAGGACGCGATCCGGGCCGCGGTCGCCAACCCGCGCCAGCTCAACCAGAAGCTCGTCGACGCCCAGGAGACCCGCCGCATCCTCGACCGCCTCTACGGCTACGAGGTCTCGCCGGTCCTGTGGAAGAAGGTCATGCCGCGCCTGTCGGCCGGCCGGGTCCAGTCCGTCGCCACCCGGCTCGTGGTCGAGCGGGAACGCGAGCGCAGGGCGTTCCGCTCCGCCGAGTACTGGGACCTGACGGGCACCTTCGCGACCGGCCGGGCGGGGGACCTGTCGGACCCGTCGTCGCTCGTCGCCCGTCTGCAGACCGTCGACGGCAGGCGCGTCGCACAGGGGCGCGACTTCGACTCCCTGGGGCAGATCAAGAGCGCGAACACCCTCCACCTCGACGAGGCGAACGCCCGCGCGCTCGCCGCCGCCCTGGAGAACACCCGGTTCGCGGTCCGCTCCGTCGAGTCCAAGCCGTACCGCCGCTCGCCGTACGCCCCGTTCCGCACGACGACGCTCCAGCAGGAGGCCTCGCGCAAGCTCGGCTTCGGCGCCAAGGCGACCATGCAGATCGCCCAGAAGCTGTACGAGAACGGCTACATCACCTACATGCGTACGGACTCGACGACCCTGAGCGACACGGCGGTCACCGCCGCACGCGCCCAGGTCACGCAGCTGTACGGCGCCGACTACCTCCCCGCCCAGCCGCGGACGTACGCCGGCAAGGTCAAGAACGCGCAGGAGGCGCACGAGGCGATCCGCCCCTCGGGCGACCGCTTCCGCACGCCCGCCGAGACCGGCCTCGGCGGCGACCAGTTCAGGCTCTACGAGCTGATCTGGAAGCGGACCGTCGCCTCCCAGATGAAGGACGCGACCGGCAACAGCGTCACCGTGAAGATCGGTGGCGCCGCCTCCGACGGCCGGGACGTGGAGTTCAGCGCGTCCGGCAAGACGATCACCTTCCACGGCTTCCTGAAGGCGTACGTCGAGGGTGCCGACGACCCGAACGCCGAGCTGGACGACCGGGAGCGCCGCCTGCCGCAGGTCAGCGAGGGCGACGCCCTCACGGCCGAGCAGATCACGGTCGACGGCCACGCCACCAAGCCCCCGGCCCGCTACACCGAGGCGTCGCTGGTCAAGGAGCTGGAGGAGCGCGAGATCGGCCGCCCGTCGACCTACGCGTCGATCATCGGCACGATCCTGGACCGCGGCTACGTCTTCAAGAAGGGCACGGCCCTCGTCCCGTCCTTCCTGTCCTTCGCCGTGGTCAACCTCCTGGAGAAGCACTTCGGGCGGCTCGTCGACTACGACTTCACCGCCAAGATGGAGGACGACCTCGACGCCATCGCGCGCGGCGAGGCCCAGGCGGTGCCGTGGCTGCGCCGCTTCTACTTCGGCGAGGGCGCCGGCAGCGGCGGAGCGGCCGACGCCGGCAACGGCGACGGGGACCACCTCGGCGGCCTCAAGGAGCTGGTGACCGACCTCGGCGCGATCGACGCGCGCGAGGTGTCCTCCTTCCCCGTCGGCAACGACATCGTGCTGCGCGTCGGACGCTACGGCCCGTACGTCGAGCGCGGTGAGAAGGACGCCGAGAACCACCAGCGCGCCGACGTGCCCGAGGACCTGGCACCGGACGAGCTGTCCGTCGAGCTGGCGGAGGAACTGCTCGCCAAGCCGAGCGGCGACTTCGAACTGGGCACCGACCCGGCCACCGGCCACACCATCGTCGCCAAGGACGGCCGCTACGGTCCCTACGTCACCGAGGTGCTCCCCGAGGGCACCCCGAAGACCGGCAAGAACGCCGTGAAGCCGCGTACGGCCTCGCTGTTCAAGACGATGGCGCTGGACACGGTCACCCTGGACGACGCCCTGAAGCTGATGTCGCTGCCGCGTGTCGTCGGCGCCGACGCCGAGGGCGTCGAGATCACCGCGCAGAACGGCCGCTACGGCCCGTACCTGAAGAAGGGCACGGACTCGCGGTCCCTGACGTCCGAGGAGCAGCTCTTCACGATCACGCTGGAGGAGGCGCTGGCGATCTACGCCCAGCCCAAGCAGCGTGGCCGGGCGGCGGCCAAGCCGCCGCTCAAGGAGCTGGGCACGGACCCGGTCAGCGAGAAGCCGGTCGTGGTCAAGGACGGCCGCTTCGGCCCGTACGTCACCGACGGCGAGACCAATGCGACCCTGCGCTCCGGCGACAGCGTCGAGGAGATCACGCCGGAGCGCGGCTACGAGCTGCTCGCCGAGAAGCGCGCCAAGGGGCCCGCCAAGAAGACGGCGAAGAAGACGGCCGCCAAGAAGGCTCCGGCCAAGAAGGCTCCGGCCAAGAAGGCGGCGGCCACCAAGAAGACGGCGGCGGCGAAGACGACGGCCGCGAAGAAGACCGCGGCGAAGAAGACGGCCACCCGGGCGGTCGCCGGGAAGACCACCGCGTCGAAGGCGTCGGAGGACTGAACCCGGTCCGGTTCCTGAACCCGGTCCGGTTCCTGAACCCGGTCCGGTTCCTGAACCCGGTCCGGTTTCTGAACCCGGTCCGGTTCCTGAGCCCGGCTCAGGAACCCCGCGGAGCCTCGCGCGCTCTTCGCGAAACGAACGCCCCGGCATCATTTCGGTGTCGGGGCGTGCGTGCGTTCGGCCGGGCACGCCGGACTGTCGTCGGCGACCAGTAGGCTGAACGCATGACGCGAGCCGAGCAGCCAACGGCCCCTCACCCCGCCCCGGACGACGCCCTGGTCGCGGACTCCCGCGAGCGCGCCGTCCGCGCCCTGCTGCGCCGGCCGCAGCTGAGGCGCTTGTGGAGCGCACAGCTCGTGGGGGGTGTCGGCGACATTCTCGCCCTCCTGGTGCTGGTCCTCCTCGTCGTCCAGGCCGCGATCGGCGCGGGCTCGTTCGGCGGTGGTTACCGGGGCGTGGCGTTCGCAGTGGCGATCGTTTTCGGCGTACGCGTCCTGGCGACGCTGCTCTTCGGCGCGGTCCTGCTCGGGCCGCTGTCCTCGCTCACCTCGCCGGACGGCCCGCTGGACCGGCGCTGGACCATGGTCGGCGCGGACGGGCTGCGGGCCGCGCTGCTGATCGTCGCGCCGCTGTGGATCGACTGGACGCCGGACGACGCGCTCGCCGTTCTCCTGGTGACCGTCTTCGTCACCGGCGTCGCCGAGCGCTTCTGGACGGTCTGCCGGGAGAGCGCGGCCCCCGCGCTGCTGCCCGCGCCGCCCCCGGAGGGCGCGACGGTCCGACCGCTGCCGGACCACATGGACGCGCTGCGCCGCCTGTCACTGCGTACGGGCTTCGTCGCGATCCCGCTGGCCGGCGCCGCGCTCGTCGTCGCGGGCCTGCTGAACAACCTGCTGGGCGCCGGTGTCGACTGGTTCGCCGAGCACCAGGCGGCGCTCGGTTCGTACGTCGCGGCCGGACTGTTCGCCGCGTCCCTGTCTGTCCTGACGTTCCTGGAGCTGCCCTCGGTCCGCACCCCCCGCGCGCGCTCGCCGCTGGAGGGCCTGCGCCGGCCGAGGAGCGGCACGGGCGCCGACAAGGGCCGTACCGGCGTCCTCCCGCTGCTGGTGCTCGCCTGCGCCGCGGTCGCCGCCGTGGTGGCCGCCGTGGTCGCCGTGGCGGTGCTGCACGCCAAGGACCTGGGCGGCGGCCCCGTGCTGTACGGGCTGATGGTGGGCGCGCTGACCGGCGGGGTCGTCGTCGGCATCCGTACGGCGCCCGCCCTGCTGCCCTCCCTGTCCCGCCGGCGCCTGCTGGCCCTGGCGATCGCCTTCGTCGGCGTCGCCCTGCTGGCCGCGGGCCTCGTCCCCGACGACACCACCGTGCTGCTGCTCCTGGCGCTGGCAGGCATCGGCGCGGGAGTGGCCGCCAACACCGGGCACGCGCTGCTCGACCAGGAGACCGAGGACCACCGCCGGGCGCGGACGACCGAGCACCTGCACGCGGTCGTCCGGGTCTGCGTGGCGCTCGGCGCGGTCGTCGCCCCCGTGGTGGCGGCGGCGATCGGGCCGCACCGCCTGGAGAACGGCAGGTTCGTCTTCGCGCACGGCGGCGCCGCGTTCTGGCTGATGCTGGCCGGGGCGCTGCTGCTGCCGGTGGCCGCGCTGGTACTGGCCAAGGTCGACGACCGTTCCGGGGTGCCGCTGCGGCAGGACCTGCGGGACGCGCTGCTCGGCGGCGACGACCCGGTCCCCGCGCCCGCGAAGGGCGGCTTCTTCATCGCCCTGGAAGGCGGCGACGGCGCCGGGAAGTCCACCCAGGCCGAGGCACTCGCCGAGTGGATCAGGGGCAAGGGGCACGAGGTCGTGCTGACGCGCGAGCCGGGGGCGACGCCGGTGGGCAAGCGCCTGCGCTCCATCCTGCTGGACGTGTCGAGCGCCGGGCTGTCCCACCGCGCGGAGGCACTGCTGTACGCCGCCGACCGCGCGGAGCACGTCGACACCGTGGTCCGGCCCGCCCTGGAGCGCGGCGCCGTGGTCGTCTCCGACCGGTACATCGACTCCTCGGTGGCCTACCAGGGTGCCGGCCGCGACCTGTCCCCCACCGAGATCGCCCGCATCAACCGCTGGGCGACCAACGGGCTCGTCCCGCACCTGACCGTCCTGCTGGACGTCTCGCCGGAGGCCGCGCGCGAGCGGTTCACCGAGGCGCCGGACCGGCTGGAGTCGGAGCCCGCCGAGTTCCACGCGCGCGTACGCTCCGGTTTCCTGACCCTGGCCGCGGCCGACCCCGGCCGCTACCTCGTCGTGGACGCGGGCCAGGAGCCCGAGGCCGTCACCACCGCCGTGCGCCACCGGCTCGACCGGGTGCTGCCGCTGTCCGAGGCCGAGATCAAGGCCCGGGAGGAGGCTCGCCGCAAGGCCGAGGAGGAAGCGCGCCGCAAGGCCGAGGAGGAGGCTGCGCGCAAGGCCGAGGAGGAGCGCCTGGAGCGCGAGCGCCTCGAGCAGCTGGAGCGGCTGCGCGCCGAGGAGGAGGAGCGCAAGCGGCGCGAGCTGGAGGAGGCGCAGCGGCGCGAGGCCGAGCGGCAGGCGGAGGAGGCCCGGCAGCGGGCCGAGGAAGCGCGCCGGAAGGCCGAGGAGGAACGGGCACGGCTCCTCGCAGAGGAGAAGGCGCGGGCCGAGGAGGAGGCGCGACGCCGGGCCGAGGAGGAGCGGCGGCGCAAGCAGGCCGAGGAGGAGGAGCGGCTGCGGGCCGAGGCCGAGGCCCGGCGCCTGGAGAAGCAGCGCAAGGCCGAGGAGGCCCTGATGCGCGCCGAGGAGGCACGCCGGGCCGCGGAGCAGGCGGCTGCCGCGGCCGCCGCGGGCCCGAAGCCGACGGCACCTCCCGCGGCGGCGGGGCCCCGGCCGGCGCCGGCCGCTCCGGCTCCCTCGGACGCGGCGACCGTCGCGACGCCGGCCGTGGCCCCGGAGAAAGCCTCCGGCGGGCCGGTGGAGGACACGGCGGTACTGCGGCCGGTGCGCGACCCGCGGGAGGAAGCCCGCAGGGAGGACGAGGGCAGCGGGGCCTCCGGCGTCTCCGAGTCCGAGGTGACGACCGAGCTGCCCGTGCCCCCGGCGCCGCCCGTGAGGCCGGGAGCGGCGGACGAGACGGCGGTACTGCCGGCGGTGGAGCCGCGTGCCGCCGAGGAGACGGCGGTGCTGCCGCCCGTGAGGCCGGGAGCGGCGGACGGGGCGGCGATGCCGCCGGCGGTGGAGTCGCGTGCCGCCGAGGAGACGGCGGTGCTGCCCGCGGTGGAGCCGCGTGCTGCCGAGGAGACGGCCGTGCCGCCGCCCGTACGCGGAGGCGACCCCGCCGACCGGGTTCCTCCGGGCTACTTCCGGGAGGAAGGCCAGGCCGCCGGTGCCGGGCGGCCCGAGGAGGCGCAGGACCGCACGCGTGAGATGCCCCGGATCGACCCCGAGCAGGCTGCTCCGCCCCGCAGACGCCGCTCCGACTGGGCCGAGGAGACTCCGCTGGACGACCTGCCGACGTTGGCGGACGAGCTGCTGGGACCGCACGACCGCGACGGAGGCGACCGCGCCGACGGTGGCCGGAGCGACGGGCGCGACGGACGCGACGGTGACGAGGGTCGCCGGGGCAAGGGGCGGGGCCGGCGCTGACCGGCCGGAGTGTCGGTGCCTCGGGCGCTCCGCGGCGCGCGGCCAGGTGCACAGGGGGCCGGAGCGAGGGCGGCCGGGACGAGGGCGGTCGGGGCGGCGGCAGCCGGGCGGCCGCGGTGGCCGCGGTGGCGAAGGCCGCGACGGAGACGCCCGCGCCGGCGGAGCGGCCCGCCGGGGAAGGACGCTGCGGCGGACGGCGCGCGGGGTGGCGCACCCCGACCCGCCGGCCCACCCCGGCTCGGCACCGGGCGCCCGGCTCCCGTTGTCAGTGCCGCCCCGCACAATGGAAGGCGCGACGCGGGGTGCGGCGCGCGGCGCGGAGCAGTGCGGCGGAGTGCGACGGAAGGACGGCGTGACCCATGACCGTGTGGGACGACCTCGTCGGGCAGGAGAGGGTGAGCGAGCAGCTCGCCGCGGCAGCCCGGGACGCCGACGCCGTCGTCACCGCCGCCGCGGACGCCGGCCCCCTCCCCGAGACGTCGAGCATGACGCACGCCTGGCTGTTCACCGGCCCGCCCGGCGCGGGAGTGACACAGACGGCGCGGGCCTTCGCCGCCGCTCTGCAGTGTGTGAGCCCCGACCGGGCCCTGGGCGGCGTCCCCGGGTGCGGCTTCTGCGACGGATGCCACACGGCGCTCATCGGCACGCACGCGGACGTCAGCACGGTCACCGCCGTCGGCGCGGAGATCCGCGTCGGGGACATGCGGGACACGGTCCGCAAGTCGTTCACCTCGCCGGCCACCGGCCGCTGGCAGATCATCCTGGTCGAGGACGCCGAGCGGCTGAACGAGAAGTCCGCCAACGCGGTCCTCAAAGCCGTCGAGGAGCCCGCCCCGCGGACCGTGTGGATGCTGTGCGCCCCGTCCGTCGAGGACGTCCTGCCCACCATCCGCTCCCGCTGCCGCCACCTGAACCTCCGCACCCCCTCGGTGGAGGCCGTCGCCGACATGCTCGTGCGCCGCGAGGGCGTCGAGCCGGACGTCGCCGCCGCGGCGGCCCGTGCCACGCAGGGCCACGTCGACCGGGCCCGCCGCCTGGCCACCGACCCGGCGGCCCGCGAGCGCCGGGCCGCCGTACTGAAGCTGCCGCTGCGGGTCGGGGACGTCGGCAGCGCGCTCAGGGCGGCCCAGGAGCTGGTCGACGCGGCGGCGGCGGACGCCAAGCAGCTCGCCGAGGACACGGACGCCAAGGAGACCGAGGAGCTGAAGGCCGCCCTGGGCGCCGCCCAGGGCGGCCGGCTGCCGCGGGGCACGGCGGGTGTGATGAAGGATCTGGAGGACAACCAGAAACGGCGCCGGACACGCACGCAGCGCAACACCCTCGACCTCGCCCTGTCCGACCTCACCGCCTTCTACCGCGACGTGCTCGCGCTCCAGCTCGGCTCCCGCGTCGCGATCGCCAACGCCGACGCCGAGGAGGCCCTGGAGCGCATCGCCGGCGGCAGCTCCCCCGAGTCCACGCTCCGCCGCATCGAGGCGATCGCCGCCTGCGGTGAGGCACTCGACCGCAATGTTCCGCCGCTGCTCGCGGTGGAGGCGATGACGATGGCCCTCAGAGCGGGCTGACCCGCCGGGAGCCGGGGCCCGGAGCCCTGAGCCGGGACCCCGGGGCCGGAATCCGGGTGCCGGGAGCCACGACGGCGGTTGACGGCGTAACTCGTACGAGGCATGCCGGGCACGCAGAGCATTGCCGCCATCGCGGAGAGTTACGCTCGCTGGATGTACACAAGGCGCACTCACCGCAGGACCCGCACCGGCAGGATCCGTACCGGAGCCTCGCTCCTGACCGCGGCGTTGCTCGCCACCGCCTGCTCGGCCGGGGGCGCGTCGACGTCCGCCGGTTCCCCGGCGGCGGAGGCTGCCGGACCGACGGAGGCGGCGACGCTGGCCGCGCTGCCGCAGGCCACGCCCTCCGCGCTGTCGCCGTACTACGAGCAGAAGCTGACCTGGCGCGACTGCGGGGTCCCGGGCTTCCAGTGCGCCACCATGAAGGCCCCGCTCGACTACGCGAAGCCGGCCGAGGGGGACGTCCGGCTCGCGGTGGCCCGCAAGAAGGCCACCGGACCCGGCGAGCGGCTCGGCTCACTGCTGGTGAACCCGGGCGGACCGGGCGGCTCGGCGATCGGCTACCTCCAGCAGTACGCGGGCATCGGCTACCCGAAGGAGGTCCGCGCACAGTACGACATGGTGGCGGTCGACCCGCGGGGCGTGGCCCGCAGTGAGCCCATCGAGTGCCTCGACGGCCGTGAGATGGACGCGTACACGCAGACGGACGTCACCCCCGACGACCAGGGCGAGACGGACGAGCTGGTCGAGGCCTACAAGGAGTTCGCCGAGGGCTGCGGAGCGGACGCACCGAAACTGCTGCGCCACGTCTCGACGGTCGAGGCGGCCCGGGACATGGACGTCCTGCGGGCGGTGCTGGGCGACGAGAAGCTGACCTACGTCGGTGCCTCGTACGGCACGTTCCTCGGGGCGACGTACGCGGGCCTGTTCCCGGACCGGGTGGGCCGCCTCGTCCTGGACGGCGCGATGGACCCGTCGCTGCCCGCACGCCGCCTGAACCTGGAGCAGACGGCGGGCTTCGAGACGGCCTTCCAGTCCTTCGCGAAGGACTGCGTACGGCAGCCGGACTGCCCCCTGGGGGGCGAGGGCACCTCGCCCGGCCGGGTCGGCGAGAACCTGAAGGCCTTCTTCGACGACGTGGACGCCGAGCCGGTCCCCGCGGGGGACGCCGACGGCCGCAAGCTCACCGAGTCCCTGGCCCTCACCGGTGTGATCGCGGCGATGTACGACGAGGGCGCCTGGCAGCAGCTGCGCGAGTCGCTCACCTCGGCGATGGAGGAGAACGACGGCGCCGGCCTGCTGGTCCTGTCCGACAGCTACTACGAGCGCGAGGCCGACGGCAGCTACGGCAACCTGATGTTCGCCAACGCCAGCGTGAACTGCCTGGACCTTCCCGCGGCCTTCTCCTCCCCGGACGAGGTGCGCGAGGCGCTGCCCGACTTCGAGAAGGCGTCCCCGGTCTTCGGCGAGGGCCTCGCCTGGGCCTCCCTGAACTGCGCGTACTGGCCCGTGCAGCCCACGGGCGAGCCGCACCGCATCGAGGCCGCCGGCGCCACCCCGATCGTCGTGGTCGGCACCACCCGGGACCCGGCCACCCCGTACCGCTGGGCCGAGGCCCTGGCCGACCAGCTCTCCTCCGGCCACCTCCTCACCTACGAGGGCGACGGCCACACCGCCTACGGCCGCGGCAGCACCTGCATCGACTCCGCGATCAACACCTACCTCCTGCGCGGCACCCCACCACAGGACGGCAAACGCTGCTCGTAAACGCCCCCGGGTGCCGCGGCGACCGGCCCCCGGGTCCGCCGAGACCGGCCCGAGGGCCCGCCGCAGCCGGCCCGGGGTACCGCGGCGACCGGCCCGAGGGCCCGCGGCTTCCGCCCCGGCAGCCTGCACCACCCGCCCCGGAGCCCGGCCTCCGGGGCGGGTACGAAGCACCCCCGGAAACTGTGTAGACTTACCGACGTTGCTGATCGCACCATGGGTGCACAGCGCGCCGCCTTAGCTCAGATGGCCAGAGCAACGCACTCGTAATGCGTAGGTCTCGGGTTCGAATCCCGAAGGCGGCTCCATTGGTGAACCCCAGGTCAGGCATCTGACCTGGGGTTTCTTGTTCTCGTTGACCTTGGAATCCTGGCCAATCGGACACTCGTAGTCGGCGCATCGTAATGCGTAGGTCGGAGGTGTCGTTTCCGTGACAGGATTCAGGGTGGAGTGTCTGACCTTGGCTTTTACGTGCTCCGACGGCTGGTGTGGGCTCACGTGAGTGGGCTCCGGTGGACGAGCGGTGGACAGCCGTGCAGCGGCGGTGCAGGTAGTGGCCGAAACCTGGTGATGAGGACTGTCATTTCTGGCCTTGGCGACGAGCGGGTCGACAGTTGGCCATCGTTGTCGACGACTCGCCCTCCAGTGCGGGAAGGTCAACGACCCGTATCCAGGCGGTGATCACGGCCTACCGCACCAGGGAGGGCCAGGACAAGCCGGGGCTCTACGCCGACGCCGGGTTCCCCATCTGTGGCGCATCGAGGGTGAATCAGATCTGCCGGTCGTGCTCACCCACGAGCTTCGACGACGCCGCCCGGGCACATGGCCGTCGGCAGTCACCGCCACTCGTTGCCCACATCTGTCCCGTAATCGTTGGGATCTCGCCCTCGCCGACCTCTCCCGACAGGCAACCGGTCCGCCCGTCGCCACCCTCAAGTCCTGGCGGCTCCTCCGCAAACTGCGGTGCTCGACCACCCGGATCACCAGCCTCGTCCAAGCCGTCCTCACCGTTCATCTGACCAGCTCGGAGTGAGGATGGAAAAGGCTCACTGGCGCGAGACCCCGGGCGACCTCCCCCTCGGCCGGCGGTGTCCGGGGCGGGGCAGCCGTTGCGGCGTGTGCTGGAGCCGGAGCGGTGGTACCGCCGGGCCCGGCGTCGGTCCGGGACGGTCAGGCGTCGCATGAGCCGGGGAGGCCGAGCGACCGCTCCACGGCATCGAGCCGGCGCTCCTGGCGGCGGAGCGTGAAGGGGCCGGCGAGGGCGCACAGGACGCAGAGCAGCATCACGGCGGCGAAACCGTAGGAGCCGTCTGCGACGTGGGCGACCGCCACAAGGGACCACAGAGTGACCAGTCCCCGCTGCACCCAGCGGTACGCCCTGCGCCGCTGGAGGTCCAGAGCCCGGCGCTGCCGCCCGAGGACGTCCAGGACCGCCGGCCGTACGGCGGGGTCGGCAGGGGGCCTTCCGCGACGCACGTCCTGGCTGATGCGGAGGAGCTGACCGGCGTTCAGGCCGAAGCGCCGCGCCCGCCGGCCCTCCCGGCGCAACACCACGGCGAGGACGACGGCCGTGAGGACCGACCCGATCGCCGCGACGATGGCCCCGGACCACAGCCGGTGTCTGCCGTCCTCTGCCAGCGCACCGACGGCGAACCCCACCGCCGCCGTTGACAGCAACATCCCGGCCACACGCACGGCCGTCCAGGAGCGGTGGCTGCCGTGAGGCCCCTCGTCCGCTGCGCCAGCCATCCGAACACCCCCTGTCGTCCGTCCCGTCGGATCATTTCTCCTACCCGTCGGAGGGGGCGGCATCCACGGCGCGCCCGTGCCCGTGGCCGGGCGCCGGCCGGCGGTCCTGGGCGGTGGCGTGCGGGCGGGCGGGGTGGCAGCGGACACGGCCAGTACGGCGAACCGCTGGGCCGCCGGTGGCCGTACGCCGTGAATCCGTGTCGTGAACGGCTAGCATCGCGCACACGCTGCCGGCAGGGACGAGGTGAGGGCATGGGCGAGGTCACGGGTGCACCGAGGATCGCCGTCGCCGTGGTGACCATGGGGAACCGGCCCGCCGAGGTCGACGCCCTGCTGGAGTCCGTGGCCAAGCAGGACGTCCCGCCCGCGCGGATCGTCGTCGTCGGCAACGGCTGCCCGCTGCCCGAGTTCGCCGCGCGGCTGTCGCTGCCCGGTGAGGTCACGTCGATCGAGGTGGACGAGAACCTCGGCTGTCCCGGCGGACGCAACGTGGCGCTCGCGCGGTTGCGGGAGTTCGGCGACACCGACGTGGTCGTGGAACTGGACGACGACGGACTGCTCGTCGACGCCGATGTACTGCGCCGAGTGGGGGAGTTGTTCGCCGCCGACGACCGGCTCGGCATCGTCGGCTTCCGGATCGCCGACGAGAACGGCGAGACACAGCAGCGGCACGTCCCCCGGGTCGGCGCCTCCGACCCCATGCGGGGCGGGTACGTCACCGGCTTCCTCGGCGGCGGTCACGCGCTGCGGTCGGCGATGCTCGACGAGATCGGCGACTGGCCCGCCGAGTTCTTCTTCGCGCATGAGGAGACCGACCTGGCCTGGCGGGCGGCCGACGCCGGGTGGCGGATCCTGTACGCCCCCGAACTGCTGCTCCAGCACCCGAGGACCTCGCCCGCGCGGCACGCCATCTACTTCCGGGTCAACGCCCGCAACCGGGTGTGGCTCACCCGGCGCCGGCTGCCGCTGCCGCTCATCCCCGTCCACCTCGGGGTGTGGATGCTGCTCACGCTGGCGCGGAACCGGTCGCTCGGCGGGCTGCGGGCGTGGTTCGGCGGTTTCGCGGAGGGGCTGCGCAGTCCGGCGGGGGAGCGGCGGCCGATGCGCTGGCGCACCGTGGTGCGGCTCACGCGACTGGGGCGCCCGCCCGTAGTCTGAGCGGTCGCGCGGAGACCGAAGTCCCGCGGGCTCCGCCGCCGTTCCGCGTGCTCCGCCGTTTCGCGTGCGCTGCTGTCTCGCGTGCTCCGCCGTTCCGCTTGCTCCGCCACCCGGTGGCGGTTCATCGGGCGCCTCTGCATCCTGTGCGCCCTCCCCGTCCGCTGCGCTCTCGCGTCCTCCGTGACACCGACCCGCTTGCTCTGCCGCGCGGCCCGCTCGCGTCTCCGCGGGGCGCCCGGCGCTCCGATGGCGCCCCGCCCGGCGCTCCGACGGCGCCCCGCCCGGCCCTCCGCTGGCGGCCCGAGTGCGGCGCCCCGGTCCCGGAGCGCCCCCGATCACTTCGCGTCCGCGTAGCACTCCACGACCGCCGTGGTGAACGGGAACCGCACCGGTGTCCGGCCGAACGTCAGGCGGCCCGCCAGCTCCGCCGCGTCCCGGATCGCCGCGACGACGGCGTCGGTCTCCTCCCGGGGGCAGTGCACGATCACTTCGTCGTGCTGGAAGAAGACCAGCTCCGCCGCCTTGTCCGCGCAGGCCTGCCGCAGCGCGGCGAGCAGCAGCAGGGCCCAGTCGGCGGCGCTGCCCTGTACGACGAAGTTGCGGGCGAAGCGGCCCCGCGCGCGGGCGTCCGTGGAGGCGTAGCCGGGCACCCACTCCTGCGAGGGGCCCGGCACGTCGGAAGGGCCGTCCTGCGGCATGCCCGCCTCCTCGGCACCGTCGGCCGCTCCGGCCGCCGGCGGACAGGTGCGCCCCAGCCAGGTCCGCACCAGGCGTCCCTCCTCTCCCGCGCGGGCCGCGTCGTCGACGTACGCCACCGCGCGGGGGAAGCGGCGTCTGAGCGCGGCGAGGTTCCTCAGGCCGTCGCCGGAGGTCTGGCCGTAGACCGCGCCGAGTACGGCGAGTTTGGCCTGGTCGCGGTCGCCGGAGAAGGCGCGGTCGGACACCGACTGGTAGAGGTCGGTCTCGCGGCCGGCCACCTCCATCAGCCCGGGGTCCCGGGAGATCGCCGCCAGGACGCGCGGTTCCATCTGGTCGGCGTCGGCGACGACGAGCCGCCAGCCCGGGTCGGCGACGACGGCCCGCCGGATCACCTTGGGGATCTGCAGACCGCCCCCGCCGTTGGTCACCCAGCGTCCGGTGACGGTGCCGGCGGCCAGGAACTCGGGGCGGAACCGCCCGTCGCGCACCCAGTCCTGCAGCCAGGACCAGCCGTGGGCGACCCAGATGCGGTAGAGCCTCTTGTACTCGATCAGCGGCTGCACGGCCGGGTGGTCGACCGACTCGATCTCCCACCGGCGGGTGGAGCCGACCTTGATGCCGGCCTGCGCGAACGCCTTGACCACGTCCGCGGGCAGGTCGGGCCGCACCCGGCGGCCGAACGCCACGGACACCTCGTCGGCCAGCTCGGCCAGGCGGCGCGGCTCGCCCCCGCCCGCGTACCGCTCGCCGAGCAGGTCGTGCAGTACCTCGCGGTGCACGTCGGCCCGCCAGGGCAGCCCGGCGCGGTTCATCTCGGCGGCCACCAGCGTCCCCGCCGACTCGGCCGCCGTCAGCAGCCGCAGCCGGTCGGGGTGCGCGGACCGCTCGTGGCGTCGCTGCTGCTCGGCGTAGACGGACAGCAGGTCGGCGAGGGGCAGGTGGACGCCCCGCGGTTCGAAGAGCGGGGACTGCGCGCCCGGTGCGGCGGACCGCTGCGGCGGATCGGACGGTACGGGGCCGCCGCGCAACCGGGCGAGGGCCGCCGCGGCCGAGCGTGGCTCCCCGTACCGCCCCTCGTGACCGAGCAGGAGGTTCTCGGCGGCCTCCATGTCGTAGCACCGCTCTGCTCGCACTCCCGCGGCGAGGAGGTGCGGGTAGACCTCGGCGGTGGACCGCCACACCCAGCGTGCGGTCTCCGGCCGGGCCCGTACGGCCTGTGCCGGGCCGGGCTCGCGCAGCACCGGTCCGGCGGGCAGGCCGTCGGGACCGAGGGGGGCGACCTCCACGCCACCGTCCTCGGCCACGGCGAGCGCCCACCGGTCGGCCATGTCGCGAGTGTCGCAGCAGGGACTGACAACGGCCTCCGCTGCGACGGCCGGGGCGTCCGCCCTGCCCCACGTATCCCCACGCCGGGTGCCGGCCCTGGCCCGTGCCGTATCCGGAGCGTCCGCCCTGCCTCTGCCTCTGCCTCTGCCTCTGCCCCCGCCCTCGCCCGTGCCCCCGCCCTCGCCCGTGCCGTGGTGCCGGACGGCGGCCCCGTTCGTGTCATGGACGGGTCCTCAGCTCGTGGACGGGTCCTCAGCCCTGTCCCTCCCCGGGCTCCTTCTCCTCGGTCGCCGCCAGGAACTCCGCCAGCGCCTCGGTGACGTAACGCTCGGTGGCCTCCTTGCCGAGGCCGAGACCGCTGAGTACGCCCTCGCCGTGCTCGTGCTCCAGCAGGGCGAGCAGGAGGTGCTCGGTGCCGATGTAGTTGTGGCCGAGACGGAGGGCCTCGCGGAAGGTGAGTTCGAGGACCTTCTTGGCCGCGGGACCGTAGGGCACCAGGTCCGGAGCCTGCGCGGCGGCGGGCGGGAGCGCCGCGGACGCAGCCGTGCGGACCGCGTCGAGGGTCACGCCCTGCGCGGCGATGGCCTTGGCGGACAGGCTCTCGCGTTCGGTGATCAGGCCGAGGACGAGGTGCTCGGGCAGGCCCTCGGTGGCCCCGGCGGTCTTGGCCGCGTGGTGGGCCGCCATCACCACGTTGCGCGCGCGGACCGTGTAGCGGCTGAAGCCCTGGCTCGCGTCCAGGTCGGCGGACTCCTTCGGGACGAAGCGCTTCTGCGCCGCCTGCCGGGTCACGCCCATGCTCCTGCCGATGTCCGTCCAGGAAGCGCCCGAGCGCCGGGCCTGGTCCACGAAGTGGCCGATGAGGTGGTCGGCCACCTCGCCGAGGTGGTCGCCGGCGATCACGGCGTCCTGGAGCTGCTCCAGAGGCTCCGCGTGCGCCTTCTTGATCGCGGTGATGAGTTCGTCGAGACGTACGGAGGACGTGATGCTCGAGTTCGTCGCCATGTGTCAACCGTAGGTTGCGCACCTGGGGGTGTCAACCGTCGGTTGACAGACGCTTTTCCGCTCCGTGGGGAGCCTGCGGCCGTCCGGACGGCGCACCATGCGCGGCCGTCCCCGACGCGGGGTGGCGCGGTCTCCGCCGCATCCCACGGAGTGGGCCGGACCCGGGGGCGTGGCACCATCGCCGGGTGAGTACGCCCAGCACCGTCGACCGTGCCTTCGAGACCGCCCTGTACGACGCCGCCGACGACGCCCTCGACACCGCCGCCTCGCTGCTCGCGGCCGACCCCGGGGCGGACGCGGAGCTGGGCCGCCGCGGCGAGGAGTTCGTGGCCACGGCCTGGCGGCGCGGCTGGCAGCCGGCCGACCTCGTACGGATCGTGCGGCGGGAACGGGACGAGGTCCACGTACGGCTGGTCGCCGCGCTGATCCGCGCCCAGGCACCGCACGACCGTCCACGCGGCCCCCGCTGGGCGGCGCAGCTCGCCGGCGTACCGGACCAGGCGCCGCCCCGCACCGACCGCTTCTCGTACGCCACCGCCGTACTGGAGCTGTACCGACTGCTGCTGCGCCTGCCCGTGCTGGAGCCCCTGGAGGCGGGGGCGCCGGGGGAGACGGCCCGCACCGAGCCCCGGCCGGAGTCCCGTGCCCTCGCCCGCATCCGCGCGCTGCTCGCCAAGGCGGAGGCGACCGGGTACCCGCAGGAGGCGGAGGCGCTCAGTGCCAAGGCGCAGGAGCTGATGGCCCGGCACAGCATCGACGAGGCGCTGCTGTCCGCCCACGCGCCGTCGCCCGACGCGCCGGGCGCCTGCCGGATCGGGGTGGAGCCGCCGTACGAGCAGGCCAAGGCGGTGCTCCTGGACGCGGTGGCCGACGCGAACCACTGCCGGGCCGTGTGGAACGAACCCCTGGGCTTCTCCACCGTCGTCGGCTTCGAGGCCGACCTGGAGGTGGTCGAGCTGCTGTACACCTCGCTGCTGGTGCAGGCCGAGGCCGCGATGGCGAAGGCCGAAGCCGCCCAGCGTGCGGGCGGACGCAAGCGGACCAAGATCTTCCGGCAGTCCTTCCTCGCCGCGTACGCCCACCGCGCGGGCGCCCGGTTGAGGGCCGCGGCCGAAGCGGTCGCCGCCGAGACGGGTACGGCGGCCGGCGTGGACCTCCTCCCGGTCCTCGCCTCCCGCGAGGTCGCGGTCGCCGACCACCGTGAACGCATGTTCCCGGAGACGACCACGACCCGCTTGCGCGGTGCCGCCGACGCGGCGGGCTGGACGGAGGGCACCCGCGCGGCCGACCACGCCCGGGTCGAACACCGGCGTCCGCTGTCGTAGGCGTCGTCGGGCGTCCGGATCGCCTCTCGCGTACGACGTACGACAGGGCAGTCGCTCCCCGTGGGAGGAGGTGCGCCCCGGTCAGCCGTCGGCGCTCGGGAGGCCCCCGCCGTGGCGGCAGGCCCGGCGTCCTTCGCCGCCGGGTGCCGTACGACGGCCACGGGGAACGGTGAGGTGGCGGCGTCGTCCGGCAGGGCGAACCCCACCGGGCACACGGCGAGGCCGGCGGTGCCGGTGGAAGGCCCGGTGGTCTTCGGAGGCCCGGCGGGCTCGGCGGGTTCGGTTGTCTCGGTTGCCTCGGTTGCCTCGGTTGCCTCAGCTGTCCCGGCGGGCCCGGCTGTCCCGGCGGGCCCGGTTGCCTCAGCTGTCCCGGCGGGCCCGGCTGCCCCGCGGGCCCGGCTGCCCCGCGGGCCCGGTGGTGCGCACGGGGTACGTTCCTCCCCCGCGGCGCGGTTCAGGAGCCGAGACCGGCCGTCGGCAGACCGGGCGGCAGCGATCCGCCCTCCGACCTGGTGTACGTCTCCTCGCCGACGCCGCCCTGCCAGGTCACCTTGAGCGAGGTGCCGTCGACCGACTCGACCGTGCCGGTCGTCCGGTCGTCGCCGCCGGAGGTGCACTTGAGACGGATCGTCCGGGTGCCGGCGTCCTCGCCGGTGGTGCCGCTGCACACGGTCCCGCCGGTGGCGAAGAGGGCGGCCTTGTCGCCGTTGACCATCAGCGCGACCGCCCGACCGCCGGTGGTGGCCAGCCAGCTGCCTTCCAGTTCACCGGCGGCGGCCGGTGATCCGCCGGTGCCGCCCGGGTCCGCGCTCGCGGACTCGCGGGGCGCGGCCGAGGACGTGTCACCGCCCCCCGAACCGCTGCCTCCCGAACCGCTGCCTCCCGAACCGCCGCTGCCCGAACCGCCGCCGTCGGAGCCGCCGCCGTCGGTGCAGGCGGTCAGCGCCAGCGCGCCCATCAGGCCGACGACCACGGCCGCGGCCCGCACGGACCGCCGGGTCCGCGACCGCCGCACCGGCCCGCGCGGACCCGGCGTGCCGGCCGCCCCATCCGGACCGCCCGGACCGCCCGGACCGCCCGGACCGTCCGGAACGCCCGGCGCGGCCTCGCCCGAGGGGCGTTCGGCCGTACGCGTCGCGGTCGCCGTGCTTCCCGCAGTCACCAGTGTCACCGGAAGCTCCAAGCTGTAGCCGGACGGCCGTTCGGCCTCGGACAGCCGCAAGCTACCAGGACGACTTGCGCACCCCCGGGAGATGCCCGGCGTGCGCCTGCTCGCGCAGGTTCACCCGGGACAGCCCGAAGACGCGGAAGTACCCGCGCGGGCGCCCGTCGACCTGGTCGCGGTTGCGTACGCGCGTGGGGCCGGCGTCGCGGGGCTGTCCGCGCAGTTCCCGCTGGGCGGACAGCCGTTCGGCGTCCGTGGCGGACGGCCGGCGGATGATCTCCTTCAGCTCGGCCCGCCGCGCGGCGTACCGGGCGACGGTCTCCTGCCGCTGCTCGTTTTTCGCGATCTTGCTCTTCTTAGCCATCAGACCTTCACCCCCCGTGCGCGGACGCGCGCCACGGCCGCCTCGACGCCGATCGCGTCGACGGTCCTGATCGCCTTCGTGCTCAGCCGCAGCCGTACGTGCCGGCTCTCGCTCGGCAGCCAGTAGCGCTTGGTCTGGATGTTGGGGTCGAAGCGGCGGGAGGTCCGCCGGTGGGAGTGGGAGATGCGGTTGCCGAACCCCGGCCGGGTGCCGGTCAGCATGCAGTGGGCGGACACGGGTGACGTACCTCTCCTTCGGACCGGACGGCCCTGTTGGTAATGGAAGTCGTTTTCAGTAAAGTATCAGCATGGCACGCAACGAACTCCGCCCGGTCACCAGACTCCGGTCCACCGCCGGGACCGGTTTCACCTACGTCACCCGCAAGAACCGCCGCAACGACCCGGACCGGCTGACCCTGCGCAAGTACGACCCGGTCGCCGGCCGCCACGTCGACTTCCGAGAGGAGCGCTGACCCCGCCATGCGCAAGGGAATCCACCCGGAGTACCGGCCGGTCGTCTTCCGCGACCGGGCGGCCGGCTACGCCTTCCTCACCCGGTCGACCATGACCGGCGAGCGCACCGTCGAGTGGGAGGACGGCCACACCTACCCGGTCGTCGACGTCGAGATCTCGGACGTCAGCCACCCCTTCTACACCGGCACCGCCCGCGTCCTGGACACCGCCGGCCGCGTGGAGCGCTTCGAGCGGCGGTACGGAAAGCGGGACGGGGCATGAGCGGGCCGGACCGCCGGGCCCTGCCCGTGGCGATCGTCGGCGGCCTGCACGCCGACGCCCGCAGGGCGGCCGTGGCGCGGCTGCTGGCCGACGTGCCCGGCAGCGTCGTCCTCCACCACGACCTGGCGACGGCCGCCGCGGGAACGGTCGTGCGGACCGTGCGGGACGCCACCGGCGTCCTCTTCGCCGGAGAGGCGCCCCTCGTCAACGACTGCGCCTGCTGCGCCCTGCGCGAGGACCTCGTTCCCGAGCTGGCCCGGCTCGCGGACGCCGGGGGCACCCCGCTGGTGGTCGTGGAGCTGTGGGACTCGGTCGAGCCCAAGGCGATGGCGGAGGTGGTGACGGCCGGCGGCTTCACCGTCACCGGCGTGATCACCGCCGTGGACCCGGCCCTGGTGCTGCCGTATCTGGGCAACGGCGACGACCTCGCCGAGGGCGGCCTCGCCGCCGCGGCCACCGATCGGCGCACGGTCGCCGACACCTTCGCGCGGCAGCTGGAGTACGCCCCCGTCCTGGCCCTCGCCGACTCCCGGGAGGCGGACGGCGAGGACCGGGAGCTGCTGGCCCAGTTGCACCCGACGGCCCGCCGGGTGCCGATCGGCGACGGCGCCCCGGCCGGGGCCTCCCCCGAGACTCCGGAGTCCCCCACGTCCCCCACGTCCCCCACGGGGCCTCCCACGGTCTCCACGACGACGACCTCCACGACCCCCAAGGCCTCCGGCCCCTCCACACCCCCCACGCCTTTTGCACCCCCTACGCCCTCGGCGCTGGCGCGGGAGGCGCTCGCCGGCTTCGACGTGGAGGCCGCGGCCGCCGCCCAGCACCCGGCCTGTGCCCTGCTGCCCGCCGAGGCCGACGCGCACGGCGTCGCCACCCTCGTCTGGCGCCGGCGCCGCCCCTTCCACCCGGAGCGGCTGTACGCGGCGCTGGAGGACCTGACCTGTGCCGCCGCCCGCAGCCGGGGCCGGTTCTGGCTCGCCGACAGGGCGGACACCCTGCTGCACTGGGACGCCGCCGGCGGCGCGCTGTGCGTGGAGGGCGCGGGACCCTGGCTCGCGTCGCTCCCCGACGCCGCCTGGGACCTGGTCCCGCCCGTGCGCCGCGCGGCCGCCGCGCTGGACTGGCACCCCGAGCACGGCGACCGCTGCCAGCACCTGGTCTTCACGTCCCCCGGCCTCGACCGCGACGGCCTCGAACGGCTTCTGGAGTCCTGCCTGCTGACCGACGCCGAGTACGCCGCCGGGCGGGCCGCCTGGCAGCGGCTGCCCTCCGCCTTCGACCACCTCCTGGAGGTCTGACCCCGTGCCCCGCAAGAGCGACCGGAAGCCTCTCGGACGGCGGCCCAACCCGCTGGACCAAGCAGGAGTGACGTACATCGACTACAAGGACACCGATCTGCTGCGGAAGTTCGTCTCCGACCGCGGCAAGATCCGCAGCCGCCGCGTCACCCGTGTGACGGCCCAGCAGCAGCGGCAGCTGACCAGGGCGATCAAGAACGCGCGGGAGATGGCGCTGATGCCGTACTCCACGCGCTGACCCGGCGCCGCACGCCGCAACCGTCCGGCCTGTGCCCTGCTGCCCGCCGAGGCCGACGCGCACGGCGTCGCCACCCTCGTCTGGCACCGGCGCCGCCCCTCACCTCGGCCCCGCCCCGGGGGCCGCTCCGCCGAGCGGCCCCCGGGGCCGTCTGCCGTCGCATCCTGCTGCATGTCCTACGAACGCGTGGCCCTACCCGGGAACGGCTCCCCACGGGCGGGCGTCCAAGAGGGTAAGGGCTTTCGGTAGAGCACCCGTCGAGCTGTAACCGGGGGAACACCCCGCGTGCACGTGCATTTGCTCATGCACAAGCACGTGAACAGGGTTATGATCCGGATCAGTTGACCACTACATCAATGGCCACATCAGCCAGTGCACCACCGGGGAGCGACCTGTGGACCACGACGTGTACGACGTTGACGACGCGTCCGGCGTGTACAACGGCATGGCCGCCACGCAGCTGCACGACGTGGCCTGGCAGAAGAGCCGCCACAGCAATTCGCAGGGCTCCTGCGTGGAGTTCGCCCGGCTGCCCGACGGTGGCGTGGCCGTGCGCAACTCGCGTTTCCCCGACGGCCCCGCGCTCGTCTACACGCGCGCCGAGATCGAGGCCATGCTGCTGGGCGTCAAGGACGGCGAGTTCGACCACCTGATCGCGAGCTGACGGGCGGGGAACCGCGGCGCGCGAAGGCGCCGCGGCGCGTCCTCACCCGTAGGGCCCGTCCGGCAGGTCGCCGGACCGCTTGAGCCGGAACAGCGCCCAGACCACCTTGCCGTTGAGCGTCCCGGCGAGCGGGTGCCAGCCCCAGCCGTCGCTGAAGGAGTCGACGAGGAACAGGCCCCGGCCCGACTCCGCCGAGAAGTCGTCCGTGGCGCGGGCCACCGGGCTGTCGTGACTGGGGTCGCGCACCGCGCACACCAGCCGGTCGGTCCAGCGCATCAGGTGCAGCCGGACGGGGCCGTTGTGCTCCCCGTGCCGCGGGGTGTCGGCCGGCAGCGCGTGCCGCAGGGCGTTGGTGACGAGTTCGGAGACCACCAGGCAGATGTCGTCGAAGCGGTCGCCCGTCTCCCAGCCGTCGAGCGTCCTGCGGGTGAACCCCCTGGCCTCGCGCACCGCTTCGTACCGCGGTGGCAGGGCGCAGGAGGCAGCGTTGGAGACGGCCGCGGGGTCGAGTGGCGGAAGGCCCTGCCGTAACGGCTCGAGCATGGTCGATCCATTCGTCCCCATGCGAGGCACTCCCGGGAATTCGCGGTCGTAGCGATGCGGCGCGGTGGTGCGGGACCATGGTTTCGGATGCTCACCGCAGATGCAAGGGCAGATGCACGTGCACGTGACCGGAATGGACCTGCCCGTACCACTTGTTGGTCAAATTTTCCGTCATCTCCGGCCCCCCTGCGCCGGGTTCCCCGTCCACTTCCTGGTCGTTTCCCGAGTGGTCCTGCACGTTTCCTTCGGGTCGATTCCGTTTCCGTAACCGGGCGAGTACTGCTCGAAGTGTTTTAGTGGCAGACTTCGGCCCCTGAAGACGGTTGGGGAGGCTGGCGAACGTGAGCGCGGGAGAGCCCGGATCGGTGGTGCGGCGCATGCTGCTCGGATCTCAACTCAGGCGGCTGCGTGAGACGCGGGGGATCACGCGGGAGAAGGCGGGCTACTCGATCCGTGCCTCGGAGTCGAAGATCAGCCGGATGGAGCTGGGCCGGGTGAGTTTCAAGACGAGGGACGTCGAGGACCTGCTGACGCTGTACGGCATCACGGACGAGCAGGAGCGCACCTCCCTGCTCGCCCTGGCCAAGGAGGCCAACGTCGCCGGCTGGTGGCACAGCTACTCCGACGTGCTGCCCAGCTGGTTCCCCACTTACGTCGGCCTGGAGGGCGCCGCCTCGCTCATCCGGGTCTACGAGGTGCAGTTCGTGCACGGGCTCCTGCAGACCGAGGAGTACGCCCGCGCGGTCGTCCGGCGCGGCATGAAGGGCGCGAGCGAGGCGGACGTGGAGCGGCGGGTGGCGCTGCGCCTGGAGCGGCAGAAGCACCTCGTCGCGGAGACCGCCCCCGAGTTCCACATCGTCCTGGACGAGGCCGCGCTGCGCCGTCCGTACGGCGACCGCGCGGTGATGCGCGGACAGTTCCAGCACCTGATCGAGATGTCCCAGCGCCCCAACGTGCGGCTGCAGGTCATGCCGTTCGGCTTCGGCGGCCACTCCGGCGAGAGCGGCGCGTTCACGATCCTCGGCTTCCCCGAGTCCGACCTGTCGGACGTCGTGTACCTGGAACAGCTCACCAGCGCGCTGTACCTGGACAAGCGCGAGGACGTCACCCAGTACGAGACCGCGCTGAAGGAGCTCCAGCAGGACAGTCCGGGACCGGACGAGAGCCGGGACCTCCTGCGGGGGCTGCTTCAACTCATCTGATACATCAGTACGATGACGGACCATCAGGCGGTTCGCCGGCGGCGGCTGCGGCAGCTAGGGGATTGAGGGTTCACATGTCGTCGTACTTCACCGACCTCGCCCGGCAGTACATCGACGGCGAGTGGCGTCCGGGCACCGGCTCCTGGGACATCATCGACTTCAACCCGTACGACAACGAGAAGCTGGCCTCGATCACGATAGCCACGGTCGACGAGGTCGACGCCGCGTACCGGGCGGCCGAGCGGGCGCAGAAGCGGTGGGCGACGACGAACCCGTACGCCCGCCGCGCGGTGTTCGAGAAGGTGCTGCGCCTCGTGGAGGACCGCGAGGCGGAGATCAGCGAGGCGATCACCGCCGAGCTGGGCGGCACCCGCCTCAAGGCCGCCTTCGAGCTGCACCTCGCCAAGGAGTTCCTGCGCGAGGCGGTCCACCTGGCGCTCGCGCCCGAGGGCCGGATCATCCCCTCGCCGGTCGACGGCAAGGAGAACCGGGTCTACCGGGTGCCGGTCGGCGTCGTGGGCGTCGTCAGCCCCTTCAACTTCCCCTTCCTCCTCTCCCTGAAGTCGGTCGCCCCGGCCCTCGCCCTCGGCAACGGCGTCGTCCTCAAGCCGCACCAGAACACGCCGGTCGTCGGCGGCACCCTGGTGGCGAAGCTCTTCGAGGACGCGGGCCTGCCCGGCGGACTGCTCAACGTCGTGGTCACCGACATCGCGGAGATCGGCGACGCCTTCCTGGAGCACCCGGTCCCGAAGGTGATCTCCTTCACCGGGTCCGACAAGGTCGGCCGCCACGTCGCCACCGTCTGCGCCGCGCACTTCAAGCGCTCGGTCCTCGAACTCGGTGGCAACAGCGCCCTCGTGGTCCTCGACGACGCCGACGTCGACTACGCGGTCGACGCCGCCGTCTTCAGCCGCTTCGTCCACCAGGGCCAGGTCTGCATGGCCGCCAACCGCGTCCTGGTCGACCGCGCGGTGGCCGACGAGTTCACCGAGAAGTTCGTCGCCAAGGTCGGGAGCCTCAAGGCCGGCGACCCGGGCGACCCGGCGACCGTCATCGGCCCGGTGATCAACTCCTCGCAGGCGGACGCCCTGACGGGGGTCGTCGAGCAGGCCCTCGCCGAGGGCGCCACCGCCCTGCTGCGCGGCACGGCCACGGACAACCTCGTCACACCGTCGGTCCTCACCGGCCTGCCCGCCGACTCGGCGCTGCTCCGCCAGGAGGTCTTCGGCCCGGTCGCCTTCCTCGTCCCGTTCGACGGCGAGGAGGAGGCGGTGCGCCTCGTCAACGACACCCCGTACGGGCTGAGCGGGGCCGTGCACACCGGGAACATCGAGCGCGGCGTCACCTTCGCCCAGCAGATCGACACCGGCATGTTCCACGTGAACGACGGGACCGTGCACGACGAGCCGATCGTGCCCTTCGGCGGCGAGAAGCACTCCGGCATCGGACGCCTGAACGGCGACACCATGCTGGACGCCTTCACCACCCAGAAGTGGATCTCGGTGCAGCACGGGCGGAGCGGGTTCCCGTTCTGACCGCGTCACCGGGCGCCGGGCGGGCCGCCGGCGGGTGCGGGGCCCGGGCCGCGGGGGCGGCACCCTAACCTGGACCCCATGTCAGTGATCCGACTCCTGGTGCTCGGCGCGGTCCGCCAGCACGGGCGGGCCCACGGCTACCAGGTGCGCAACGACCTGGAGTACTGGGGCGCGCACGAGTGGTCCAACGCCAAGCCCGGCTCGATCTACCACGCGCTGAAGCAGATGGCCAAGCAGGGCCTGCTGCACGCGCACGAGATCGCCCCGTCGCCCGCCGGCGGCCCGCCGCGCACCGAGTACGAGATCACCGAGCAGGGCACCGAGGAGTACTTCGCCCTGCTGAGGGAGTCCCTCACCGCGTACGGCCAGAAGCCCGATGTGCTCTCGGCGGGGCTCGGCCTCATGGTCGACCTCGGGCGCGAGGAGGTGCTCGGCCTGCTCGAGGAGCGGATCCGGGCCATCCACCTGTGGCGCAAGTCCGTCACCGAGTACTACTCGCCCGAGGAGGGCCCCGGGCAGCTCGGCCACATCGGCGAGATCATGAACCTCTGGGTCCACTCGGCCGACACCGGCGCCGAGTGGACGCGCGCGCTCATCGAGCGCATCCGCGGTGGCGCGTACGTCTTCGCGGGGGAGGGCGAACCGTTCGTGGGCGTCCTGGGCGAGGGCGAGGAGAACCCGTACGCGACGGGGGAGCGCCATCCCGGGGACCGTCACTAATCAAGTTTGACTAAGAGTCCCGGAGGGCATATCTTCCCCGAGCAAGTAGTCAATTTTGACTAATCAAGGAGGGTCAGTGACCGACGCGGCGATCACCGTCGAAGAGGCACGCAAGGCGTACGGCGGCAGGCACGCGCTGGACGGACTCGACCTCACGGTCGCGCGGGGCACGGTGCACGGCGTCCTGGGTCCGAACGGCGCGGGCAAGACGACCCTGGTCCGCATCCTGTCCACCCTCCTGCGCCCCGACGCGGGCCGCGTCGAGGTGGCCGGCCACGACGTCGTCACCCGGGCGTACGCCGTACGGCTGCGCATCGGCCTGCTCGGCCAGCACGCGGCCCTCGACGAGGAACTCGGCGGCCGGCAGAACCTGGAGATGTTCGGCCGCCTCCACCACCTGGGCGCCCGGCGGGCACGCGCGCGTGCCGACGAACTGCTCGCGCGCTTCGACCTCACCGACACCGGCCGCAAACCGGTCAGTGCCTACAGCGGCGGCATGCGGCGCCGCCTGGACCTCGCCGCCTCCCTGATCACCGAACCGGAGGTGCTCTTCCTGGACGAACCGACCACGGGCCTCGACCCGCGCGGTAGCGCCGAGGTGTGGGACTCGGTCCGTTCCCTGGTCGGCGGCGGTACGACGGTCCTGCTCACCACCCAGTACCTGGAGGAGGCCGACCAGCTCGCCGACCGCATCTCGGTGGTCGACGCGGGCCGGGTCGTCGCCGACGGCACGGCGGACGAGCTGAAGGCCGCCACCGGCGGCGACCGCGTCGACGTCGTCCTGCGCGACGCCGGACAGCTGGGCGCCGCCCTCGCCCTGCTGCCGCTCACCGGCGTCCGCGTCGACGCCGACCGCCGGCTGCTCAGCGCGCCGGTCACCGACCGCATGGCGGCGCTCTCCGGCGTCGTACGGGCGCTGGAGGAGGGCGGTGTCGAGGCGGAGGACGTCGCCCTGCGCCGTCCGACCCTGGACGAGGTGTTCCTGCACCTCACCGACCGCACGAAGGAGGCCGTGTGAGCACGGGCACCGTGACACCCGCGACGTACGCCCTGACCGACTCCTGGACCATGACCCGGCGGGAGCTGGCCCGCTGGGCGCGGCAGCCCGTCGCGGTGGTCGTCAACCTGGTCTTCCCGGTGATGCTGCTGCTGATGTTCGGCTACCTGGTCGGCGGCGGCCGAGGCGTGAGCGGCGACTACGTCGACTACCTCGTCCCCGGGATGCTGGCCCTCACCATGGCCTTCGGCCTGGAGGGCACGATGATCGCCGTCACCCGGGACCTCGACAAGGGGGTCGTCGACCGCTTCCGCTCCCTGCCGATGACCAGCGGCGCGGTGCTGGTGGGCCGCTCGGCCGCCGACATGCTCCAGTCGGCGCTCGGCCTCGCGGTCCTGCTCGCCGTCGGGTACGCGCTCGGCTGGCGGGCCCAGGGCGGTCCCGCCGCCTTCCTGGGCGCCGTCGGTCTGCTGCTGCTCTTCCGCTTCGCGATGCTGTGGCTCGGCATCCACCTGGCCCTGGTGGCCGGGAGGCCGGAGCTGGTGCAGGCGGTGCAGATCCTGGTCTGGCCGGTCGGCTTCCTCTCCAACGCCTTCGCCACCCCCGACGCCATGCCGGGCTGGCTGGGCACGGCCGTGGAGTGGAACCCGATGTCCCAGACCGCCACCGCCGTCCGCGACCTGTTCGGCGGCCCCGGCGGCGAGCCCGGCCACGCGTGGGCGGCCCTCGCCTGGCCGCTGGCCCTGCTCGCGGTGTTCTTCCCCCTGGCGGTACGGAGGTTCGCGCGGCTCAGCCGTTGACCGGGCCCGCGTGCGGCCTAGTGGTGGAACCCGGTAGCCGCCCCCTTGTCCCCGGTCAGCGGGTGCGGCTGCCGCCGCAGCTCCGGCAGCAGCCGCTCCAGGTCCTCCACCAGCAGGTCGGCCATGTCGGCCGAGAACCCGTTGCGGCACACCACGCGCAGCACGGACAGGTCCTCGCGGTGCGGCGGGAACGTGTACGCGGGCACCAGCCAGCCGCCCTCCCGCAGCCGCCGGGAGACGTCGAACACGTCGTACGCCGTCACGTCGTCGGCCGTCGTGAAGGCGAACACCGGCAGCTCGTCACCGCGCGTCAGCAGCCGGAAGTCGCCGAGCGTCGCCACCCGCTCGGCGAGCCCCCGCGCGATGTCCCGCGACGCCTGCTGCACCGCGCGGTAGCCCTCGCGGCCCAGCCGCAGGAAGGTGTAGTACTGCGCGACCACCTGCGCGCCGGGCCGGGAGAAGTTCAGCGCGAACGTGGGCATGTCGCCGCCCAGGTAGTTGACCCGGAAGACCAGCTCCTCGGGCAGCGCGTCCGCGTCCCGCCACAGGGCCCAGCCGACGCCGGGGTAGACGAGGCCGTACTTGTGCCCCGAGGTGTTGATCGAGGCGACCCGCGGCAGCCGGAAGTCCCACACCAGGTCCTCGTCGAGGAAGGGCGCGACCATGGCACCGGAGGCCCCGTCCACGTGGACCGGGACGTCCAGCCCGGTTCGCTCCCGCAACGCGTCCAGCGCCGCGCACAGGTCGGCGACCGGCTCGTAGGAACCGTCGAACGTGGAGCCCAGGACGCCGACGACCCCGATCGTGTTCTCGTCGCACAGCTCGGCGGCGGCCTGCGGGTCCAGGTGGAAGCGGTCACCCTCCATCGGCACCTGCCGGGCCTCCACCTCCCAGAAGGTGCAGAACTTGTCCCAGCAGACCTGGACGTTCACGCCCATCACCAGATTGGGCCGCACGTCCTTGGCCGGATACCGGTCGGCGTTGCGCAGCGCCCACCGCCGCTTCAGCGCCATCCCGGCCAGCATGCACGCCTCGCTCGACCCGGTGGTCGAGCAGCCCACCACGGCCGACGGGTCGGGCGCGTGCCACAGGCCGGCGAGCATCGCCACGCAGCGCCGCTCCAGTTCGGCGGTGCGCGGGTACTCGTCCTTGTCGATCATGTTCTTGTCCCGGCACTCACCCATCAGCACCGCGGCCTGCGGCTCCATCCAGGTGGTGACGAAAGTGGCCAGGTTGAGGCGCGCGTTGCCGTCCAGCATCAGCTCGTCGTGGACCAGCCGGTACGCCGTCTCCGGGGGCAGCGGGGAGTCGGGGAGCCGATGGGCGGGCGGTGCCTCGGTCATGCCGCCGAGCGGGTTCGTCGCCCCGTGGAACGGGTTGACGGCGAGCCGGCGCCGGTGACCGGCGTCGTCGTGGGACGCGTGGGAGCCCTGGTGCAATGGCATGCGACCGACGGTAGGTCCGGGCCCCGGTCCCCGCACCCGGGCTTGCACCTCACGTCACGTGAGGCGGCAGCGTGGAGGGCGTCAGAGAAGGGAGCGGAAGTGAGCTACTCCGTGGGACAGGTGGCCGGCTTCGCCGGAGTGACGGTGCGAACCCTGCACCACTACGACGGCATCGGCCTGCTCGTACCCGGCGAGCGCAGCCACGCGGGCCACCGGCGCTACAACGACGCCGACCTCGACCGGCTGCAGCGGATCCTGTTCTACCGGGAGCTGGGCTTCCCGCTCGACGAGGTCGCCGCCCTGCTCGACGACCCGGACGCGGACCCGCGCGCGCACCTGCGCCGCCGGCACGAACTGCTGACCGCCCGGATCGAGAAGCTGGAGAAGATGGCGGCGGCCGTGGAGCAGGCCATGGAGGCACGCAGCATGGGCATCAACCTCACCCCCGAGGAGAAGTTCGAGGTCTTCGGCGACTTCGACCCCGGCCAGTACGAGGAGGAGGCCCGGGAACGCTGGGGCGGCACCGACGCCTACCGCCAGTCGCAGCGGAAGACCGCCTCGTACACCAAGGAGGACTGGCAGCGCATCCAGAACGAGGCCGACGAGCTGACCCGGCGCTTCGTCGCCCTGATGGAGGCCGGTGAGCCCGCCGACTCCGAGGAGGCCATGGACGCCGCCGAGGAGCACCGGCGGGGCATCAACCGCAACCACTACGACTGCGGGTACGAGATGCACACCTGCCTGGGCGAGATGTACGTCTCGGACGAGCGTTTCACGCGGAACATCGACGCCGCCAGGCCGGGCCTCGCCGCCTACCTGCGCGACGCGATCCTCGCCAACGCCGTCCGGCACACCCCCTGAGCGGTGGTCGTGGGACGGGGGGGCACCCCCGGGGAAGAAGAACGGAGGATCAGGGGGGGAAAACACCGTTGTTTTCTTCCCCCTTGCCCTCCCCTCCGTCCCACCCCCACCGCCGTCCCGTACGCGCACACCTCCGTGCCCACGTCCGCGGCCTCCGTCACGTCGAAGCGGGACGCCGGCACGGCGTTGGCCCCGCGCGCGTGCCTGCTCGACGAGCCGCTCCATCGCCTGGCTGCGGGCTCGACCAGCGTCTTGGTGAGCCCGCGCCGTTCACCGCCGACCACCGGCTTCAGCCCGGCGCCGATCTGGCTCCCCAGGTGCCGGGAGCGCACGGTCAGCCCGGAGACCTCTCCGAGCACCTCCTGCACGCGATGGCCCGGCGGGTCGTTCGTGGTCACGACGAGCACGTCGGGCCGAGGACCCTGTCCGCCGCCGTATCCTTCGATGCCCATGGTCCACAGGCTTCCCCGGGCCCGGCCACAGCGCACCCCGTGGCGCCCGGTGGAACCTGGAACCGTACGGCTGCGTTGATACGTTTGGGCAGCCAGTCCCAGCCCGCCTCCCCCCAGCAGCAGGAGCCACAATCCCGTGACCACCCTTGCGCTCGGCCCCGAGTGGCTCAGCCCGGACTATCTGATCGAGACCTTCGCTCTGCCGGGCATCCTGCTCATCGTCTTCGCCGAGTCCGGCCTCTTCGCGTTCCTGCCCGGCGACTCGCTGCTGTTCACCGCGGGCCTCTTCGTCGCCCAGGGCGAGTACATCAGCCAGCCCCTGTGGCTGGTGTGCACCCTGATCGTGCTGGCCGCCGTCATCGGCGACCAAGTGGGCTACATGATCGGAAAGTTCCTCGGACCCAAGCTCTTCAGCCGTCCCAACTCCAGGCTCTTCAAGAGGGAGAACCTGGACAAGGCCCACGAGTTCATGGAGAAGTACGGTCCCAAGGCGATCGTCCTGGCCCGCTTCGTGCCGATCGTGCGCACCTTCGCCCCCATCGTGGCGGGCGCCGGCCGCATGAAGTACCGCACCTTCCTCACCTACAACATCATCGGCGGTGTGGCCTGGGGATCGGGCGTCACCCTCGCGGGCTACTGGCTCGGCCAGATCGAGTTCATCCGGACGAACGTCGAGCCCATCCTCGTCCTGATCGTCGTGGTCTCGGTCGTCCCGATCGCCATCGAGTACCTGCGCGAGCGCGGCAAGAAGAAGCGCGCCGTCGCGACCGCGGTCCCCGCGGCCCAGCAGTACCAGCCGCAGCCCGCGTACCCGGTCATGGACGACGCCACGACCCAGCTCCGCCGCGTGGACCCGTACCAGCAGCCGCAGCCGCAGCCGCACCCGCAGCCGCAGCAGTACCAGCCGCAGCCGCAGCCCCCGTACCAGCAGCCCCCGTACCAGCAGCCGCAGCAGCCGTACGACCCGTCCTACGACCGGCAGCAGCCGTACGCCCAGCAGTACCCGCAGGGATACGGCCGGCCGCCCCACGGCGACCAGCAGGGCGGCCAGTACCCCTACCCCCAGGGGCGCTGACCCCCGCCCCCGGGGACGCGGGGAGCGGCGCGATCCGCCACGACGGGCCCGCGGTCGCCGGTGAACGGCGCCGTCCGGGCTCGTCGCCCCCGCCGCTAGAAGCCTCGCGTCCGCTTCGCCGCGCGCCTGCCGGCGGCACTCGCCGCCCCCGGCACCTTCAGGAACAGCCGCGAGATCTCCCCGCCGAGGTTGACCCCGATGGCGATGGCCATGGCGAGGGCCACCGCCGTCGACAGGTACACCAGCCCCCGGTCGACCTCGCTCTGCGCGATCGCCAGCAGTCCGAAGTACGTCGCCGAACCGGGCAGCAGCGGCCCGATCGCCGCGGTCGTGTACGGCAGCGCCGACGCGAACCGGTACCGGGACATGAGCTGCCCGAACAGGCCCACCAGCCCCGCCGCGGCGGCCGTGGACGCCACCGGCGAGATACCGCCGGCGTAGTGCATCGCGCCGTACACGACCCAGGCGACGCCCCCGTTCAGGGTCACCGCCAGCACGGTGGATCGTTCCTGCTGGAGCAGGACCGCGAAGGCCAGCGACAGCAGCATCGACGCGCCGATCTGGACGAGGGGCTCGTCGCCCGTGCCCAGTGCGGCGTCCGGGTTCAGCTCGGCGCCCAGCTGGACGCCGAAGTACAGCACCACCAGCACCCCGGCGACGATGCTGACGAAGAAGTACATGACCTCCAGCAGGCGCGCCGCGGCGGTGATGTAGAAGCCGGTCAGACCGTCCTGCACCCCCGCCACCAGCGCCCGCCCCGGCAGCAGCGCGAACAGTCCACCCGTGATGACCGCGGACGCCTTCACGTCCACGTGGACCAGCGTGAGCAGGATGCCCATCGCGGCCGGCGGCATCGCGGCCACCGCGAACTGGTAGAACTCCGGAAGCCCGCGCCCGGCGCACAGCCAGGCCAGCCGGTCGCCCAGCATCGAGCCGAGCATGGCCGCGACGAACACGGTCGGCCCACCGCCGACGAGCACCGACGCCGCGCCCGCGAGCAGTCCGCTCGCCGTGGTCAGCACCCAGGTGGGGTACGGGTGCCGGTTGCGGCGCATCTCCGCGAGGCGCCGGTAGGCCTCCTCCAGGGAGATGCTCGTGTCCGGGTCGCTGAGGTCGTCCACCAGGTGGAAGACGGCCGCGAGCCGCGTGTAGTCGGTGCCCCGGCGGCGTACCGTCCGCGACGCCGTCACCGGGTCCTCGACGAGGGAGGGCTGGTGGGAGATCGACAGCAGGGTGAAGGTGACGTTCGGCTCGCAGCGGTCCAGGCCGTAGGAGCGGCAGACCGCGAACATCGCCGCCTCCACGTCCTCGGCTCCCTCACCGCCCGCCAGCAGCAGCTCCCCGATACGCAGGGTCAGATCCAGTACGCGCGGCACCGCGGGGCCGGTGTCGTCGTCGTGCCGTTGCGCCGTCTCGGGCGCGGGCCGCTCGGCCACCGGCATGCGCAGCATCGCGCGCATCCGGTCCTGCCAGGGCGCGTCCTTGGTCAGGTTCACCAGCGGGATGCCGCTCGCCGGGGTGAGGGCGGTCGGCGCGGTCCAGGCGCTGTACGTGCTCGGCGTGCTGAACGCCGACCCCTCGGTGTCCACCGGGGCGGCCGGGGGCGCGTCCAGCCCCTCGGGCAGCGCGAACTCCGACGTCGTCTCGGCTTCCGTGCCGGTGTGCCGCGGGACGGCCAGGCCCTGCGGGATCTCGAACTCGGACGTCGTCGACGCATCGCCGTCGAGCGACGCGGTCACCGAGCCCGGCGGCCGGAAGGCACTGCGGGCCTCGTCCGACTGCGGCTTGCGGTCCTCCGCCTCCGTCACCTGCGCAACGCTCCCTGATCCGTACACACCCTCCTGCCTGTAGCCCTCAGTATGCGCAGCCAAACGTGAACGGGCTGCACGCGTCACGCGTGCAGCCCGTTACGGGAGTGAACCTGATCAGTGATCAGTGGCCGCCCTGGTCCTTGAAGCGCTTGTACGACCGCTCGATCTCGGCCTCGGCGTCGGTGCGGCCCACCCAGTCGGCGCCCTCGACGGACTTGCCGGGCTCCAGGTCCTTGTAGACCTCGAAGAAGTGCTGGATCTCCAGGCGGTCGAACTCCGACACGTGGTGGATGTCACGCAGGTGCTCCACACGCGGGTCGGTCGACGGCACGCACAGCAGCTTGTCGTCGCCGCCGGCCTCGTCCGTCATCCGGAACATGCCGATCGCGCGGCAGCGGATGAGGCAGCCCGGGAAGGTCGGCTCGTCCAGGATGACCAGCGCGTCCAGCGGGTCGCCGTCCTCGCCGAGGGTGTTCTCGACGAAGCCGTAGTCGGTCGGGTAGGCGGTCGAGGTGAAGAGGCGGCGGTCCAGGCGGATACGACCGGTCTCGTGGTCCACCTCGTACTTGTTCCGCGAACCCTTCGGGATCTCGATCGTGACGTCGAACTCCACCGGACGCTCCTCCATGATCAGCACATAGTTCTGGTGGTTAAGTGTCCCTCACGCAGGTGTGTGATCGCGAAAGGGGCTGGTGGTAGTGCCGGAGCTGAGGCCTTGGCGGGCCGCGGGGCCGCACGTGGCGCGGGCCGCGGGCGCCGTCCGTCCGCGTCTCGCACGCGCCGCGCGGGCCGCCGGACCGCGGGTCGCGCGGTTCGCACGGGCCACGGCACCGCAGCTCGACAGGGTCACCAGGCCGAAGACCTGGCAGTACACCGCCGGCGCCGCCACCGCCGGACTGGCACTCGCCGCCGGTGTGGTGACCGCCGCCGGCCCCTGGGACTCCACGGGTCAGCGTACGGCCGAGCAGGACCGGGCCGTCGCCCTGGAGCGCACGGGTGGCGCAGATCACGGTCCCGGATCGGGAGGCTCCGGCGCGACGGCCGGGGCGCCCCGCCCCGCGCCCAGCGCCGGCTCCGTCCTGGCGGGCCTCGGCAGCGCCGCCGGCTCGGTGCCGGGCGGAGCCGGGGCCGGGGCCGTGCCGGGCGGCACGGCCCTCGCCGACACCCTCGGCCCCCTGCTGGAGGCCCCGGCGCTCGGCACCCGCCCCGGGGTGTCCGTCGTCGATCTCTCCACCGGCAAGCGCCTCTACGGCGCCGACGCCGGCGCGGCCCTCACCCCCGCCTCCACCACCAAGATTGCCACCGCCGTCGCCGCCCTCACCGCCCTCGGCCCCGACCACCGCCTCACCACCCGCACCGCCCTGGAGCCCGACACCGGCGAACTCGTCCTGGTCGGCGGCGGCGACCCCACCCTCACCGCCCGCGCGGACGCCCGGGGCCTCGCGAGCCTGCGCACCCTCGCCGGGAAGACGGCCGCGGCCCTGAAGAAGCGGGACGTGCGCGAGGTGACGCTGTCGTACGACACGACGCTCTACGCCGGTAGCGGGATGCACCCGATCGGGGTCAACGAGAACCTCGCCCGCGTCACCGCCCTGATGGCCGACGAGGCCCGCACGGACGACTCCACCAGCGGTCCCGCCCCGCGCGTGCCCGACCCGGCCGCCGACGCCGCGCGCACCTTCGCCGGTTTCCTCGGCGAGCACGGCATCACCGCGTCGCACCCCGGACCCTCCAAGGCCACGAACCGCGCCGACGCCCTCGCCGCCGTCTCCTCGCCCCCGCTGTCGGTCCTGGTCGAGCGGATGCTGACCACCAGCGACAACGACCTCGCCGAGGCCCTGGCCCGGCACACCGCCGTGGCGACCGGCAAGCCCGCCGACTTCGAGGGCGTCTCCGCGGCCGTCACCGCCCGCCTGGAGCAACTGGGTCTCCCCGTGCGCGGTGCCCGTTTCCACGACGGCAGCGGCCTGGACCGCACCGACCGGATCACCGCCGGACTGCTCACCGCCCTGCTGGCCGAGGCCGCCGACCCGGCCCGCCCCGAGCTCCGCCCGGTTCTCACCGGTCTGCCGGTCGCCGGCTTCACCGGCACGCTGACCAGCCGCCACACGGACGGCGCGGCCGGTCTCGTACGCGCCAAGACCGGCACGCTGACCGGCGTCAACACCCTCGCGGGCACCGTGGTCACCGACGACGGCCGCCTGCTGGCCTTCGCCTTCCTCGCCTCCGGCACGACGGACGCCTGGGCGGCCCAGTCGGCCCTGGACGAGGCGGCGGCGGCCCTGGTGTCCTGCCGCTGCCCCTGACCCCCGCGCCCCCACCCGGGCCGAGGGGGCGGCCCGCGGCGCCGGGCGGGCCGCGTACCGCCCCCGGGCACCGCCGGCACCGGTCACCCGTACCGGGCCCCCACCCCGCCGCCCGCCACAGCCTGCCCCCGACGGCGGCGCTCACGTACGGTTGACGCATGACGAGCATCGGCGCATCTTCCGGCATGGTCGACTGGAATCTCGCGGTGGCGACCGCGACCCGGCTCGTACGGCCGGGCCCCGAGGTGAGCCGCGACGAGGCCAGGGCCGTCGTCGCGGAACTCCGCCGCCATGCCAAGGTCTCGGAGGAACACGTCCGGGCCTTCACCCGGATGGCCACCGAGGAGGCCCACGACACCCCCGTCCTCGTCGTCGACCGGCCCGGCTGGGTCCGGGCGAACGTCGCCGGGTTCCGGGAGATCCTCAAACCCCTGCTGGAGAAGATGCAGGAGCGGCGCGGCGGCACCCCGGGCGGCGCGGTCCTCGGCGCCGTCGGCGGCAAGGTCACCGGCGTGGAACTGGGCATGCTGCTGTCGTTCCTGTCCTCCCGGGTCCTCGGCCAGTACGAGACCTTCGCGCCCGCCACCCGCGAGCTGCCCGCCGGTGCCAACGGCGGCGGCCGGCTGCTGCTCGTCGCCCCGAACATCGTGCACGTGGAGCGGGAACTCGACGTCGACCCGCACGACTTCCGCCTGTGGGTGTGCCTGCACGAGGAGACGCACCGCACGCAGTTCACCGCGGTGCCCTGGCTGCGCGACCACCTGGAGGGCGAGATCCAGTCGTTCCTCGCGGAGACCGACGTCGACCCCATGACGGTGCTGGAGCGCGTCCGCGAGGCCGCCCAGACGCTGGCGGGGGGCCGCCCGGAGGGCGAGGAGGACGACGGCGGCCGGTCCCTGGTCGAGCTGGTGCAGACCCCGGCCCAGCGGGAGGTCCTCGGCCGGCTCACCGCCGTGATGTCCCTCCTGGAGGGGCACGCCGACTTCGTGATGGACGGGGTCGGCCCGGCCGTCGTGCCGAGCGTCGGGGAGATCCGCGAGAAGTTCCAGCAGCGGCGCGCCAAGGGCGCCTCCCGCCTCGACCTGGCGCTGCGCAAGCTGCTCGGGCTGGACGCCAAACTCCGTCAGTACCGGGACGGCGAGCGCTTCGTCCGGGCCGTCGTCGACGAGTGCGGCATGGACGGGTTCAACCGCGTCTGGACCTCGCCCAACACCCTCCCCACCAAGTCGGAGATCGCCAAACCGGCGGACTGGATCGCGCGGGTGCAGCGCAAGCCGGAGTCGTGAGCCCGGCGGGCGGTCGTGAACCGAATCCGGCCGACGGCAGATAAACGCCCCTTCAATCACCCGTCCGAGGGACCGTGAGGCTTCGGCCGGCGTGCGATGCTCGGGGAACGGCCCGTTTCTGTCACCATCTACACACTCTGCGTGACCGAACCTCGGGCTCACCCCCCCCGACAACTTCATGAAGGGCACCGGACATGGGTCCCCATCCTGCGGTCGCGGCGATACGCCTGGCGGTCCGCCGCGTCCTCCACGACATCCTCACCGAACTGCACACCACGGCCGGTGTTCCCGCCGCCGCGGTGGCCGCCGACCGTCTGCCCGAGCGGCCGCCGTCACCGCTCGTGCTCGTGGCGTGCTCCGGCGGCGCCGACTCCATGGCACTCGCCTCCGCCCTCGCCTTCGAGGCACCCCGGCTCGGCGTCCGCGCCGGCGGTGTCACCGTCGACCACGGCCTGCAGAGCGGCTCCGACCTGCGAGCCGAAGAAGTCGTCCTGCGTCTGCGCGAACTCGGCCTGGACCCCGTCGAGGCCACCAGCGTGACCGTGGGCCGCGCGGGCGGTCCCGAAGCCGCCGCCCGTGACGCACGCTACGCGGCCCTGGACGCCGCCGCCGCCCGGCACGGCGCCGCCGCCGTCCTGCTCGGCCACACCCGCGACGACCAGGCCGAGACCGTTCTGCTGGGCCTCGCCCGCGGCTCCGGCATCCGCTCCCTGTCGGGCATGGCCGCGGTCTCGGGGGCCGGCGGCCGTTACCGGCGCCCCTTCCTCCAGGTCGACCGGCAGACCGCCCGCAAGGCCTGCATGGTCCAGTCCCTGCCCGTCTGGGACGACCCGCACAACGCCGACCCGGCGTACACCCGCTCCCGGCTGCGCCACGAGGGCCTGCCCGCCCTGGAGAAGGCCCTCGGCAAGGGCGTCGTGGAAGCCCTCGCCCGTACGGCCCAACTCTCCCGGGACGACGCCGACGCCCTCGACACCTGGGCCCGCCAGGCCGAGGTAGGCGTCCGCGACGCCACCGGCGTACTGGAGTGCGCGGGGCTCTACGCCCTCCCGCCCGCCGTACGCCGCCGGATCCTGCGCCGCGCCGCCATCGAGGCCGGTGCTCCGGCCGGTGCGCTGTTCGCCCGCCACATCGAGGAAGTCGACCGGCTGATCACCGGCTGGCGCGGTCAGGGGGCCATCAACCTCCCCGGCAAAGTCGTCGCCCGGCGGCAGGGTGGCAGACTGGTGATTCGGCAAGGCTGAATCCGGGCCCTCCCACCGATCCGCGCACGGATCGCCGGGGCGCTCCGGAGTGGCCGGTGGGACGACCGAAAGTGATGCGGGTGGACGCGAACGACATGGGTGCCGACCTCGAGAAGGTACTCATCACCAAGGAAGAGATCGACGCGAAGCTGGCCGAGCTGGCCGCGAAGATCGACGCGGAGTACGCGGGCAAGGACCTGCTCATCGTCGGCGTCCTCAAGGGCGCCGTGATGGTCATGGCCGACCTGGCGCGCACGCTGTCCACCCCCGTCACCATGGACTGGATGGCGGTGTCCTCGTACGGCGCGGGCACCCAGTCGTCCGGCGTGGTGCGGATCCTCAAGGACCTGGACACCGACATCAAGGGCAAGCACGTCCTGATCGTCGAGGACATCATCGACTCCGGCCTGACCCTGTCCTGGCTGATCTCCAACCTCGGCTCGCGCGAGCCCGCCTCCCTCAAGGTGTGCACGCTGCTGCGCAAGCCCGACGCCGCGAAGGTCGCCATCGACGTGGAGTGGGTCGGTTTCGACATCCCCAACGAGTTCGTCGTCGGCTACGGCCTCGACTACGCCGAGAAGTACCGCAACCTGCCGTTCGTCGGTACGCTCGCGCCCCACGTCTACGGCGGCTGACACGGCCCCGTAGCGGGCTCCACGGCGTTTCGGGGGGCCGACCGGGAACCCCGGAGGCCTCCGCGCCGTTGGAGCATGCAGACGGGACGCCAGCGGTCCCGTGCGGCTGATGGCCGCCGCGCTGGGGTACCGTCGGAAGAACTGTCTTATCAAACTCACTATGGCAGGAGGGACGGGGCGGCACCGCTCCGTGTGGATGGACGTGAAGCGATACTTCCGTGGGCCGGTCATGTGGATCGTGCTGGCCGTCCTTGCCGTGGTCGTGTTGATGCAGGTCGTCGGCTCGTCCGGCGGCTACAAGACGGTGGACACTGGCCAGGTCGTCCAGGCGATCAACGACAACAGGGTCGAGTCGGCCAAGCTCACCACCGGTGACGAGCAGACCATCGAGGTCCACCTCAAGGACGGCGAAAAGGTCGAGGACAGCTCGAAGATCAAGGCGAGCTACATCGGCGACCAGGGCGTGACCCTCGCCAACACGCTGCAGAACAAGTACCAGGACAAGCAGATCCCCGACGGCTACACCGTGTCGCCGTCGAAGCAGAACCCGTTCGTCGGGCTCCTGATCACTCTGCTTCCCTTCGTCCTCATCGTGGTCATCTTCCTGTTCCTGATGAACCAGATGCAGGGCGGCGGCAGCCGGGTCATGAACTTCGGCAAGTCCAAGGCCAAGCTCATCACCAAGGACACCCCCAAGACGACGTTCTCGGACGTCGCCGGTTCGGAGGAGGCCGTCGAGGAGCTCCACGAGATCAAGGAGTTCCTGCAGGAGCCGGCCAAGTTCCAGGCCGTCGGCGCCAAGATCCCCAAGGGCGTGCTGCTGTACGGCCCGCCCGGCACCGGCAAGACCCTGCTCGCGCGTGCCGTCGCGGGCGAGGCGGGCGTGCCGTTCTACTCGATCTCCGGTTCCGACTTCGTCGAGATGTTCGTCGGTGTCGGTGCCTCCCGGGTGCGCGACCTGTTCGAGCAGGCCAAGGCGAACGCCCCGGCGATCGTCTTCGTCGACGAGATCGACGCGGTCGGCCGCCACCGCGGCGCCGGCCTCGGCGGCGGTCACGACGAGCGCGAGCAGACGCTGAACCAGCTGCTCGTCGAGATGGACGGCTTCGACGTCAAGGGCGGCGTGATCCTCATCGCCGCGACGAACCGGCCGGACATCCTCGACCCGGCGCTGCTGCGCCCCGGCCGCTTCGACCGGCAGATCGCGGTCGACCGCCCGGACATGCAGGGCCGGCTGGAGATCCTCAAGGTCCACCAGAAGGGCAAGCCGGTCGCGGAGGACGTCGACCTGTCGGCCGTCGCCCGCCGTACGCCCGGCATGACCGGTGCCGACCTGGCCAACGTGCTGAACGAGGCGGCCCTGCTGACGGCCCGCAGCGACCAGAGGCTGATCGACAACCACATGCTGGACGAGGCGATCGACCGTGTGGTCGCGGGCCCGCAGAAGCGGACCCGGATCATGTCGGACAAGGAGAAGAAGATCACCGCGTACCACGAGGGCGGACACGCCCTGGTCGCGGCGGCCTCACCCAACTCCGACCCCGTCCACAAGATCACGATCCTGTCGAGAGGCCGGGCCCTCGGTTACACGATGGTGCTCCCGGACGAGGACAAGTACTCGACCACGCGCAACGAGATGCTCGACCAGCTCGCCTACATGCTGGGCGGCCGAGCGGCCGAGGAACTGGTCTTCCACGACCCGACGACGGGCGCCGCCAACGACATCGAGAAGGCCACCGGCCTGGCTCGGGCGATGGTCACGCAGTACGGCATGACCGAGCGTCTCGGTGCGATCAAGTTCGGTGGCGACAACACCGAGCCGTTCCTCGGGCGCGAGATGGCGCACCAGCGCGACTACTCGGAAGAGGTCGCCGCGCTGGTGGACGAAGAGGTCAAGAAGCTGATCGAGACGGCGCACAACGAGGCCTGGGAGATCCTGGTCGAGAACCGCGACGTCCTCGACAACCTCGTCCTCGCCCTGCTGGAGAAGGAGACGCTCGGCAAGGAGGAGATCGCGGAGGTCTTCTCCCAGATCGTCAAGCGTCCGGCCCGGCCCGCCTGGACCGGATCGTCCCGCCGCACGCCCTCGACCCGTCCGCCGGTGCTCTCCCCCAAGGAGCTGGCCCTGACGAACGGATCGAACGGCGCCCCGGCGGCGATCAGTACCGCCAAGAGCACGACTCCGGAGCCCGCACCGGCGCCGGAGCGAGCCCCGGAGGACCGCCCGGAGAGCTGATCCAGCCACTCCCGGTGGCCCGCCAGGCCCGGAATGTATGCCGCGCCCCCCAGGTTCTAGCCTTGGGGGGCGCGGCGTTTCCGTATGCCGACGGCAGTATCAGGACAGGAACGAGGCACCAGATGACCGACCCCGTGACGCTGGACGGCGACGGCCGGATCGGCGAGTTCGACGAGAAGCGGGCCGAGAACGCCGTACGCGAACTGCTCATCGCGGTCGGGGAGGACCCCGACCGCGAGGGGCTGAGGGAGACGCCCGCGCGCGTGGCACGGGCGTACAGGGAGATATTCGCAGGGCTGTGGCAGGAGCCCGGGGACGTGCTGACGACCACGTTCGACCTCGGGCACGACGAGATGGTGCTGGTGAAGGACATCGAGGTGTTCAGCACGTGTGAACACCACCTCGTTCCGTTCCGGGGGGTCGCGCACGTCGGCTACATCCCGTCCCCCAGCGGGAAGATCACGGGGCTGTCCAAGCTGGCCCGTCTCGTGGACGTCTACGCGCGCCGCCCGCAGGTGCAGGAACGTCTCACCACGCAGGTCGCGGATTCGCTGATGGAGATCCTGGAGCCCCGCGGCGTGATCGTCGTCGTGGAGTGCGAGCACATGTGCATGTCGATGCGCGGCATCCGCAAGCCCGGCGCGAAGACCCTCACGTCGGCGGTGCGCGGCCAGCTGCGCGACCTCGCCACGCGCAACGAGGCGATGAGCCTGATCATGGCCCGCTGAGCACGTCCGCCGGCGCCCGTGCCGGCCCACCGCCCCCCTCGGCACCCACCGAGTGCGGAGGGGGCGGCACGGCGACGGGAGGGGGCGGGTCAGGCCGCCGGGGCCGTGCCCGGGTGGTCCTCGTCGTCGTCCTCCGGGAGCTTGCAGACCCGCTCCAGGAAGATCGCGGCCGCTATGACGGCGATCCCCGCCACGACCGAGAAGCCGGCGTAGAAGGCCTGGTCGCGGCGGGCCGGGATGTCGAGGTACTCCAGCAGGAAGACGCCCGTGCCGCAGTACATCCCGGCGACGAGGGCGGCCACCAGGGCGCTGGCCTGGCCGAAGACCACCGAGCGGGCCGCCATCATCGGGTCGACGCCCTTGGCGTCGGGGACGCGGTCCCGCTGGGCCTTCAGCCGGGTCCGGATCGACAGCGCCGTGGCCAGCAGGATCACGGCGATCAGGGCGAGGACGATCGGAGCGGCCAGGGGGACGCTCGGGAGGCTTCCGAACGAGTTCCACAGGCGGGCGCCCGCCCAGGACAGGACCGCGGCGACGACGAACACGCCGGCCAGCACCCTGATGCGCAGCTCTTTCACGGTGTCCCGGTGTCCCTTCGGTTCCCCTGCGTGGTCGTCGGTGTGCCTTGCCGACCTTAACGACCTTGTCGACCTTAACGACTACTCGGGCAGCCGGAGTTCCAGGTCGGCGCGGGGCGCGACGCCGGTTCGGGTGACGGCGGCCAGGAGGCCGGCGACCGGGCCGTGCCCGGGCAGGTGGGCGTGGGGCTCCACGTCGTGCCAGGGGGCCAGGACGAAGGCGCGTTCGTGGGCGCGCGGGTGGGGGAGGGTGAGGTGCGGGTCGTCGGAGACCACGTCGGCGTAGGCGACGATGTCGACGTCGAGGGTGCGCGGGCCCCAGCGCTCGTCGCGCACCCGGTGGAAGGCCTCCTCGACCGCGTGCGCCCGCTCCAGCAGGGAGGACGGGGGCAGGGTGGTCTTCAGGACCACGACCGCGTTGAAGTACGAGGGCTGGCTGTCGGGGTCGACGCCCCACGGTTCCGTCTCGTAGACCGGCGAGACGCCCTTGACGCGCACGCCCGGCGTGTCCTCCAGGGCGTCGATGGCGCCCTGGAGGGTCTCCAGCCGGTTGCCGAGGTTGGCGCCGAGGGCGATCACGGCCCGTTCGGGGTTGGACAGCGTGGTGTCGGCGGCGTCGACCTGCTCGATGACGGAGGCGGGCACCGGCTGTACGGTCGGGTCGCTGAGGCCCTTGGTGAACGAGGTGCTCATGCACGGCTCCGGATGATGGTGACGGTCACGTCGTCGAAGGGGACGGTGATCGGCGCGTCGGGCTTGTGGACGCAGACCTCGACCTCCTCGACCCCGTCGTGCTTCAGGCAGACCTGGGCGATGCGCTCGGCGAGCGTCTCGACGAGGTTGACGGGCTCGCCCTCCACGACGGCCACCACCTCCTCGGCGACGATGCCGTAGTGCACGGTCTTCGCCAGGTCGTCGTCGGCCGCGGCCGGACGGGTGTCCAGGCCAAGGACGATGTCCACGAGGAAGGTCTGGCCGTCCTCGCGTTCCTTGGGGAACACACCGTGGTGCCCGCGGGCCTTCAGGCCGCGCAGCGCGACACGATCCACGCGAATCACTCCTGCAGTCGTCGGTCTCGGCCGGTGCGCACCACGTGCGGGCGGTACGCCGGCCACAGTCGAATCTACCCGCGGGCACCCACAGCGCCGGGCCACGGGGTGTGGGGGGCCGGACGGGGGCCAGGAGGTTTCACCGTGCGTTTCCCCTGGCGGTCCCGGTGGATCACGGGTTGGTAGCCGCCCATACCCGGCGGCCCGTGATTCCAACCACGTCGCGGCTCACCCGGGTCAGGGCGGGGTGTCCTCGCCCTCCTCGTCCTCGGTCTCGGCCAGTACGGGGGAGGCGTGGTGCGACCAGAGTTTCCAGCCGGCGGGCGTGCGCCGGAACGCGTTCGTGGCGACCACGAGCTGCCCCACGAGCGGGCCGAGCTCGTCGCCCTCGGGGGCGGGGCCGCCGCTGAGGATGTTCTCGGTGCAGGTCACCAGGGCGGTGTCACCGGTCACGGAGACGTGCACGTCGGTGAGGAAGAACTGGATGTAGTCCGTGTTCGCCATGATCAGCGCGTAGGAGCGCAGGACCTCGCCGCGGCCGGTGAGCACCGGCCACCCGGGGTGGACGCAGGAGACCACGCCGGCGTCGGCGGGGTCGTGGTACGACTCGTCGATGCCCAGGTCGGACGGGGTGAGCCAGAAGTCCGACACCTTCTCGAAGTCGCCCTGCTCCAGCGCTTCGTAGAAGGCGGTGTTGGCGGCCTCTACCTGCTCGACGTCGATGTGCGGTGCGTTCACCGGGTTCCTTCCGAGCCCTGGTCCGTTCTGCGCGCCCCTTCGACGGCGCGCGCGACCCGTACGGCGTCGGCCGTGGCGCGTACCTCGTGCACGCGTACGGCCCAGGCGCCGGCGTGCGCCGCGAGGGCGGAGACGGCGGCGGTGGCCGCGTCGCGCTCCCGCGCGGGCGGCGGGGCCGTCTCCGGACCGGCGAGCACCCGGCCGAGGAACCGCTTGCGGGAGGCGGCGACGAGCAGGGGGTGGCCGAGGCCGAGGAGACGGTCGAGGTGGGCGAGGAGGACGAGGTCGTGCTCGGCGTCCTTGGAGAAGCCGAGGCCGGGGTCGACGACCACGCGGTCGGGGGCGATGCCGCCCTCCAGGACCGCCTCCACGCGCGCGTGCAGCTCGTCCACGACCTCGGTGACGACGTCGGCGTAGGTGCCGCGGACGTTGCCGCCCTCCAGGAGGCCGCGCCAGTGCATGACCACGAAAGGGGCGCCGGCGTCGGCGACGACCGGGACCATCCGGGGGTCGGCGAGGCCGCCGCTGACGTCGTTGACGAGGGCGGCGCCCACCGCGAGTGCCTGCTCGGCGACGGAGGCGCGCATCGTGTCGACGGAGACCGCGACGCCCTCGGAGGCCAGGCCGCGCACGACCGGGACGACGCGCCTGAGCTCTTCCTCCTCGTCGACGCGGGTGGCGCCGGGGCGGGTGGACTCGCCGCCGACGTCCACCAGGTCGGCGCCCTCGTCGACGAGGCCGAGGCCGTGCTTGATGGCGGCCGTGGTGTCGAAGAAGCGGCCGCCGTCGGAGAACGAGTCGGGGGTCACGTTGACGACGCCCATGACCGCGCAGCGGTCCCATGGGGTCAGTCCCGCCAGGTGGTGGCGGCGGCCGGTCTGCTTGCTCATGTGTTCAGCGTAGGCCCCGGGGGTGGGGGCCTCCGGCGGCGGTGGGTGGGTGAGGGCGCGCGCGGCGGCGTACGGCCCCCGTCCCCCCCCATCCCCCCGTCCCCCGTCCTTCGTCCCCCGTCCCCCTGTCCCTCTGTCCCTCGGTCCCGGTCCCTGCTTCAGGGAGGCCCGCGTGCCGCCCGGCTGCGGGGCGGTCCGGAGGGCGGCCACGATCAGCAGCTCGTTCATGCCGGGGCCGGCCGAGCGGTCGGGCCTCGTCAGGTCGGGGGGGGGGCCGGCCGTCGGCGCCCCACGGCACGAAGTACGGGATCGCCCTGAGGTCGCGCCGTGCCCGCCGGGCTCGCCGTGCCTGCCGTGCGCGCCGGGCTCGCCGTACGCGCCGTCCTGCCGGTGCGTGGTCGCGATCGGGCAGTCGCCGTCGGTCGGGTCGCCGATGTGGTCCAGGCCGTGGAGAAGCCGCGCTCGGTGTCCGTGCCGCGCCAGTCCCCGGCGGCGCGGCGGACGCGGCGCGGTGCGGGGCCGCCGAGGTCAGCCACGCGCCGTACCCGGCCGGGTCCCGCAACCGGCGCGCTCGCTGCGCCGGCCTCTCTGGCGCACGTTGCGCATCGAGCGGCCGGCCAGGGAGAAATCCGCGACGTCCACCACCGCCTCGTCGCCCGGTTCGAGGGCGTCGAGCCCGGTCTCGCGGGTCCACACCTCACCTACTTCACCGCTCCTCACCGGCGGCTAGTCCGGTGAGGCCAACTACAAGGACACGCTGGAGTTCTTTGAACGGGTGAAGGACAGGAAACCGATGCGGATCTCGTCGATCATCCTGGAAAGCGGCGGGCACGACTTCCCTGCCTGGCGGCGCGAGAATCCCGCGACGCCGCAGTGGCTCGGCGGGCGGCTCGGTGGGCGGCCGGGCGGGCGCGACGGGGCGTCCCACAGAAGTGATCTTGAAGTAATTCGGCTGCCGATGGGCATGTGGATTCCCGGTGTCCTGTGAACACGTAGGAGTAGACCGTGTTTTTACGGGGCGGGGCGCCAAGATTCGCCTACGCGCGGTAAGTTTCTGGCCATGCCACGTGGACGTCACCGCCATTCCCCGCCCCTGCACAGGCTGCTTCCTCCGTCGGCGATCGCAGGCGTCTCCGTCGTCTGCGCCCTCGGCCCCTGGGTGTTCAGCGAAGCGATGATCCTGCGCTCACTGGCCGCGGTCGCCGCGGTGACGGCCGTCGCGGGCTCGGTCGTCATGCGGCACTGGGACGTGCAGGCGGGCAGGCGCGTCGCCGACCTCACGCGCGCGCGGGCGAGCGACGAGTGGCGCTACGAGGAACGGGTCGCCGAACTGGAGTCCGACCTGGAGGAGTCGCGCGAGCTGCGCGTGAAGCTGGAGCACCGGCTGCGGGTGAAGCGCACGGAGTTGGCGGGGCTGCGCAACGAGCACGCCGCCCTGCTGCGGCGCTACGCCACGGCGGAGACCGAGCGTGCCAGCGCGCTGGAGGGCCGCCGGCTGATGGAGATAGAGACCGTGCCGCAGGCGCGCGCACTGCCGGCGGCACGTCAGGCGCCGGTGGGGGAGACCTCGGCCGGGGCGGCGCCGGCCGACCGGACGCCGGCTGACGGGGCCCCGGTCGGCGTCGCGCCGGCCGACGGGGCGCCGGGCGCGGGGGCAGCGGAGACCCCTGCGGTCACCGAGGAGGCCCCCGCCGTCTTCTCGCCCGCGGGCTCCCGGCTGTTCCTGCGGGCGAACGCCGCCCTGGCCCGGTTCGGCCAGGACGCACCCGTCGGACCGGACGCCGGTCACCGTGACGGCGACGGCGACTCCGGCGACTCCGGCGACTCCGGGGACGGCGACGACGGGGACGGCGGGGACGACGGCGGCAACGGCGGAGGCGAGAGCGCGGAGGCGGCCGAGGCCGCACCGGAGGACGAGCCCCAGGGACGGCCCGAGGCGGCCGGCGGACACGAGCGCGCCACCACCGCCTCCCCGCCGGCCCAGCCCGGACGGACCGACCGCTCCGAGCCGTCCGAACGGCCGGGGCCATCAGGGCAGCCGGAGCGGTCCGAGGCGTCCGAGCGGTCCGAGGCGTCCGAGCGGTCCGACGGCCGGTTCGCGCAGCCCGCCCGGCCCACCCGGCGGACCACCGGTCACTTCACGGTGCCGACCGCGGTGGCCGTCGTACCGACCGCTCCGGAGCGGCGCCCCGCGGTCGAGGGCGGTTTCGACTTCTTCGGCACCAAGGACTCCGAGGACGGGACCTCCTCGCCCGGCACCCTGGAGTCCGTCCAGAACGAGGACCTCGCCGACGTGGTCGGTCAGGAGGCCCTCGCCCTGCACAAGGCCGAGACGGAGGCCGCCTTCAAGCCGGCCGGCGAGGAGTCCCGGGGAGTGGGCCAGGTGATCGACCTGACGGCCCACGACGAGACGGAGCAGATCGACGTACAGGCACTGCGCAGCGCGGTGTCCTGACGCGGGCAGGCGCCCGTCCTCGGGACCGGCTCCACCCCGCGACGGCGGTGGACGCCGTGGTCGTGGTGGGTCGTCCGTCCCGGCGGCGCCGGCGGTCTCGGCCATCGGCCGGCGGGTTCACCGTCCTCAGGCCGTCCGGTGGTCCGGTGGCGCGTCGTGTCGTCCTCAGGCCATCCAGCGGTCCGGCAGCGCGTCGCGCCGCCCCGTCCGGGAACGCTCCGCCTGGGCCCGCAGCAGCTCCGTCGCCTCGTCCGCGTCGCGCAGCCGTGCGGTCACGGTCTTGTTCGCCCCCGTGTCCACCCGTACGCCGGCCAGGTGCAGCGCCCGCTGCCAGGGCCCCTGGGTGCGGCGGACGCTCTGCACCTTGGCGTGCGGCACCAGCGCCAGGGTGCGGCGCAGCAGCCCGTACCGGGCGGCGAAGACCGCGTCCGTGACGGCGAGCCCGTAACCGCGCCACCACAGGGGCCGGCACCGCGCGGCGCGGCGCGGTGGCCGCGACAGCGCCGGGTCCGCCGGCACGGTCACCCCGGGCAGGACACGGGCGACGACCGACTCCGCGATCTCGCGCGGGGCGACCGGCAGCAGCACGGAGTTCGACGACCCGGCCACGTCCAGCTCCACCCGCACCCAGCCCCGCCGTCGCCACAGCAGCGGCTCCACGATCCGTACGGTCTGCACCCGGCCCGGCGGCACGGTCTCGTGCGTGCGGTCCAGCAGCCCGCGGTCGATGCGGAGGCCGTCCGGGGACTCGGCCACCGTCCAGTCGTACTCCCCGACGAACCGGCCCGCGCTGCTCGCGCCCGCGGCGCCCAGCAGGGGCAAGGCGGTCGCCAGCACCGTCCACAGGTTGTGGGTGGCCAGCCACAGCAGCGTCGGTACGAGGACGGCGGCGATCAGCGTGCCCCAGGTCGCGCCGGTCAGCAGCAGGGAGACGGCGAGTACGCGCGGCGGTACGCGCAGCATCTGCCGGGAGGGTGCCTCGCCGACCTCGTGCGCGGTCTCGGGCGCGAGGCCGGCCGCGCGGGCGAGCAGCTCGGCCCGCAGCGCGCTCGCCTCGTCGGCGCCGAGGAAGGCCAGCTCGTCCTTCTTGCCGGTGCCTATGACGTCGAGTTTCAGCTTGGCGACCCCGACGACGCGGGCGAGCAGCGGCTGGGTGACGTCGACGGCCTGGATGCGTTCCAGCCGGATGTGCGCGGTGCGCCGGAACAGCAGACCGGTACGGATGCGCAACTCCGTGTCGGTCACCGCGAAGTGGGTGAACCACCAGGTCAAAAAGCCGTACAGGGCGGCAGCCGGGATGAGCACGGCGAGGCCGATGAGCAGGTGCGCCGTCGTCAGCCGGGTGAGCTGGCGCTGGGCCTGGTCCGGGTCGTGCACGGCCCATCCGACGAGTACGGCCACCGGCGCCCAGGCCCGCCGCAGCGGCGTGACGGGATGCAGCCGCCGCTCGACGACACCGTCCCCGGTCCCCGGCGGCCCCTTCTCCGCCCCGCGCGTCGTCACAGCCCCGCCGATCGGGCTTCACCCAGCGCGGTGAGCCGGTCGCGCAGGCGTTCCGCCTCGGCCGGGTCGAGGCCGGGGATGGTCGCGTCGCTCGCGGCGGCGGCCGTGTGCAGTTGCACGCTGGCCAGGCCGAAGTACCGCTCCACCGGCCCGGAGGTGACCTCGACCAGTTGCATCCGCCCGTAGGGGACGACGGTCTCCTCCCGCCACAGCACGCCCCGGTTGATCAGCAGGTCGTCGGCGCGCTCGGCGTAGCGCCAGGAACGCCAGTTGCGCTCCAGCATCGACCAGCCCCAGGCCGTGACGGCCAGGGGGAACAGCGCCAGGGCCGCCCAGAGCGGGCCCAGGAACAGTCCGGACAGCAGGCCCGCGGCGAGTGCGAGCAGTCCCAGCCACACCACCAGCAACAACCGCCGCATGCGGAGCAGTCCCGGCGGCAGACCGGTCCACACCGGCCCGTCCGGCACCGCCTCCGCCGCCCCCGTGCTGCCCGTCGTGCCCGTGTCGTCAGTGCTCCCCGTCTCCATGGGGCCAGCGTACGTAGGGGAGACTGTGTGCATGACTCCCACGACGGAGACCACGGTCGGTGTCGGCGGTGCCGCGGAGAGCACCGACATGGTGCTCAACATCGGGCCCCAGCACCCGTCCACGCACGGGGTGCTGCGGCTCAAGCTGGTGCTGGACGGCGAGCGCATCGTGAGTGCCGAGCCCGTGATCGGCTACATGCACCGCGGCGCGGAGAAGCTGTTCGAGGCCCGTGACTACCGCCAGATCATCGTGCTCGCCAACCGCCACGACTGGCTGTCGGCCTTCTCCAACGAGCTGGGCGTGGTCCTCGCCGTCGAGCGGATGCTCGGCATGGAGGTACCCGCGCGCGCGGTGTGGACGCGGACGCTGCTCGCGGAGCTGAACCGGGTGCTGAACCACCTGATGTTCCTGGGCTCATACCCCCTGGAGCTGGGCGGCATCACCCCCGTCTTCTACGCCTTCCAGGAGCGGGAGGTCCTCCAGAACGTCATGGAGGAGGTCTCCGGTGGGCGCATGCACTACATGTTCAACCGCGTCGGGGGCCTCAAGGAGGACCTGCCGGCCGGCTGGGCCACCCGCGCGCGCGGTGCCGTCGCCGCGGTCCGCTCGCGCATGGACGTCTTCGACGACCTGGTGCTCGGCAACGAGATCTTCCGGGGGCGGACCCGCGGGGTGGGCTCCCTCGCCCCCGAGGCCGTGCACGCCTACGGCGTCAGCGGTCCGATCGCGCGCGCCTCCGGCGTCGACTTCGACCTGCGCCGCGACGAGCCGTACCTCGCCTACGGCGCACTCCAGGACACCCTGAAGGTGGTCACCCGGACCGAGGGCGACTGCCTCGCCCGCTTCGAGTGCCTCCTGGAGCAGACGCACAACGCCCTCGCTCTCGCCGACGCCTGTCTGGACCGCCTGGCCGAGCTGCCGCCCGGGCCCGTCAACCAGCGGCTCCCGAAGGTGCTCAAGGCGCCCGAGGGCCACACGTACGCCTGGACCGAGAACCCGCTCGGCATCAACGGCTACTACCTGGTCAGCAAGGGTGAGAAGACCCCGTACCGGCTGAAGCTGCGCTCGGCCTCGTACAACAACATCCAGGCGCTCGCGGAGCTGCTGCCCGGGACGCTGGTCGCGGACATGGTCGCGATCCTGGGGTCACTGTTCTTCGTGGTCGGGGACATCGACAAGTAGCGCGGACGCGTCGACGGCCCCCACCGGCTGGAGCAGCCACACGAAGTCGCCCAGCCCGCCCGGCGCGATCAGCTCGGCGGCCTCCGAGGCGTGCGTGAGGGCGCGTACGTACGCCGTCGGATCGGTGGAGGCCAGCGCGAGCGGGGGGCGTGTGCCCGCGACACCGAGCGCGCGCAGGACCTCGCGTTGGGGGCGCAGGAGCGCACCAGGGGGTGTGCGCTCCGGCGTGCGCCTCCCGGCGGGGGCCGGTGCGGGTTCCTCGGCGGGGCGTGCGGTGTGTTTCCCGGTGTGGTCCGGTGCGGGGGCGTCGGCGTGGGGCGGTGTGTGGTCCCCGGTGCGGCCCGGTGCGGACTCCTGGGCCTGAGGCGCTGTACGTGCCCCGGTGTGGTCCCTGGTACGTGCCCCGGCGTGGTCCGCCGTACGTGCCCCGGCGTGGTCCGCGGTACGTTCCTCGGCTCCGGTCCGAGCGCAGCTCCCGGTGCCGGCCGCCGCGCACGCGTCCAGTGCGACGTGGGCGGTGATGTCGCACGACCCGTCCGGCACCGGTGCCGTCTCCCGCCCCTCCCGGAAGCCGGTGAGCGTCCCGAAGGGCGGGCGGGTGGCCGCGGTGTGGGCGTAGTCGGCGGCCACCGCGAGGCCCCCGGCCAGCGCCGCGACGGCGGACGCCCAGGCCGCGTCCCGGGGGAGCCCGATCTCGGCCCGCAGCCCCTCCACGCCGGGCAGCGGCCACCACCGCGCCAGCCACTGCTCCTCGGCCCCGCCCACCGGCTCCCCGAGCCGCTCGGTGCCGTCGTCCCGGACGAGCACCCGCCGCGGCACGCCGGCCGGGTCCACCTCGGCCACGTCCACGGGCACGTTGTCCAGCCACTCGTTGGCGAACAGCAGCCCGGTCACCCCGCGCGGCGGCTCGGCGCGCCACTCGATCCGGTGGTCCAGCCCCTGCGGCCGTCCGGCGACCTCGACGGCGTACGCGCGCGTGCGTGCGGCCACGTCGGCGGGCAGCGCGGCCAGCACCCCGGTGACCAGCTCCCCCCGCCCGGCCGCCATGTCCACGAAGCCCAGCGACGCGGGCCGCCCGAGCGCCTCGTCCACCCGGCACAGCAGCCGCGCCACGGCCCGGGCGAACAGCGGCGACGCGTGCACGGACGTGCGGAAGTGCCCGGCCGGACCCTCGGGCCCCTGGCGGTAGAAGCCGCCCGGACCGTAGAGGGCGTCCTGCGTTGCTTCTCTCCAGCCTCGCCAGGCCTTTTGCGCCGCAGCAGTCGCTCTGATCCCTGTTGTCCCTCGCGTCACAGACCCAGGCTAGGCGCACAGGAGAGCGGAGCCTCCACCTTGCGGAGTACGCACGGACGATGCGGATCGGTCCTCCGGTTGACCCCTGCACCTATCGCACTTCCCTACGCTGGTTCACGTGCAGCGCCTCTACGATTTCCTCCGCAGACACCCCACCGGGGTCGACTGCTTCTGGGCCCTTGTCCTGTTCGGAATCTCCGTCGTGTCCGTGGCTCCGCAGCAGGAGACCAGGGGGACGGACGCCACGGCGCTGGTCATTCCCTGCGTTCTGCTCCTGTGCGTCGTGATCGCGCTGCGCCGGCTCGTGCCGGAGCGGATGCTCCTGCTGGCCGCCGCGGTGGGCGTCGGGCAAGTGGTGCTGGACGTGTCGACGATGGCGGCCGACTTCGCCCTCCTGGTCATCGTCTACACCGTGGCCGTGTCCGGCGCTCGCTGGGCCTCCCGGGCCGCGCTGACCATGGGGCTGTGCGCGGCGCCCGTCGCCCAGGTGCGCTGGCCCATGGAAGACGTGGGCATGGGCAACAACGTCGCGATAACGGTGTTCCAGGCGGTGCCCTTCGCGCTGGCCTGGGTGCTCGGCGACTCCATCCGCACCCGCCGTGCCTACTTCGCGCAGCTGGAGGAGCGGGCCGCCCGACTGGAGAAGGAGCGCGAGGCGCAGTCCAAGGTCGCGGTCGCCGCCGAGCGCGCCCGGATCGCACGCGAACTGCACGACGTCGTCGCGCACAACGTCTCCGTGATGGTGGTGCAGGCGGACGGCGCCGCCTATGTCATGGACGCGGCCCCCGACCAGGCGAGAAAGGCTCTGGAGACCATCTCCTCCACCGGCCGCCAGGCCCTCGCGGAGATGCGCCGCCTGCTCGGCGTGCTGCGCACCGGCGAGCACCAGGAGGCCGGCGAGTACGTGCCGCAGCCGGACGTCCAGCAGATCGAGGACCTCGTCGAGCAGTGCCGCACCTCCGGCCTGCCGGTGGACTTCAAGGTCGAGGGCACCCCGCGCACGCTGCCCAGCGGCGTCGAGCTCACCGCGTACCGCATCGTGCAGGAGGCGCTGACCAACACGCGCAAGCACGGCGGCCCCAACGCGGGCGCGAGCGTGCGGCTGGTCTACTTCGACGACGGTCTCGGACTGCTCGTCGAGGACGACGGCAAGGGCGCCCCGCACGAGCTGTACGAGGAGGGCGGCTTCGACGGCCAGGGCCACGGCCTGATCGGTATGCGCGAACGCGTCGGCATGGTCGGCGGCACCCTGGACGCGGGCCCGCGGCAGGGCGGAGGATTCCGCATCAGTGCGCTGCTCCCGCTGAAACCCGCACACTGACATCCGCGCCCGTACGCATGTACGGCGTTGACACCTGTCACAACCGGCAGGCGATCCGGCAGACCACCGGCACGACCGGCACGACCGGACGCCCGGAGAACGGAAGAGGCCCCGATGGCGATCCGCGTCATGCTCGTCGACGATCAGGTGCTGCTGCGCACCGGCTTCCGGATGGTGCTGGCGGCCCAGCCGGACATGGAGGTCGTCGCGGAGGCGGGCGACGGCGTCGAGGCCCTCCAGGTGCTGCGCTCGACCGCCGTGGACGTCGTCCTGATGGACGTCCGCATGCCCAAGCTCGACGGTGTCGAGACGACCAGCCGGATCTGCGCGGACCCGGACGCGCCGAAGGTGCTGATCCTGACCACCTTCGACCTCGACGAGTACGCGTTCTCGGCGCTGAAGGCGGGCGCCTCGGGCTTCATGCTGAAGGACGTGCCGCCCGGCGAGCTGCTCGCCGCGATCCGTTCCGTGCACAGCGGCGACGCGGTGGTCGCCCCCTCGACGACCCGACGGCTCCTGGACCGGTTCGCGCCGATGCTGCCGGCCACCGGCCAGGAGCCCCGGCACAAGGAACTGCACCGGCTCACCGAACGCGAGCGCGAGGTCATGGTGCTGGTCGCCCAAGGCCTGTCCAACGGCGAGATCGCGGCCCGGCTCGTGCTGTCCGAGGCGACCGTGAAGACGCACGTGGGGCGCATCCTGACCAAGCTCGGCCTGCGCGACCGGGTGCAGGTCGTGGTCCTCGCCTACGAGACCGGGCTGGTGCGGGCCGGCGGCGGGCAGGGCTGACGGCGCCCGCGGCGGACGCCGCGCCGGTGGGGAGCGCCGCGTGCCCCTGTGGACGGGCGACCGCGCTCCGGCGGATCAGCGGAGTATTCCCTCCAGGAAGTCGCTGCCCAGCCGGGCCACCACCGTCACGTCCAGTTGGTGCAGGACGTACCGTCCGCGGCGGCGGGTGGTGATCAGGCCCGCCTTCTTCAGCACGGCCAGGTGCCTGGATATCTCCGGGGCCGACACGCCGTGCACCTGCGCCAGCTCGCTCGTGGTGTACGAACTGCGCGCCAGGTGACGGCAGATCCGCATCCGCACCGGGTGCGACAGCGCGGTCATCCGCAGGGTGAGCTGCTCCACCGACGGCGGGGGGGTGCCTCTATGTCTTTCGTCAAGGCGCCCAGGGTTGATTTGGGTTGGTTTGGCTTGTGGGGGTCATGCGGCGAGTTCGACGTCCTTGGGGACGCGGGGTGCGTAGAAGGTGCCGTCGCGGAGCATGGCGAACAGGACGCTGATGCGCTGGCGGGCGAGGCGGAGGAGGGCCTGGGTGTGGGTTTTGCCGCGTGCTCGTTGTTTGTCGTAGTAGGCGCGGGAGGCGGGGTCGGCGTTCATGCAGGCGAAGGCGGACAGGAACATGGCGCGTTTGAGTTGCCGGTTGCCGCCTCGGGGTGCGTGTTCGCCGTGGATGGAGGTGCCCGACTGCTTCGTGGTGGGGGCGAGGCCGGCGTAGGAGGCGAGGTGGGCGGCGGTGGGGAAGCTGGTGCCGTCGCCGACGGTGACCAGCAGGACGGCGGCGGTCCTGACGCCGACGCCGGGCATCGACGTCA